>VFKN01000086.1 GCA_009885525.1 Anaerolineaceae bacterium | reverse complement strand
GAGCACGCGGCACCATCCGACAATCACTATCGTCTCTATTCAGCCTCTATGAAAAGTCAAAAGCTTCCCTCACCCGGCGCTGCGCGCCACCCTCTGCTCCGCTTTCAGTGTGCCCTGATCCCGGAGGGCGAGGGTTTGTTCCCCTCTCCCTCCGGGAGAGGGGCTAGGGGTGAGGGCTGGCTCATCGCCACAGGTATTCTCACAGCCCTCACATACCTCACCCGCTACGCAGGTCTTGCACTGCTTGTGACATTTTTATTTGCACTTATTCTTTTACAAGACAACTGGAAAAACCGATTCACCAGCGCCGTAATTTACCTCGCCGGTTTTCTGCCGCTCGCGCTCGCGTGGAGCATCCGCAACAAACTCGTCGCGGATAACGCCACAAACCGCACACTGGTCTATCATCCACTCAGCGCGGAGAATATCAAAACGGGGATTTACAACTTTTCCGAGTATCTTGTACCGCTGGAAACATGGCGCAAGATACTAGTGAAAAATCCGAATTTATTTTTTATTTCTTTAGGAATTCTTGGCGCCATTATTTTGGTTTGGGTCGCCTATAACGGGTTGAAGAAATTTCTCCAGCCGCAAAGTGAATCTCCCGAAATTCTATCCTTCACCAGCGGACTTTACATCTTCGCTTATCTCGCCTCGATTATTTCATCCATGATGCTGTTCGATGCCAGCACGAAATTCAAATTGCGCATCAACTCGCCAATTTACGTCTCACTGTTAATTCTGCTAATTTATTTTGGATTCTGGTTATGGCAAAAACGCGCGATCATTCTTCGCGGAACAGTAACCGTAATCGCAATTTTCATTTTCACCCTTTCAGTTTATGAAACTTACGGCGTTATTATTCAACTCCACAAAAGCGGACAAGGCTATGCGTCCTTCCAATGGTATGATTCGCAGGCGATGGATTTTCTGAGTAAACTCCCTGAAGGCACAAGAATTTACACCAACCAACCCGGCGCAGTTTATCTGTACACCAACCGCCCATGTTATGTGCTTCCCGACCTCGTTGACCCCGTCACAGGTTTGCCGCGCGGAAATTATGAACTGGGCGTAAGCAAACTCCACGAAGATGTATTATCCGGGAACGCAGCGCTGGCGCTGTTCAAATTCGGCGCGCAGGAAGAAGATGTGCAAACCGTTTATACGCAACTCTCCGAAGGTTTATATCTCGCACACGAATCACACGGCGATAAAATTTATACGGCTCGGTAGCGCGACATTCATGTCGCGCTACAAAGGAAACTCACATGACCATTCTCGATAAATTCAATTTGAAAGACCGCGTTGCCATCGTCACGGGCGGAGTTGGCTTGCTTGGCGCGGAGTTTTGCAAAACGCTCGCCGAAGCAGGCGCAGCCGTCGCGGTCGTTGACCTCAACGGTGAAGCAGCGGACAAAGTGGCGAACGTACTCGTCAAAGACGGATACAAGGCGATGGGCTTCACAGTGGATATCACCAAACCCGATTCGGTCAACGCGATGGTAAACGCGGTTATCGAAAATTTTGGGCGGCTGGATATTCTCGTCAACTCCGCTGCGCTCGACCCGAAGTTTGATCCGGATGCGGCAGCGAAGGGAATTGCGCCCGGCGCATTTGAAGATTATCCGCTTGAGCAGTGGAACGCGGCGTTGAATGTTAATTTGACTGGAATGTTTTTAGTCACGCAGGCGTGTGTCAAGCAAATGAACGCGCAAGGAAAAAAAGGCAGCATCATTAATATTTGTTCAACGTACGGGTTGAATGGTCCCGATCAAAGACTTTACATCAAAGACGGAAAACGCGTTGCCTTCAAGCCGGTCTATTACACCACCACCAAAGCGGGCGTGATGGGCTTCACCAAATATCTCGCCGCGTATTATGCCGAGACCGAGATCCGCGTGAATGCATTAACTCCCGGCGGCGTATTCAACAACCACGAAGATTATTTCGTCAAGAATTATTCCGCCAAAACAATTTTAGGGCGCATGGCAAAGAAAGATGAAATGAACGGCGCGCTGCTTTTCCTCGCGTCTGATGCTTCATCGTACATGACGGGCAACAATGTCATTGTAGATGGAGGCTGGACGGCATGGTAAGTAAAAGCGTACACAGGTATACACGTAGACAAGAAAATAAGTCGGCGCGTTTCCTGTTCACTTGTTTACCTGTGTACCTGTCTACATTCGCCCATGACTGACATACTCGCCCTCATCCCCGCGCGCGGCGGCTCGAAAGGAATTCCGCGCAAGAACATCCGCAACTTCGCGGGCTATCCGCTCATCGCGTGGAGTATCGCCGCGGCGAAACAATCCAAACATGTGACGCGTATCATCGTCTCAACGGATGATGAAGAGATCGCATCCGTCGCCCGCGAATGGGGTGCGGAAACGCCATTCCTGCGTCCCGCCAAATTTGCTCAAGACAAAACCACTGACCTGCCCGTCTTTGAACACGCGCTCAAATGGCTGGAAGAGATCGAAAGTTATCATCCTGAGATCGTTGTGCAATTGCGCCCCACCTCCCCCATCCGCCCCATCAACATGCTGGATGATGCAATTGATATTTTGCTTAATCATAAAGATGCGGACTGCGTGCGCGGAGTTGTGCCCGCGGGACAAAATCCATTTAAGATGTGGCGCTTCAACGGCGAAGATAAACCGCTGAACCCATTGCTTAAAGTGGATGGAATTGCTGAACCCTATAACGCGCCGCGACAAATTCTTCCGCCCGTGTATTGGCAAACAGGACATATCGACGCGATCCGCACATCCACGATCTCGCAGAAAAAATCATTGACCGGTGATGTAATTTATCCGCTGGTGATCGATGCAAAATACACCGTGGATATTGACACACTCCCCGATTGGGCAAAATATGAAGCGTTGGTTTACAGCGGATTGGAAATGGTTTCACCCGGCAAACAACGCCGCAAAATGCCCGAAACGATAAAAATGATCGTCTGCGATTTTGACGGCGTGATAACGGATAACCTCGTGTTGACAGATGAGAACGGCAAAGAGACCGTCTCCGCTTCACGCAGCGACAGTATGCACATCAAGACCTTGCACGAGAAAGGTATCGATGTGATGATCCTTTCTTCGGAGCCGAATCCAGTGGTGCAGGCGCGCGCGAAAAAAATGGGAGTGGAGGCAATACACGGCGTGGGCTTGCAAAACAAAGGGCGTGTGTTGCGCGAAATCCTCGAGCGGAAAAATATCGGCGCGGAGAATATCATCTATGTTGGCAATGACCTCAACGACCTGCCATGCTTTGAGATCGCGGGCTGGAATGTGGCGGTTGCGGATGCGTATCCTGAAGTGATCCGCGCGGCAGATCATGTCTTGACGAAGAATGGCGGGCGCGGCGCGATCCGCGAGTTGTGTGAAATGGTGTTGAAGAGAGTAGAGAATAGAGATTAGTAAGATGTTCAACTATTCATCTATTCTCCAGTCATCTAATATCTATATTTAAGGAGAAAAAATGGCTCGTGAAATTAAATTTGGAAATCGAATAATGGGTGACGGTCATCCTGCGTACATCATCGCGGAAGTGGGCATTAATCACAATGGTAATCTCAATGTTGCCAAGAAGATTATTGACGCTGCGGCACATGCAGGTGCGGATGCGGTCAAGTTCCAGAAGCGCACGCCCGAAGTGTGCACACCGCTCGAACAACAAAAACAAATGCGCGAGACGCCCTGGGGTTACATCACCTATTTGGATTATCGCTATAAAGTTGAATTCAACGAAGAACAATATCACGAGATCGACCGCTATTGCAAAGAAAAGAAAATTGACTGGATGGTTTCGGTGTGGGACGAGCCTTCGGTAGATTTCATGGAAAAATTTGAAACGCCCGCGTATAAAGTTCCTTCGGCTTCACTCACCGATCACAACTTGATGAAGCATGTTCGCAAGACCGGCAAGCCGATCATTATTTCAACGGGCATGTCTACGATGGAGCAAATTCATAAAGGCGTGAATGCGGTTGGCGAAGAGAACCTCGTCATCATGCACTGCACCAGCACCTATCCGTGCGAACCCGAAGAATTGAATCTGAACATGATCGGAACACTGCGCAAGGAATTCCCCAACATCCCAATCGGATATTCCGGTCACGAAGTGGGACTTGTGCCTTCGGCGGTTGCGATCGCGCTCGGCGCGACATCCATTGAACGTCACATCACACTCGACCGCGCCATGTGGGGTAGTGATCAAGCCGCATCCGTTGAGCCGGGCGGATTTGAGCGACTCGTGAAATATATCCGCGTGACAGAAGCCGCACTGGGTGACGGCGTGAAAAAAGTTTACGAATCCGAAAAGGGTTCGATGAAGAAACTCCGCCGCGTTGTAAGCGAATAAACAAGTTACAGGTTGCAAGTTACAAGTTGGAAGGTTGACCAACCTGTGACCTGTAACCTGTGACCTGTAACCTGTAACTCTTATGAAAAACGTCCGCCGCACGTTACGCCCTTATGGGAAAACCGCTCAAGCCATTTTGCGATGGAAGCGGTTTTCTTTTAATGATGCTCCGCCTGTCTTTGGAAATTCCAAACCCAAAAGCGGATCACATTTGTTGCTGCAAATTTTGAACGGTTTTACGCAGATCATGCCGTATAAGTATGTGGAGGCGGATCCGATTCGGACGATCAAGAAAAGCGGAGAGCGGAGAACAGAGAGTAGTATTGCGACTGATATACGCGCTATTAAAAATGGCGTGATTGGCTGGGGCTATGTGGACGCAACGCCCGAGAATGTTGCGGTGTTATGCAAACCCGATCGCGTGAATTATTTTATTTATCGAGATCCCCGTGATATGCTCGTCTCGCAAGTATTCTTTGCCACCGATATGCACGAAGAACATGGGATGCACGCGTACTACAAATCCCTGCCTGATTTTGGCGCGCGGTTGAATGTTGCCATCACCGGCATTGACCGCGACGGGCTGAAAATGGTCAGCGTGAAGCAGCGCTACGAAGGCGTGTTCCAATGGCTGGAGCAAAAGCATGTGATGTGTATCCGCTTCGAGGATTTGATCAATAATCGAGATGCGACTCTCAACGCGATGCTCGACGAGGTTGAGAAGACCGGTTACAAGATTCCAACTCCGCGCGGGAAGGCGTTATCCGTTTTGGTCGAGGCGATTCAGCCTAAGAAGAGTCACACCTTTCGCTCGGGAAAAACGGGCGGGTGGAGAGAGCACTTTACAGATGCTCATAAAAATTTATTCAAAGATGTAACGGGGGATTTGCTGGCGAGGCTAGGGTACGAAAAAAATAATGATTGGTAAAAAAAGAGTCTGCTCCATTTTTGAGCAGACTCTTTTTATGTCGCCCTGAGCGATAGCGAAGGGCCTCTGAGATAATCGTAGCGGTTCTTCGCTCCGCTCAGAACGACACTGTGTAAGGTTAGTTATTAATCGATGGCAATTTTTACAACCACCTTTTTCACAGGCGCAGGGGAGCCAATTGCCATGCCGGGCATGTGGGCATCTTCCGGCATGAGCAGGACAAAACTGCCGCTGCGCAAAGTGACAAGGTCGCCGTCACCGTAAAGGGGTAAAAAATCTTTGGTCGAGTCATATTCGCCTTGTTGCAGATGATTGATATTGGCATACCCCATCCCCTCGACACCTTGAACGATATATTGCAGGTCAATGTAACGGCGATGCGCCTCCCAAAAACCTTGCTCTTTTAATTTTGTATTGTATTGCTGAACCAGAGCATACATATTGCCGCCGTCGATTTCATATTTTCCGTCAGCAATGCTGGACGCATCGATCTCATGAATATAGTTAAATGCGCGTTTGAATTTGATATTTACTGCATGATATAGATGGGCGTTGTCTATTCGGTCGATAATCATATTGTTTCCTCTTGAACATCATCAATTTTGGGATATGAAAAAAAATTATTGGCTGGCAATTTATTTCTTCACCGCTGCTTCGGCTTCGGTTAAATGCTCGTTGCGGTGCAAGCCGCGAATGACCCAGCGTTTGTTGAAGTTATAAATTTCCTCCAGCAAACTGGGGGCATAGGTTTCGAGGCGTTTGTCCAATTCCGCGGAGGCTTCGATGCCGATGCGCGCGGCTTCACGTGGCGGGATGGCTGCCCATAACGGCAGGGACAAATCATTTACGATGATGTCAATTTCGGGGACGAATAACTTGCCGTTCTTTTGAGTCATATCCAGCACATACAACACGCGCCGATCCCACCATGCGAGGTGAGCGAATACGATGGCAACTGTCCAGTGCTCCCCTACTCCGGTTTGCATTTCCTCATCGGTAAGGCTGGCGGCGAGCGCTTTCATGCGTTCGGTGGATGCGCGGTTTTGTTCGTTATAAGTGGGATCAATTGCCATTGTATTTCTCCTTGAACATTCGTTTCACTTCAGATCTTAACTTCACGGGCTTGATCGCGTTGACATCGATTTTATCCGCGCCGATCATATCTGCAAAACGAAGTAATCCCTTTGCAAGCGCGGTTGCAAACTCGCTGTCTTTCGGCGCGTCATCTTCGAGCCAAAAACCGAGGATGTGCAGCGTATTCGTTTTACGATCCAGTTTCGGGTCGAGACGCGCAACGAGATCGTCGCCGTATAAAATGGGCAGGGTGTAATATCCCCAGCGGCGTTGATGTAAAGGCTTATAGACTTCCCAGATATATTCAAAATCAAAGACCTGCTTCGCGCGGCCGCGCGCGGTCACAATTTCCAATGGCGCGAGCAATGTAACTTCATCTTGCGTAGTGGGATTTTTTGATTTCCATGCCTTGGGAATCTTCCCCGATTCCAAATCTTCGAGATGAGGAAGATTCTCCGCGAGCGTGATCCATGTTTCCTTGAAGCCTTCCACCTGCAAATGCGCGATAATTCCGCGCTCGGTCATCTCGGCGAGTTTTTGTATATCTTCGTGCGGAGATATTTTACGCTCGATGGAATTCGACCAGCTGGTGCGGAAGCGTTTCTCGCGCAGCAAACCTGCAAACGCGATTTGTTTGCGCGCGAAGAAATCCTCGGCTTCGGAAATATCCGCGACGCGCTGATACTCGGTGGGAATCACACGTTCGCGCAGATCGTAGACGCGGTCGAATCCTTTGCGGCTGGTAATCATCACATCGCCCAGCAGCCACGAATAAAATAGCGCGACGGATGTATCTTTGCGCCCGCGATAACTCCAATATTTGAGACCTTCGCCTTGAAAGTCGCGGTTGCTCATGGGACCGTTTTCGCGCAAAATTTCCTGTACTTGCCGCATGGCTTCGGGAAAGTTCTTCTTGAACAACGCCAGCCGCGAATAAGATTCCACGCGCGGCATGATGGCATGCCAGTATGGAAATTCGCGCATGGGATACATGGCCAGCCACGCGCCATAATCAAATGCTTTGCGATGTTCGTATGCGGTTTGATGAAGATATTCGGGTTTGTAATTCAGCACGCGCCCATACATGGCAATGTCCTGACTGCGCGCCACCATCACCAGCGGATCGAGTTGCAACGCTTCCATTTGATGAAGCGCAGACGTGACGCCGGGCAGTCCGCTAAAACGACGGCTGGGCCAAAGCCCTTGAATGCCAAGTAGAAATCTACGAAAGGTGGTTTTGGAAATGGATGTGTTGGACATAATAATAAAGTGACAGCCAATTTGTTGACTGTCACTTTATTTTACCTGCTATTGAATCATTTTCAAGAATGCATCCACAACCTGCGGGTCGAATTCCGTGCCGCGTCTTTCTGTGATGTATTCGAGCGTTTTCTCTTTACTCCACGCTTCGCGATACGGGCGGGAACTGGTCAGCGCGTCGTACACATCCACCACTGCGAAGATACGCACCGCGAGCGGAATCGCTTCGCCTTTAAGTCCGCGCGGATAGCCGCTTCCATCCCATCGTTCATGATGTAAGTAGGGAATATCCAGTGAGTGCTGCAAATAACGGATTGGCTGAAGCATCTCAAAAGCAAGGACGGGATGCGTGCGCATGATATCCCATTCTTCCGGGGTCAACTTGCCCGGCTTAAGCAAAATGTGATCGGGAACGCCCATCTTGCCAATATCGTGCAGCAGCGCGCCGCGCCGGATGTGAAGTATCTCTTTGTCGCTTATGCCCATTGCCTGCGCCAACAGGATGGTGGTTTCTGTGACGCGCTGAGTATGTCCTTCGGTTTCTTTATCGCGCAAATCCATCGCACGCGACCAGCCTTCGATGGTGGCATCATACGCGATGGCGAGCTCCATATTCGCGCTTTGCAGGTTGTTGAACATTTGCGCATTGTCAATTGTGATGGCGGCCTGGCTCGCAAGCGTCTCAAGGAATTCGAGCCATTCTCCATCGGGTGTGAAGGGCGTGCGGCGATAAACTTCCAACACGCCTTTTACTTCTCCCTTGGCAATCAGCGGCATACAAATATAGTTTACGAAACCTTCCTCCGACCACAGGCGGGCGAACGGCAAATTTTTGGCCACCAATGCAGGGTCAAAGATCTGGATTATGCTGCGCTCCATTACGCAGCGTCCTGAGAAATCATCGTTAAGATGAATTTCGGCGCGTTCGATGTGATTGGTTCGGAAACCCTGGGCGGCGGCATATTGCAAAGTTTGTTGATACGGGTGGAGTAGAAATACGGTGGCCGCATCCACTTGCAGTTGTGTGATGGTGTGCTTGATCAAAATATTCAGCGTAATGTGCAGATCCAGACTCGAGGCAATGGCCTGATCTACTGCGCGCAGAGTCTGCAAATGATCGAGTCGGCGTACGGTTTCGGTATGCAAACGTACACGGTTAATGGCGTTGCCCAGCAATTCGCTGGTGGTGATGATCAGACGCGTGGCCTCGAGTGAGAACAAGAGCGTAAGTTTTCCTTTTTCTCGGGCGACGAGCAATAAGCCAAGCAGGTGATCACCCGATAAGATCGGTGTGAAGATCGCCGGGCCGAGATTATTTATTCCATCTAGATTTTTAATACGCAGCGGATCATCGGAGAGGTCGTCTGTCTGATAAAGCTGACGCGACTTGAGGATTTCCCCGCTGATGCCTTCATCCACATTGAATGTATGACCGACATAAGCAGCAAGGTCGCCGCTTGCGCTGGTAATGTTCAACTGGGTTTGATTAGATTCAAGCAAAATGATCGCAATGGTATCGGCATCAATCGCGGATTTTAGTTCTTTAAGTATCTGCGGCAGGATCTCGGTTTCAGTCTGCACAAAGCTGATATGGTTGGAAATTGTGAAAAGCGTTTTTAATTCGCGTGTACGCGCGAGCAGCATATTCTCGGCTTGCTTACGCTCACGGTTCTCCTGCTGAACGCGCTGGAACAGGTCAGAATTAATCAGGGCGACAGCGGTCTGCGAGGCAACTGTATTAAGCAGGTCCAAATCGCTTTCTGTATATGTGTTCGCTTTATAGCTGAATACCTGTATCGCACCCATCACTTGATTCTCGACAATCATCGGCACGACCAGCGCCGAGCGGGGAATATCACCTTCTTCGGGGGGATTCTCTATTCGATTTCCCTTATCGTCAAAGGTGTGGACCGCATTCACGTTCTTTAACCGCTCCTGAAAATTGTTCAGGAGAATCGGTTTGGCAGTACGAATCGCTTCACTCTGAATGCCTTTCCCCGGAGGCTCGAGAGGAATGGGCGGATAAACGGTTGTATCCAGCGGCGCGCCGTCATGCCATCCGAACACCAGGGTGATCATGCTGGTACGTCGTTCAAAGGATGAAATATAGACCGTGTCATAAGTGATGAGCTGCGCAATGCTCTCGTATGTCACTTCGTAGATATGCTGTTTCTCAAATGAAGCATTCAATCGACGGGAAGCACGATACACGACCTGTAGTTGCTCTGTATATTTGTTCCATAACGACTGGGCGCGCTTGCGTTCAGTCACGTCGCGCAGGATGCCTTCGTGATAAATAATATTGCCCTGTTCATCATGCACGTACCAGCCGTGATCTTCCACCCAGATTTCAGAACCGTCCTTGCGGCGCATACGGTAAACTTCGGTTTCCTCCTGCCCTGTATCGAGAATATGGCTGCCTCTTTCTTCGGGCGCGAAGTACAGTTCCTTTTTAATATCGATGCTTTGCATTTCTTCTTTGCTGGAGTAGCCGAACATCTTGACCATTGCCGGGTTTACATCTACAAATTTTCCTGCGTGTGTGCTCCGGTAAATGCCATCCATAATGCGGTCAAACAGTGATTGATAACGGTCTTCCGCTGTTTTGTGCGCAGTAATATCGTGGATGATGAAAAACAAGGCCGGCCGGCTGTCAACTACAACAGGCGAAGGGTGTACCTCTACTGTGCGGATTTCTCCGCTGGCAAGTCGATGCGAGCAAATAAAAGAATTATGTTCTTCACGCAACGCGCGAGCGCGTACGTCCACCGTTTGTTCAGGCGGCACAATATTAATGTCGGTAATATATATTTCTTTGAATTGTGCGAGGGTATAACCATAAAATTTTTCTGCGGCAACATTAGCATCCAGAATCCGCCCTGATTCTGGTTCGATTAAAAGCATAATGGCATCATGGTTTTTGAACATGCCATGAAGCAGATCTTCGGGGTCAGTTGTCGAGAAAGATCCTTTATCTGTCATTATGTTTTTGCTTAAAGATGATTTCTTGTATTGTAACTTACCGCTACGGGCCTTCCCGCCTTTCGAATGTTTTTGTCATTTATAAACACAAACACCCCGGTCAAAAAAGTGGGGTGTTTATATAAAACATAGTATTTAATCTTCGCTGAGTGAGGCGATTGCGCGCAGTAAGCCAAAGACCAATACACCGAGTTTTATCCCTTCGCCGGCGGTGATGGCGGTTTCGCGTTCATTTTTTTCAGCGCGGCGAGTGAGCAGCATGGCGGCGGCGAGTCCGATCAATGCGCCGAGCAATGCGCCAAAGAAAATAGTTTTATTTTTATTCATGGCATGATCCTTTGAAAGAATGTTTTTATGTTTGCAATGAAACCATCAACGGAAATGATGGAATTTGAGATCGTGTCCGCTCCGCGTATGATGTAGGTACGCGCGATATATATATAATCCTGCGCGATGCCCGTGTAATAGGGCAGGGCACCCAATAAGCGCGCCAGTCCATATATGAGGGCGAGCAGAAGCGCGAGAACGATCAGCCCGGCGATTAAAGTCGGGATGATGATCCAGATCGTGGAGATTGCAGCCCAGCGCGCGACATCTCCCCCGGAGTTGAATGTGGCGAGGCTGATCAATACGACCACGACGACCATCAGCACGGCGCTCAACACAACAGGCAAAATGATCTGCTTATTGCGTTGTTTTCGATGTGAAAGATATGACAAATGCTCGGGGTGAGGGAGTTGGGCTTTCATACCTTTATTTTACCGCTTGTTACATAAATTACCAAATTTGGCTTCTATCGTTTTTAACGGGAAAACCATTTTTTAAACACAAAGTACACGAAGGTCACGAAGGAAAAAAACACATGTAAAATCAACTCCTTTGTGTACTTTATTACCCGTGTGAGACTGCGCACGGCGACTTGTAGCATAAATCGGGGCGGAGAAAATCGGAGTAAAAGGTCATATTTTATCCATGACCTCCATCACTTGTATTGTATTGTCTTAGGCTATAAAATTGTCATTGTTGATAAAGTTTACCTGTTTAACCAAGAGAGGTTATTATGCAAATTACACGTCAGGCAGATTATGCAGTACGAGCAGTGTTATATCTTGCCCGCCAAAACGATGATCGGGTTGCGACAAGCACAATCGCGGAGGAACAGAAAATTCCACCATCGTTTCTCGCCAAAATTATTTCACAGCTATCCATTGCCGGGTTGCTGCACACATCACGCGGCGCGCGCGGCGGTGTGACGCTTGCCCGCGCTTCAAAGGACATCACAATGCTGGAAGTTGTAGAAGCCATTGACGGCCCCATTCAGCTGAATGAATGCGTGGACAATGCAGGCGCGTGCTCATTTACTTCCGATTGTCCCATGCGACCGATCTGGTGCGATGCACAGGAGGAATTGGTGAGTCGATTAAAACACACCAACTTTGCGGATATGACATCCAAGAATTAACTCCCGCATACACATCCAAAAATCTCCCGACTATAATAGTCGGGAGATTTTTTTATTTCACAAGAAGGAAAAAACATGGATAACAAGCGCGCATTTTTCATTTCCATTTTATTGCTAATTGCGCTGGCCTGTATTGTGCCGGGGCTTGCGGCCAATTCCGTGTCTGCGCCAACAGAAGACACCCGCTTACAAGTGATGGTTGCAGAGACCGTCGCAGTAGCCATCACGCAAACGGCACAGGCGGCTCCGCCCACATTTACGCCGATGCCGACCGCTACATCAACACCCGCGCCGACTGCAACATCAACAGCACTGCCCGTGGGAAGTTCACTGACCAAACAGGAGAATGGCTCAACGCTTTTTACAGATGAACGCGCAGGATATGCGATCACCATTCCTGAAGGCTGGCTGGCCGTACGCATAAAAGAGCAGGAGTTTTTTGACGCACTGACTCTGACTGAATTATCAGACCCGTTGGTGCATGAATCTTTAACAAAAATTCGCGATGAAGACCCGAATATTTTGCGTCTATTTGCAGTGGATGTGCAGGATGAAACTGTTCAAAACGAACCTGTTACCACGATCAAAATTATTTGGGATGAATTAAAGGATGTACCCTTTAACTCTGATAACGATCTACAAATTATTGCCGATGAATTAACCAAAACCATACAAGGGCTTGAGGTCACATCCATTGATATTATGATCACGCCCACGCAGATAACATTTGGCATCATCGAATCTAAAACCACTGGCAGTGACGGCGTTATCACTTTCCAAAAACGCGTGCTTTTTAAAGCAAGTACCGGATATGTGAATGTGACACTGACAACAGGAACAGGGTTGAAAGAAGGAATCATCCCAATGTTTGACACCATTGCGGATACGATAAAAATATCCGGCCAATGATCTGAGTGTGCGAATCAAAACGGTCTTCAAAGTCTTACGACTTTGAAGACCGTTTTGATTCACTTACTTACAGTTATGCAAAGTTGCATTTTGATATTAATTAACAAGTCTATTAATACCATAGCGCAACGTTGCATTATTTAATAATGCATATACTAATTTTAAAAAAATAAAACATTAACCGCAGAGAAAACCATGAAACGTAACTTTATTTTAGTAATCGCCCTAATATTTTTACAAGGATACAACACAGTCCCGGACTTTTGGAAATCTGTACCGGCTTCAGTTGTGAATCCCGCGCGTTCCATATCTGCACCCATTTTTGCTCCTGTACCAACTTCAACCTTTGTTATCCCTCCACCTGCACCGGCATTTATTATCACATCCACCAGCGTGCCCACAAATACCCCAACCCCAACCGTTGAATTAAATCCATCAGGCGTTGAGCGCGTGCTCATCATCAGTTTTGATGGGATGCGCCCGGATGCGATCAAAGCAGCAGAAATGACCAACCTGCTTAAGTTAATCGAATCCAGCGCCTATACATTTTCTGCGCGGACGATTACATACCCCACTACTTTACCGGGGCATACATCCATGCTTTCAGGGATGTGCATGGATAAACACGGCATGCGCTGGAATGCAAATAATCTCTACAGAGGCTACGCAAAAGGCACGGGTATTTTTGATCTCACCCACGCGGCAGATATGAAATCTGTCATGCTGGTGGGCAAGGAAAAATTACGACTGATCGCCGAGCCAGATACAACAAATGACTTCGAAGTATTTGGCACTGAAGCCTTGATCGCCAAAGCCGCGATAGAAATCATCCCCACCGATTTTGACCTGATGTTCCTTCATTTCCCCACCTCGGATTTTCGCGGGCATAAATACGGTTGGATGAGTAATTCCCAATTCACAGCCCTGCGCGAAAGCGATGATGCGCTGAGGCAAGTCCTCGCTGCGCTGGATGAAAACGGCATGCGCGACTCCACGCTGGTCATTGTCACCGCCGACCATGGCGGGCATGATAGAACTCACGATGGCACGCGCGTCGAAGATTATCTCATCCCGTGGATCATTTCCGGCCCGGGTATCATCCCTCAGCAATTAACCGATTCAGTTAGAACAATGGACACTGCCGCAACAGCCGCTTACGCCCTCGGCTTACCCATTCCTCCAGAATGGGATGGCATACCCGTTTATGAAGCATTCGGCACACCTGCACAGGATGTCCACTATAGTAGCGGAACTTGTGAATAAAGAGCCGTATCAAATCTAATTTCTGTACTTGTACTGCCGTCAATTTTAAACCCCCGTTTGGATAACAATTAATCCAAACGGGGGTTTGTGTATGCAGCAAGTTAAACAAAAAAATCTAAGAGGCTGTTTAATAACTCGCGATGTCATGCTGAGCGACAGCGAAGCATCTCTACGATCATCTCAGAGACCCTTCGCTCCGCTCAGGGAATCATGCTAAAGGGATGTAGAAATCGGGTTATTAAACAGTCTCTCTAAGGTTGTTTTCGATTGAAATGAAACGCGTCCTAATCTATTACATAAAATTTCTATATCGTGTTAACAGAATTCTTGCAGACATCGCTTAACATTTATGTATAGAAAACTAAAGCAAGGAGTATTAACATGGCAAAAATTATTGGCATTGATCTCGGCACGACAAACAGCGTAGTCGCTGTGATGGAAGGCGGTACAGCTACCGTCATCACCACCGCAGAAGGCGGGCGTCTCTGCCCATCCGTGGTCGCGTTCAACAAGAACGGCGAGCGCATGGTCGGACAGACTGCAAAACGACAGGCTGTTATTAATTCAGATAACACGATCTATTCCATCAAACGTTTCATCGGGCGGCACTTTGGCGAGACCAGTGTTGAACGCGGCATGGTTCCATTTCAAGTGATTGAAGGACCGTCCAACGATGTGCGCGTGAAATTACCCATCAACGGAAAAGAATATTCGCCGCAGGAAATCAGCGCGATGATCCTGGGCAAGTTAAAAACCGATGCAGAAGCATATCTGGGAGAGGCAGTCACTCAGGCGGTCATCACCGTCCCCGCGTATTTCAATGACAGCCAGCGCCAGGCAACCAAAGATGCGGGCAAGATCGCGGGCTTGGAAGTGTTGCGCATCATCAACGAGCCAACCGCATCCGCGTTGACTTACGGACTCGATAAAAAGAAAAATGAAACCATCCTCGTCTTCGACTTGGGCGGCGGTACGTTTGACGTATCGGTGCTTGAAGTCGGTGAAGGCGTGATCGAAGTTAAATCCACCAATGGCGATACGCACCTCGGCGGCGATGATTGGGATCAGAAGATCACCAACTGGGCTGCGGATGAATTCAAGAAAGATCAGGGCATTGACCTGCGCGCCGACAAACAGGCTTTACAGCGTTTGCGCGAAGCCGCAGAAAAAGCGAAGATTGAACTCTCGACCGTGATGGAAACCGAGATCAACCTGCCTTACATCACAGCCGATGCGAGCGGACCGAAACATTTACAACTGAAACTTAGCCGCGCCAAGTTCGAGCAAATGACCGGCGACCTGCTCCAGCGCTGCCGCAAGCCATTTGAATCCGCGCTCAAAGACGCGGGGTTATCTGCTGAGAAACTCGACGAAGTTGTTCTCGTCGGCGGTTCATCACGTATGCCCATGGTTCAGGATTTGGTACGCAGTTTGACCAACGGCAAAGAACCGAACAAAGGCGTGAACCCCGATGAAGTTGTCGCCATTGGCGCAGCCATCCAAGCGGGCGTGCTCGGCGGTGAAGTCAAAGATATTTTGCTTCTCGATGTAACTCCGCTTTCACTCGGCGTGGAAACCATGGGCAGCGTGATGACTGTGATGATCGAACGCAACACCACCATTCCCGTGCGCAAGACCGAAACATATTCAACCGCCGCGGATAACCAAACCGCTGTTGATATTCATGTGCTGCAAGGCGAACGCCCACTGGCAAATGACAACATGAGCCTCGGAAGATTCCGACTGGATGGAATTCCACCGGCTCCGCGCGGTGTTCCGCAAGTGGAAGTAACTTTTGATATTGACGCGAACGGCATCATCCACGTCACCGCGAAAGACAAAGCCACAGGCAAGGAACAAAAAATCGCCATCACTGCCTCAACGAATCTGAACAAGGATGATATCGAACGCATGGTGCAGGAAGCGCGTCAAAACGAAGCCGCGGATAAAAAGCGCCGCGAAGTGATCGAAGTGAAGAACGCTGCCGACAATCTTGTCTATCAAACCGAAAAAGCGCTGCGCGATCTTGGCGATAAAGTTCCATCAGCGGAACGCGGCTCGATCGAAACGCAGATCAACGACTTGAAGCAAGCCGCGCAAGGTGAGGATGTTGCCAGCATCAAGAAGCACACTGAGACATTGCAAAATGCTTTCCATGCGTTGAGCCAGCAGTTGTACTCGCAAGGCGAGCAAGGTCAACCGCAGCCTGAAGGCGGCCCCGCTCCAAGCGCCGGACCGAAAGACGGCGATGTGATCGATGGTGAAGTGAAGGAATAGGTAATTAGAGACCTCCGAGAATTTTTCTCGGAGGTCTTTTGTTATAACGATTCATACGGTAAGATACGTCCATGCTTGATCTCTCCAATGCCCGCTTTGCTTTTTTGGATATCGAAACGACTGGCCTCTCCCCCTGGTTTGGGGATCGCATCTGCCAGATCGCAATCGTCACCACGGAAGGGAAACGCATCCGCGCGACCACCAATCTGCTGGTCAACCCCGAGCGGGAGATTTCTCCCGCAGCCACTCATCTCCACGGTTTGAATGAAGCGGATTTGATCAATGCGCCAACATTTGAGGAAATCGCAGACCAGATCGAATCCGCGCTCAAAGATGCGATCATTGTCTGCCACAACTCGAAATTTGATATTCAGTTTTTGGATAACGAATACCGCAAATTAAACCGCACTGTTGAATATCCCAATTTGATCGACACGATCTTGATCGCCCGCGATTACTTTGATATGCCTTCATATAGTTTGGATTATCTCGCCGAAGCCTTTAGCGTCACTTCCAGAGTCCCCGGCTCACGCGCGCGTGCGGATGCGCTGACTACAAAAAATCTTTTCTTCGCCATGATGGATTCACTCAAATCCAACGGCAAAGCGCTGGAAGATTACATCGGCATCTACAACTCACCCGCCTGGCCGCCCGAGGGTGTTTACCTGCCAATCGAACTCAGCGAAGCCATCAACAGCGGAAAAAGATTATTCATCAAATACATGGACAAAGACGGCGAAATCTCCGAACGCTGGATCACCCCCAGCGAAGTGATGGGACTTGCCGATTACATATACCTGAAAGCCTACTGTCACACCCGCAACGCGGAGCGGACTTTTAGGTTGGATCGAATCATCGAGGTGGCGGTGGAAGTAGAAAAATAAAAATTTCGGGGAATTTGTCTTATAATGAATCTATCCATGCGCAGAGAGCAACGATCACCGCGTTGAAGGCGCTGGGGAATTTGGTTCACATAAATTCAGTTATCGAAAACATGAGATGAGGTTTTGAAATGCAAAAATGGGAATATCTTGAATTAGAAGTAAACCTCAACAGCACAAACCCTGACAAGGCAAATGCTCACCTTTGGTATTACAAACAAGATGGAAAATGTTTTGAAAACTCTGGTGATTATCGTGTATTAATATTTCAACTTGGTATAGAAGGATGGGAACTTGTTGCTGGCTATCAAAGAATGAATCACGGCGTTGTAATGACTTATAAAGATGTGCGTATTTTCAAGCGTCCAATAGATTAAGCGTTTTGGATTACATAGCAATAATAGCCATTATCAAAAACAATGGAAAGAGAGTTGATTAATGCCTGACGAACAACGATTTCTCACATATATACCTGTTGTCTTAACAGCGCTCTCCGCAATAATTACTATAGCAGGATGGTTTTTTACTTACAAACGGCAGGAGGAAATCTTAAAATTACAACACAACTTAGATGCACTAAAAAGTATAGCCGAACCAAAATTACTCAAACTTTCATTTATAGAACAATGGGTAATTGATGGATTTGAAATTTACAATGAAGTAAAACTAAGACCTTTAGCATATTTTCTTATCAATGAAAAGAATAATGAGGTTGGTAATTCACTACCCCCCAAACTCGATTTTTCAAAAATCGATAAGAGGTATTCGACTTGGTGCGAAAACTCTTATAACCTAATCCTATATGCTCAAATATATAATTCAAAGAATACAAAAGACGCCAGCGTATGGGGTGGTGAATTCGATGGTAAATTTCCTGAGGATTTGCCCAATTTACTTGAATTATTAAAAAAACTTTTAGGTGACTATATCTGGGTACAATGGGAGGGTTATCAAAGCCTTCTAATTCCAGAATGGGAAGAGCAGAAGGATATAGATCCTGAAGGTTGGGATGAGGCAGTGGAAGGTCGAATACTAGAGGCCGGACAATATATAAATCCGACTTTCCGAAAAATTTACACTGCTTTAGAAGATGTACGAATATATGTAACAACAGAATTGCCGTGAAAAACGTATGCCGCTAGGAATACTTGAATTGCCCGAAGGTCGCAGGTTCAAGTCCTAGCAAGGAGCCAAGACGCGCATTACTGTAAATTTCACAGGCATTCGCGCATAATAAAAATCGGGACAAGCCCTAAAAGCCTGTCCCGATTTTTTTATTTCAAGATCTGCGCCAGTACCCTTTTGAACGCTTCATAAGGCTGCGCGCCGACGACTGCGTAACGGTCATTGATCACATAGGTTGGCACACCACTCACACCAATCTGCTGCGCGCGCTGAACTTGCTCAGCGACCTCGGCGGTGTACTTGCCGCCATCCACAACGGCTTGCATGTCATCCGCATCCAAGCCCACTTCTTCGGCGGCGACGCGGAGAATTTCCCATTTGCTGATGTCCAATCTATCGCTATAAACCTGACGAAAGACCACATGATGAAATTCAAGCGCCTTGCCATGCTCACGCGCATACTCGGTGGCTTCGTGCGCGATGCGCGTGTTGTAAATACGATCGGGCGAAGCGAATTTCATTCCGTGCATGCTCGCCATGCTTTGCAAACGCTCATCCGCTCCGCTGGCGCGCGCCTTGATAATATAGGCGGGCAACTCCATGCCTTCGGGCGGCGTATCGGGACGAAGATAATATGGACGCCACTCCACATCAATGTTGTATTCTGCTTTCAGTTGGTCGACCACACCCTGGCCGACATAGCACCACGGTCAGATGTAATCAGAGAAGATGGTTAATTTGAAATCCACAAGTCAGTCCTTTGTAAATGAGATACAAGGTAGACAGTCGGCTTGAATGGATTCTTACATCTAATCATAGTAATAACCCGAACAGGAGATATCTTCACCTGACGGCGTTGTGACCGTGTTGGGATAATCCGTATCGACGAACTTAAATCCTTTGAGATTTTTTTGAATCAACGTCAGGGATTTATCCGCGTTGAATGTGGCAAAGTGGAAGGATTGCCACGATGTATCGCGTGAATTATTTCGCTGCTGCTGGATGCAAACCAGCGCCGCGCCAATTTGCTCTCGCAGCGGATTCGGCAGCGCGGAGTCGCGGTACGCGGAGACCAGCGGCGGAATCGCATCATCGGAAAGTTGCACAAAATAACTCGCATCCAATGGCACGTTATCTTTCGCCTTTGTATGCAATTCGCGCTGAATATTTTGGTTGACAATAAACGCATCTACGTTGAGGATGGGCAGCGAAACCGCAAATCCAAACGAAGCAATCAGCAGCGCCAGTGTAAACATGCGCTCTTTGTGGAAAATCTCAAGCGCAATGGTTGTGATCAGCAGCAAGCCAATCCAGATCAAAAAGACATGTGTGTATGTGCGCAGGCGCGAGAAACCATAAGCGGCTTCATACAAGCCGAGACGCTTGAACGCCGAAAACAGCATGACCAGCAACAGCGCGACGAGCGCAACACCCAAGCCCGAATATATTTTGCGCTGCGATTCGGTTTCGCGTTTGGTGATGGAGTTCAATGTCAGCAGCATCAACAGGGCAAAGAACGCAACGGTTACCAGTTCGCCAAATCCGTTGCGCGCATATTCGGCATAGGTGTAGCCGTCAATGTGGATATTGGTTTGCCCGCCAAAAAAATATTGAAATTGCACAACCACAAAAGCGGCAAAGAGCGCGACCACGCTGCCCAATACAATTGTGGATTCGGTAAAGCCGAGAAATGGCGGCAAGAACGGCTTATCTTCTCTGGCAAGTTTTTCATCTGTCGATTCGGTGGCAGCGTGCAAGATCACACCCGCGAGCGCATATCCGATGACGACGATGTAGACAAAGCGAAAAATCAACTCGGGCAGGTTGTCCATCCTGAACCATTTCATGATGTTCCCCAACTGCTGACCGAAGATCACATCCGCGGAGGAGAGCAACGCGGCGAAGATTGCTACGATTGGCAGCGCAATTACGATGCCGCGCACCACCGGCCAGATATTTCTTTTAGAAGACTGCACACCCGCTTCGGCTTGCGATTTGCGCACCTCATTCATAAAGGTGATCGGGCGCGCCACCAAACTGCCCAACAGTTGCAGCGATTTCGTGAAGTAGTCTGCAAGCGTATACAAATACCAGCGCCCGCCAAGATATGACATTGCGAACAGCGTCATCACCAGCAGCGTAAATGTAACCGCGAGAAAAACCGTCATCGGATCGGCGCGGATAAACGTGGTGGCGGCAAAAAATCCGAATGGCAGGATCAAAATCAAGGTAGCGGGGCGCGGGCGCAGCCCATCCTCCAGCAGCAGATAAAAAGCAGCGAGCAGACACATCCCCGCGAAGATCGCAAAATTGATGCCGGGATTTTTTTTCCAAAAGAGGAAATCAGCCAGCCAGCCGAGGGCGAACACGATGATCCATAATTTGTTTGGTTTTGTTTTCATGGGTTTCTCCTGATCAAATTTCATACATAAAGGATAGCAGTGATAGTCTGGCGGAGACTCTCAAAAGGTATCACAAATTTTCAGGAATGGGAAAGATTACAAAAAGGTAAGAATCAAAATCAGGCTATTGACATCCGAATTCTTTTGTGACATACTACCATTATCTTTCAAGGGGCATACAATTTAATCGCCATTCTAAGAAATGGAGGAGGTGATGTCACTTATGAAAAGTAGCAATAAACCCAGCGCTGTGGCATCCCTCTTCACGATCTAACGAAGAATTGCCACAGCGCCCCACGACCGCCATCCGCAAGGGTGGCGGTCTGGTTTTAAGAACTTCGGTTGAAAGTTGGCAGGTTTAAAAATTGAAGGTTGAAAGCCCTTTCGGAATTCTCAACCTTCAACTTTGAACCTTCAACCTTTTACTTTCAAACGATCAGTAAAACCCAACCGATGGATCAACTTTGCGCGCGTATTGGTCAATGCCGCCGGTGACGTTGATGACATTTTTGAATCCCTGTTGCATGAGCCAGCCAGTCACTTGCATGCTGCGGCTGCCGTGATGACACATTACATAAACTGGAATCTGCTGCGCTTGTACGGACTCGGATAATGCTTTCACGCCCTGCTGCGCGAGTTTGCTCATCGGCGTGACTTCAAGCCGCGGGTCGGTGATCTTCGCGCGATTTAACTCATCGAGTTCGCGGACATCCAGCAGGATAAATTTCTCTTCGGATTTTAGTTTTTCACTGAGTTCGGTGACTGTAATTTCGGGAAACATAATTTTCTCTTTTAGACGATGAACAATGGGTGATATGGTCAATCGTCCATTGTCCGTCGTCATGATTTATTTCTTCAACGCGGGGGCGTAGAATTTCTCGACATATTGTTTGACCATGCGGCGCGTGGAGAATTGCGGGATGCAGGTCTTCATGGTGTCTTTCATCATCGCCACCCACTCGTGCGAGATTTCTTTCGGGTCGCGGTCATAATAGAGCGGGATGATTTTGTTTTCGAGCGTGTTGTATAAATCTCCGGCATCGAATTGATCTTGCGCTTCCGTTGATTCATATTCCTTATCTTCACCAATTGACCAGCCGTTACGACCGTTATAAGCCTCACGCCACCAGCCATCCAGCACGGAGAAATTCAGCGCGCCGTTGATCGCGGCTTTCATACCTGATGTTCCACTGGCTTCCAGCGGGCGGCGCGGCGTGTTCATCCACACATCCACACCTTGAACGAGGTAACGCGCGAGGTTCATATCGTAGTCTTCGAGGAAGACGAGGCGTCCGCCGGTTTCGGCTTTTTTGACATTGCGATACACTTTTTGGATCAACTGCTTGCCGGGTTCATCGGCGGGATGCGCTTTGCCCGCGAAGATAATTTGCACAGGCATATTCGGGCGGTTGATCAACTCGAGCATGCGGTCAATATCGGAGAAGATTAAATTCGCGCGTTTGTAGGTTGCGAAGCGGCGCGCGAAACCAATCGTCAACGCGTAGGGGTTGATCATCACACCAGAGGATACAACCTGAACGGGATGAAATCCGCCGCCGGTCCAGCGCTCGCGGACGCGTTCGCGCATATAGAATGCGAGTTTGCGTTTGAGATGCAAGCGCGTGCTCCATAACTCGGAGTCAGGAATCGAATCGAGTTTCGCCATCAGCGCGTGATCGTCGAGGTTGTCGTACCAATCGTCGCCGAGATATTTTTCGAGCAGCATGTTCAAGCGGCGCGCCATCCAATTGGCGGTATGAACGCCGTTGGTGACATGCTGAATTGGAACATCTTTTACATCGCGATCCTGCCAGAGAAATTTCCACATGTCGCGTGAGACTTCGCCGTGCAATTCCGAAACGCCATTGCTGCCGCCGGAAAGTTTGAGCGCAAGAATTGGCATGGAATACGTTTCACTGTGCCCCTGACGATGCTTGGCAACGTCTATAAATTCTTCGCGGGTCAAACCGAGTTCACCCCAATAAGATGATAGATATTTATCCACCAGCCAAAGCGGAAATTCATCATTGCCTGCGGGGACTGGCGTGTGCGTGGTGAAAACATTTTGTCCGCGATTTTTTTGGATGGCGTCTGCAAACGTTAAACCAGTCGCAACGAGTTCGCGCGCGCGTTCAAGCGTTAAGAAAGATGCGTGACCTTCGTTCATGTGCCAGACATCGGGAGCGTATCCCAGGGCGCGCAAGGCACGCACGCCGCCAATACCGAGCAGGATTTCCTGCATCATGCGGCGATCAAGATCAGACCAGTAAAGGCGCGCGGTTAACAAGCGATCATGTTCATCATTGGCTTCGACATTTGAATCCAATAAATAAAGCGCAACACGACCCACGCGCACTTCCCAAATTTGGGCGAGGATGCTGCGGTCGGGAAATTTGATTTCAACTGTGACGGGTTTGTCATTTTTTGTAACCAGTGAAACAGGCAAATGCTCAACGGTCAAAGGGTTGTTGAGCGCTTCCTGCCAGCCGTCTTCGCTGATGCGCTGCGAGAAATATCCCTGCGCATACATGAAGCCGACAGCCACCAGCGGCAAGCCGAGATCGGAAGATTCTTTGAGATGATCGCCCGCCAGCACGCCAAGACCGCCGGAGTAAATGGGCAGCGTTTCGTGCAAGCCGAATTCCATCGAGAAATACGCGATGGAATTTTTCAATTCGGGGTGCGCTTTTTGAGACCATGATTCTTTTTTGAAATACAGGTCGAATTTTTCAAAGAGTGAATCATAAAGTGCAAGATAATCCTGATCCTCTGCTGCTTCATCCAAACGCTCGCGGCCAATCTCATTCAGCAGGCGGATGGGATTATGTCCGAGGCGTTCCCACAGGTCATAATCGAGTTTTCCGAACAGGCGCGCGGCTTCGGGCTGCCACGTCCACCAGAGATTGAAGGCTAATTCGCCAAGGCGCGCGAGGCGCTTGGGCAGGTCAAATTTTTGGGAGGGTTTCGTTTTGAATTCCATAGCGGAAATGATACCAGAAAAAAACAGCGCCCTTGAGAGATCAAGGGCGCTGTTTGGGATTAAATTACTTTCACGGAATGTAGTAGTCAACGATCAACTGCGGACGCGATGCGGTGGGCGCGTTACCGCTAAACAGGCTGAGGTAGTTGGCAATTGCGTTGTTGTTATCATCCAGTTTGAAGCGCAGGCGGATTTGAGTCAAGCCGCCATTCGCCGCGAGTTTGTTGATATAGGCTTTTCCATTCGTCAGGTCAATGCTGTACCAATTGTTCACTGCCGCAGGTTTGAAGGGTCCATACGTTTTACTCGTGGCTGCCTGAAAAATTGTAACCGGATTACCACCGCCAGCAATATTTTGTTTCTTAATTTTGAGCGTGACTTTGGCGATCACCGCAGTGTCGGGCATCGGCACAGAGACGACCGCAATATCAGGTAGAAAATTTGCTACCGTACATTTTTCTCGTAAAAAACCCTAAAGGTCTTTCTCGTTAATCGGGATTTTGCGAAGGCAAAGCAGACCTTTAGGGTTTACGTGTACGGTAGAGAAGTAGAAAACTAATGACCAGAAAGACGGATGAAATAATGATAAAGGTTCAGATGGGGTTTTTCGCGAACCGTCCGACCAGCGCAAACACAACAACTGCGGCGGCGCAAAGAACAACCGTCAAAACGATCGAGATCATGACCATCTCAAGTCCCGGGGCGTAAGGCGGAGGCAGGATCGCCATCGCAATGACGCGCAAGGCGCTTGGGCAGGTCAAATTTTTGGGAGGGTTTCGTTTTGAATTCCATAGCGGAAATTCAAATTGGGGAAAGAAAACGCTCCGCGCATTTACAGGACGTTTGATGATTACGGTAAAAACAAAATGAGGAAAGTTAGCGCAAGGGCTGCCAAAGTGGATTTTATCAACACCTTGCGAGCCTGCCGTTTAATCTGATCCGCTTCGCCTTGATCTTCGATTTTTTCTTTTTCATCACTGAGTTGACGCAAACTGCGCCGGGCAAGAGATACTCAGGTCTTGTCGCGCCATTGAAAATATCCGCTGAAAGCTGCGCCTAATGGGAGGTATAAAATGAGCCGCCAATATTTATCTACACTAAAGAAAAGCAGCGCGGCGAGAATAATAAAACTGATTACAAATTGCATGATGCCAAATCTTAATCGCTTGCGCCGCTCTGCCGGACTGATGTTAGCAATACAAACTTCATAATTGCCTTCATTGTCTTCCGTGGAAAAGTTTCCAATATTGATTTTCTGATTGGGTTCTGAAAAACGCGCATTTAATTGTGCCTGCATGATGTCCTATCCTTTTTGCATATCGAATAGAACCATGACGTGCCAGGAGTCGAATTTCGTACAAATCAAAAACGCAGATTCCTCTGCGCTTTTGATCATTAAATATTTGGGAGTTTTACGCCGTCACCCTAAGTACAACGCCATTTTGAGATGGATCGTATATCAGCAAACCATCTTCAATTTTATTGGATGCGATACCTGCATTATCAATCCTCGCGACCACTTCATCCAGCGCGCTTTGATTTTGGAAATCCACGGTGAAGTAGCGCAAGCCGACAGAATCAGCGGACGCAGGCGGCGCGCCTTCTCCCTGCCACGCGTTTAATCCGAGGTGGTGGTGATATCCGCCCGCGGAAATGAACGCGGCTTTAAACGTGGACGACATGCCCATTACGTCAAAGCCGAGAATGCCGTGATAAAAATCCACAGCCTCCTGCACATTGCGCACATGCAAGTGGACATGCCCCACGCGCGTTTCGGGCGGCAGTGAATCATCGAGACGGTCATCCTCTTTGAGGTGAGAGAAAAGCGCGTCCACGTCAAGCGGTTCACGCCCGTCGCTGAGCGTTCCATCGGCGCGGCGGGTGACGAAATCGTTATTCTCGATGGTGAAGACGCCATCTTCAGGCGATTCGCAATACAACTCAATGCCATTGCCTTCGGGGTCATCAAGGTAAGTGGTCTTGGTCATAATATGATCGGTAGGATGATTGCGATATTTCAACACAGACAAACGCGCCACAGCACACGCCAATTCACGACGATTGGGAAATAAGACGGCGAAGTGATAAAGACCGGTCACGCCGCGATATTTCTTGAGGTTGGGTTCTTCAGTCAGGCGCAGCAAATCCGCGCCGCCCGCGCCTAGCGCCGCTTTATTGCCTTCGCGCCAGTGGAGTTTAAATCCCAGCACCTGTTGATAAAATAAAATTTGATTGTCGAGATTAGCAACCGTTAAAGAGACAAGCCCCATCAACGTGGCGGGGTGAATTGAAAATTCTGTTTTTGTATTTGAATTAAGCACAGCGTTCATATTAACTCCTGACATGGCATAAATTAAGAGAAATAAAATTTGGTTCTCTTCTAGACTACATCAACTTCACTTATCTTGCCTCACATTATAGATATACAAAAAAAACGCCACACCCTCGAAAAATTCGTGGACGAAGCGTTTCCGTTGGTGGCGGTCAATTTGGAACAGTTTGCATAATACTTTGATGTCGTTGCGAGGAGGCGTTCTTTGCCGACGAAGCAATCTCCGTCACATTGTGGGAGATTGCTTCGGGTGAAAGTGCATCGCCCTCGCAATGACATATTTATAACGATTTTTTGAAATTCAAAAAAGCATACTCATCAGCGGGGTCGGCGCCGTATGCCATGGCAAGATAATACGCCATGTAATCACCAAAAATAATTAACGTCCACAAATGAGCAATGATCGATTCTCCGCGCGCGTCGATCACATCTGTATTGAGTCCTTCGAGCATGAAAGTCTGGCGCATCAAATCAGAGCGCAAACGGTTGCGCGGATGGTCGCTTGGTGCGCGCATAAACAAGGTCATGGTGTGCGCGTTTAGCGTCGGGTTGGGATTGAGCGTGGCGCTCAATGTATTATGCGTGGCATCTGGGATAATCTCAAAATTTGCGCCGGCTTTGGCAAGTTGATTGATCTGCGTTTTCCATCTTCGTGCAACGGGTGCGAGATTTTCTGTGCCTACGAATGTGACCCAGCGCCCCACCAGTTGCCCCGCGTAACGTTTGGCGGGATTCTTGGCTGAGATTACATCCACAACAATGTGCTGCTGCGAGCGCTTCATCATGGCAATGGCTTCGGCGACATCTTTGGCAGGGTCAGGGATTAATCCCAAACGGGAAAATAATGCGAGCAATAATCCAAAGGGAAAAGCAATCGCTGCGGTATCTATTCCTTTGTATTCAAAATTCCAGACAGAAATATTTTTTACAGAAGCGCGCTTAGCCAACTCCCCGCCGGTGGAGATGACAAAAATACTGCAATCATTTTTCACAGCGGATTCAAATGCGTCCAGCATCTCTTCACTATTGCCAGAATGCGAGCAGCAAATGACAAGCGTATTTTTTCCGCGCGCAAAAGCGGGCAGACCATAATCACGGTGGATAATGAGTGGCTGGGAAATATTGGAGAAAACAGAAGCAGATACGAGGTCGGCGGCGTGCGCGGAGTCTCCCATCGCGGCGATGACAATATTTTGGATGTTGGAAAAATCGGGGAGCGGCAGAGTCGCGCCTAAATCCCACGCGGATTGAAGTTGATCGGGGAGCGCGTCAATTTCAGCGATCAGATTCTGCGTATCCAATTGTTTGAAGAGTTCGAGGTTATCTAGGTTCATAATTCAAAATCCTTAAACACAAAGGACACGACACTTGCGCCGCACGCCAGTGCAGGTGAGTACACAAAGTAAAAAACTTCGTGCCCTTTGTGCCCTTCGTGTTTAAATTTTTTAACTTGCGTCCTTGATGAATTTCGCCAGATCTTTCTTTAATGCTTTGAGCGAAGGCATGTGGATGTACATCATGTGGCCGGCTTCATAATAGCCCATACTGATATTCTTTCGCAGAGAGTCATCCAGATGAAGATGATCGAATGTATATTCGGTCGCGGAATATGGCGTGCCGAGATCGAAATATCCGTTGGCGACGAAGACCTTGAGATATTTATTAAGATTCATGGCTGAGCGCAAAGTCTCAACAACATTGACATATTGATTTTGGAAATACTCATACGACCAGTTCATCCAAACTTTATCGCTCAAAATTTCATAAGAGAGATCGCTTTCAAATTTCAGTTCGGTGCGGATGTAATCATTGAGCGTGGCAGTATACGGCCCGTTAACCTGACTGAACAGCGGGTCATATTCGGCGGTAGCAGTCACTCCGCTGCGATCCATACCTGTGAAGCGGCTATCCAAACGCCCGACGGTTTTTCCGCGCTCGCGCAGCAGTTCCTTAAAATAATGCTGGTCGAGAATACGCAAATTTGAACGCTCAATAAAATCCTGCGAGATACCCGTGTAGCGTGAAAGTTTTTCAACAACACTGGCACGTTCTTCAGGCGTAAGCGCTGACCCCTTGAACAAAGCGGATGCGTATTCTCCTTTCGCAAATTCTTCGGCTTCTTTAATGACCGTTTGCAAATGCGCTTTGAAACTCAACTTATTGTGATACCAGGCGGTTGCCGCGTAAGCCGGAACAAAAAGAATATACGGCAGATCGTTGTTAAGATTGAAATCAATGGTGGTGAAATCCAACACAGCGGAGATCAACATCAATCCATTTAAGAACATGCCGTGACGTTCCTGCAAGTAACCCGAAAGACCCGCCGCGCGCGTTGTGCCATAAGATTCACCCGCGAGAAATTTCGGTGAAAGCCAGCGATGATAGCGTGTGGCATATAAACGAATGAAATCGCCGACGGATGTAATATCTTTTGAAAAGGTGTGCCATTCCTTCGCCTTCTCACCTTCCACGGGGCGGCTGAAGCCGGTGCTCATCGGGTCAATGAAAACAAGATCGGTTTGATCGAGGATGGAATACGCGTTATCGGTCAACTTGAACGGAGGCGGGGGCATTTCGCCTTCATCGGTCAACACCACGCGGCGCGGTCCGAGCACGCCCATGTGCAGCCATACAGATGATGAACCGGGTCCGCCGTTGAACGAGAATGTGATCGGGCGTTTGGCTTTATCTTTCACGCCGTCCAACGTGTACGCAACAAAAAACATTTGCGCGCGCGGTTTCTCAACTTCGGCTTCTTTATCTTTGTCCCACACTTCCTCTTTGATGATCATCGTTCCAGTAGTCACTGTGTACTTGACCGTCTTCCCGTTAATCTTGACGGAATGTTTGGTTTCAACCAAATTATCCTTGGGAATGGGTTTTTCTTCTTTTTTTTCATCTTTCTTTTCTTCGGGTTTGCTGTTTTTTTTGTCAGCCATTTTAAATCTCCTTTTTGCCTAAAATTGGTGTATTAAAACCCTTGTCAAAAATATGGATTGGTGTAAAATAAGGGCGCTTCAGTTAGGGTGCCCCCCTCACCCTGACTGGAGCATTTTTTTATCTATAAGTCGGGAAACGTTTTACAACAACCATTCACTTTGATTTTCAAATTATACCCTCCAATCTGCGTCTCATCTTTTGTGGTTATAATACCCAAATGGATTTTTTCTTCCCCGAAGACAACCTTACCCGCGCAACACCCGAAGAGACAAAGATCAATTCACTTTCCGCGCAGCCCTATCCCGATGGACGCCGTTTGCGCGTCAACATTGAAATCACGCCGTTCCAAAAACGCCCCTACATTGAAGTCAGCCTGAACAACTCAAATGGCGATGAAGTCGCATCTACGAATATCGTCGAGCCGATGAGTTGGAAACTTGAATTCACCATGCACATCCGCGGCGAGCTCGAAAATCCCTACACCCTCAACGCGCGATTGTATTACCCGGATGGACCTTCCAACGATCCGCTGACTTTTTCTTTTGATGTAGTGCCGCCCTCAGATGACCCCGCATCTGATTCTGCGTAGCCGATATTTTCCATGCCCGTCAATTTCCCCTCCTTGCCCGCGAAAATTATCTATACCTTAATTGTGATCAACCTGCTGATGGTCGGCTGTACACAAAATATCGCAGCGACCACTCCTACAATCGTTTCCACATTCGCGTCTCAACCTACAAATACCGCCGCACCCGTTATCAATTACAACGGTGATGGGAATCTCGCGTTCATATCCATCGAAGAAAATGGATACGCCCACCTCTTTGCGTATCAGCCCAAAGACCTGCCGTTCACACGCATCACCACCGGCAACTGGAGCGACATCTACCCCGCACTCAGCCCTGACCATACGCAGATTGCATTTGCATCCAACCGCAATGGATTTTGGGATTTGTATGTGATGAACTTGCAAAGCGGCGATATCGCGCAGATCACCAACACACCCGAATACGACTCCGCTCCGTCATGGTCACCTGACAGCCAATGGCTTGTCTTTGAAACATACACAAATGACAACCTTGAAATTTCCATCGTCTCTGTCAACGACCGCACACAGTCCATCGTTTCCATCACACAAGACCCCGCATCCGATCACTCTCCCGTTTGGGCGCCGGATGGCAGACACGTGGCATTCATCTCTTCGCGCGGCGGTGACAGTGATGTCTGGCTGGCAAATCTCGATCTGACCGGCGAAGACCGTTATCAAAACTTAAGCAACACACCTTTCGCGTCTGAAAATCATCCGCTTTGGAATGAAGATGGCTCAGAATTATTATGGTCATCCACATCCCAAACTGTCGGCTTTAGCGGACTTTATATCTGGGAGGCAAATCTTCCCGACCGCACCGCGCGCTGGGTCAGCGATGGAATTTGGGGTGCATGGAATCCCGCTGCCGATCAACTCATCGCGGTCACAAACAGCGCGAATGCACAATACATCACCTATTACGATATCAAAGGCAATCTGATCGTTCCGCCCGTTCCACTTAACGGCAGCGTGCGCGGATTAACCTGGGGACCCGCTAAATTGCCAAGCCCCTTCCCCGCTTCATTCGCGCAAGCCGCAGTCGATTCGCTGCCCGCGTTATGGTCACCCATCGTCACACCCGCGCCGGATGTCCCCAATCAACGCTGGTATCTCGTCGATATCGGCGACGTGCAAGCGCCTTATCCAAAGTTGCATGATCTCGTAGATGAATCCTTCAACGCATTGCGCAGCCGCGTCATCCTCGATACCGGCTGGGATGCGCTTGCAAGCCTTGAGAATGCCTTCGTTCCGCTCACTACAAATCTCGAACCCGGGCAGGCAGAAGACTGGCTTTATACCGGGCGCGCATTTGCGATCAACAAGCTCATGGCGGACGCCGGCTGGCTGGTGACGCTGCGCGAGGATATTGGCGCGCAAACATATTGGCGCGTTTATATCCGCTGCGATAAACAGGATGGCTCACTCGGCGAGCCGATCCACAACGCGCCGTGGAATTTGAGCGCGCGCTACGAACTTGATCCAAGCAAGTATGAGCAGGGCGGCGAATATGCGCCCGTGCCTTCAGGCTATTGGGTCGACATCACCGCGCTTGCCGTCTCTTATGGTTGGGAGCGCCTGCCCGCGCTGCCCAATTGGCGCACCTATTACACTGGCTCGCGCTTCAATGAATTTGCATTAACCAACGGACTGGATTGGTATTCCGCGATGCTGGAACTGTATCCGCCCGATGCGCTCGTCACACCCACGCGCGTTTTGCCGCCCACCATTACCCCCACGCGCACACCAACATTGACTCCCACCATTGGCTTCACGCGCACGCCAAGGCCAACAGGCACGCCAACCATATCCCCTACACCAACAATGTCATTAACGCCGACGATAACCCTAACACCCACAACCACGCAGACACCGACCAGCACAGTAACGCTCACACCCACGCCGCCGACGATTATTCCGTAATCATGAGATTCAAAAACTCGCTCACCGTTATTTTATTGACGCTGATTCTTTCCGCGTGCGCACAGGGCGTGGAACCAAACCCGACACCCGTAGTGATCCGAGACGTGAGTCAACCCGAGGTCAAGTTTGATGCGGCGCAGACTCCGTCACCGGTACCATTTCAGTTTAGCCTGCCAACTCCGGGAGCAGAACCCATCTCGGGGTGGCGTCCTCCGCTGTATCCAATTCCGTGGGCAATGTCACCTTATGACCATTTTTATTTTGCGCGCCCCATCGCCGCGGATCAGGTCAACTGGCCCATTCCCGATTATCGTTATGGCGGCGTTTTCTTTGCACCCAACATTGTGCACACCGGTATTGATATTCCCACACCCGAAGGTACGCCCATCATGGCGGCGGGACCGGGGACTATCGTGTGGGCGGGTTGGGGGCTGTTTACCGAAGCGCCAAGGAATGAAGATGATCCATACGGTTTAGCCGTCGCCATTCGACATGACTTTGGTTATAAAGGCCAGCAGCTATATACGATCTATGCACACATGAGCAAGGTCTTTGCCATACTGGATCAACACGTTGAGACGGGTGATGTCATTGGGCTTGTTGGCTCAACCGGCGCGACAACGGGGCCGCACGTTCACTTTGAAGTGCGCTTCCCCACCAATTCTTTCTTCGACACCTATAATCCAGAATTGTGGATCGCGCCGCCGCAAGGCTGGGGCGTGCTGGTGGGACGTGTGATGGACACCAAGGAAAAAACGCTGCAAGGCGTGGAAGTAAATCTGAAGTCTGTTGAAACAAAAAAATCCTATGTTGTAAAAACATATGGCGGAGGCGGCGCTGTAAACCGCGATGCTTATTACAATGAGAATATGGTGCTGGGTGATCTACCTGCAGGCTTCTATAAAGTGACGGTTAAATACGATAAGAAGACCTACGAAACATGGGTGGAAATCTTTCCGGGTCAGGTGACATATTTTACATACGCGGGAGAGAATGGATTTAATTTGGTTCGTCCGCCCGCACCAACATTGAAATCCTTGCCCGAAGTATTGCCCGCTACGCCAACATCCATTCCGTAGAAAGTAAAATTTGATTTGCCAGAATCGCAAAACACGACTATAATCTCACTCGCTCAAATCGGGGCGTGGCGCAGCCCGGTAGCGCGCTTGCATGGGGTGCAAGAGGTCGCAGGTTCGAATCCTGTCGCCCCGACAATCGTAAAAATAAAACCGTCCTCGTGGAGGACGGTTTTATTTTTACCTGTAGTAAGAGTTCATCCCTTACCTTGTAATCGTATTCGAGTAAAATTTACTGACGAACATGGAAACGAACGAAAAATTCACTCCCCCGCAAACCAACTCACAATCCATTCTAAGCCTTGTCTTTGGGCTCTTAACAACCGTCTCCTTTTGTACCGGACTGATCCCCATACCATTCACTGGATTTATTTGCTACCCGCTGAGTTTCCTGTTTGGGATTCTCGCGATAATCTTCGGCGCAATTTCACTAAATCAAATTCGTAAGAGCAATGAATCCGGCAGCCCAATGGCATGGATCGGAATCATCATGGGTGGATTTATTTTTATGTGCGTAATGTGCATGATGATCACATTTGCTTCATTCTTTATTTTCGCGCCCAGCTATATTCCCTCACCACATTTTTTTGATTACTATCAACTTTAATAAACTTGCGAATCTATCTTCTCTCGGTTATCCTTGCTGATGGGAGTGGTTAGGTCCCGGTGGGCTTCCTGGTCTTCAACACCTGTGGCGGGTCGCGTTGCGAGCCGCGGTGGGTTCGACTCCCATCCATTCT
>VFKN01000044.1 GCA_009885525.1 Anaerolineaceae bacterium | reverse complement strand
TTTTTGCCATTCTTGACTACATTTGTGCTATCGCACTCAGGACAGTGAAAAACTACCATTTTGCTTATCATGTCCCTTTTATACCATCATTTGGAAAAGCCCACTACCAGTTATTTAAGGAACATCTACAGGCACCCCCATATATTTCAGGATAACCGACATCACCCTCGACCAGACCACCTTCGATTGCTCCGGCATGATGAATGGCGAGAGCAGCATGAAGACGGTGATGACAGTCACAAAGGTTGCAGTGATCGTCTCCCTCGTTTTGTAGTGCAACATCCAAAGGTAGGTCGGGTAAGCGCCCACTGTGCTGTACAGGGCATCGTACTCCTTGCGCAGGGTGGCGAGGTCAGACTTGACCTGTTCGATCTCCACTTGATACTTCGCGACACGCGTCAGATCCTCGATGATCGCATCCACCTTTGACACCAGACCGACATTTCCGCCATACCCACGCACGGTCTGATGCACGTCAATTACAGTTAGACCCAGTGTGGAGACACGCTCCTCGATACGAGCCAGACTTGCGGACATTTCAATTAGTAACTTCTCACTTGATACGGACATCCTTCCTGTCTGCCATTGCAGTTTGATTTGTCCAAGGATTACAACGCCGGCATTTTGTGTGGCGACTTTCCGATACCGGAAACTCTTTCCTCCCGGCTTGAATTTTTCAGTTCCAGCACTTCTCCTTCTTGATATTTCCCAGATTTCGCATCTATATTATTCGCCATATCGTGTACCGTACGGCTAAGTGAAATATCCAAATCAAGCCAGATGCCTAGCGGCATATTCGTGTTGAACTTCCTGCAGGAAGCATCTTACACTTGGAGGCTTTATGAGTACAAATCAATCTGAACCCTGCGTCTTCTGCGGGGCAAACACTGAAGAACAACGCGCGTCATCTATAGGAGTAATTTTCGTCCACACGGAATGCTTAAGTGATTTGGAAGAAATTCTCTTAATCACTGAAGAAGATATCGAGGAGGACAAGAACCGGGTTGGGGGATAAGACTTTTAAATCCAATTGCGTCACCCTTCAACAAGTGACGCAATTGGATAATGTATCAACTTTCAAATATGAATTTATTCCCCTACCAATCAATCTAACCGAACTAGGTTTATTGGCGTAAACCGTACTTATCACTAAAATCGCCAACCCAATGATTTCCCTCAGTTATCCTGATTTCGGCAATAAGTTCCTGAATGCTTATCATAGCCACCTTATGCCTTAATTTGGATGGCAGTAGATCAGTTAGAAATGGCATGATCCCTCGCTCTCCCTTGGGACCTGTGCAACGAAAAACGGGACTACGCTCATCACTTAGTAGAACAAAAATCCCGCCCTTTTCCAGAGCAAACAGAAATTCACGGAAGAACTGGTAATGCGGAGCCATAACGCAAATGCTATCCGTGCCGATTTGTTCCTGATCAATGCCATACTTATGCATCAGTGACCAGTATTTACGGCCGATATGATGTAAATAGCACAAATCATGATTTCTGGCTGGATTTCTTCCGTCGCAATCGCCATTTGCAAATACGGAGCAGCCTCCAAATTCCTGTTCAACAAATTTTGCTTCGATAAAGATTTGAGGTGTACCGTCTTGAGAGGTAATAGCCAGGTCAATGGATGTAGGCTGCCCCTGTCCTTCATCGAATACCGATCTATCCTCATATTCAAGAATAGCCCCGCTATCTGCTCCCGGCCAATACAGGCCCTTACGTTCAATCAGTCTTTTTAACGGTTCATAATTCCAGGTAACTAACATCGGTCCAACCAGATTGAACAACATGGCCTGACTGGAGAGCCCATGATGGATGTATTTGTGCAGAGGGAAATTGTTTCCATCTTCTCTTTGGCGCCCGGAAGTCTCCCGGATAAATTGAGCAACTGCCGGGAGGATGATGTTATTGTGCCAGTCCTTCCATTCGGCAAGGATATACGGATATTTAGGGTTGGTTGAATATCCTTGGTTCTGGAACCACTTGGAAGCCGCCTTGCGGACATTTTTGACAAAGTCAAGGTGGCGGGGATAAGGCCATGGAGCGTGCGAATTTTTGATCATAAGATTAGATGAGTTTCTGATGTCGAAAATTTTTATTGCCGGGAGGCGCCGAGGTTGATCTTGTATGCGGCATAAGCGGCAATGTCTTCAATGATCGCAGGGTCAACCCTTTCTTCCAAAATAGCCCTTATAGCCTGACCAAACTCATGTTCCAGACGTGGATGTTTTCCAAGCATCACTGCAATTTGATCAGGCAGCGCCGACCTTGTAATAGCCAGTGAGCTTATGAGCGTGGCTGGCTTGACACCCAACCACTCGCTGAGTTTCAAAATAGTCGCTACATCCACAATTTCGCCACGGAGCGCGCGGAGGATAGTCGTGTGGGATGTCCCAATCTCTTTGGCTACCTGTCGCGGACTGAGACCCTTCTTCTTCATTTCTTGTGCAAGTTTTACTTTCAGCATTTCCAGTTCTCCAAATTCATGTTGCCATCATTCGATTTTTAATTCTATCATGCGAGGAATAAGCAGCAGATTGGATTAGAAGGGTCTCAACCAGTAGGGATAAAACCACCGATTTTCTGGGAGAGAGAGGCCTGTGGCTATGACACCGATGCCGAATTTTGGTCATATCTGGGAGGGATAACTGTAAAAATGGTACGGAAATCAGGCTTTTTGGTTCACAGCCTAGGTAAACGAAATTTGACAGATTGTACAGGAAATGGCGGGAAGTTTCCCTTGTCTGCTACTGGGCAAACGCAGTGGGAGTTTCCGACGTCGGAAACTGGAATTGTATATGTTGTATATGAATTAGGGGAAACCCCTTGGAGATAGAACAGATGTACGGTAAAATGAGGGTGTAATAGTTACTGTCTACTTGGACAACAACTATACAAGGACTGTGGGGCGTTTTTTACTAGACCAGATCGTGACGCAAGAGAAGTGCTGGACATGAAAAATCGACGGATCCCAAAACATCAAAAATATTGGAGTGAGTAAATAATGGCAACGCTATACAGCACAGATACAACAAGGGCTTTTGAATTGCACGCACTGACCGTACAGGCACGAGATGAAGTAAAGCAATTGACAGGCGTGCAAGAGTACGCTGTCGACTTGTACGAACGTGGGTTTAACCCCTTTCCCATTCCTTCCGCGCATGACTGGATTTTGCGCGGCGGAGAAAAGAAGTCAGCTTACAAACTGGAGCCACTATATCGAAATCGTATGCACTATGTCAAAGACTGCGGCTGTTCAACCTGCTATAAAGACAACTTCGTCACGTTGTTTGAAAACTCAAACATAGCAGTCATGTGCGGCGCGACTTCGGGTAATTTACTGTCAATTGACTGTGATACAAAGGAAAAGTTTAAGTTTATGGGTGATGAACTCGCTCAGCGCGGACTTGAATTTTGGGCCTTTACTTCCCATAGAGGTGGACAATATTTATTGCGAGTACTCGAAGGTGAAATAGCAAACATCCCGCAAGAGAAGAGCAAATTCGATGATGTGCAAATTTGGGGAAGTCGGCATTTAATTGTAGTGCCACCTTCGATCCACCCGAAAGGGACAGTTTATCAATGGTTGTCGCCTGAACCTTTGAACATGTTACCATATGAGACATTGCAAACCACGAGCATTGAAGCACTTGTTTGGCTTGGTGTGACGTTAAAAAAATACCGCAAATCCAAAAGTGAAAACGATATAAGCGGGCTGCCTGAATACGCAAAGAACCTGTCAAATACCAGCCAGGAGACCTTGCTGTATGGAGCGAAACAAGGCGGGCGTAATAGCGCATTGACCGCGCTCTCTGCCGACTTGGTGGGTATAGGGCTTGATGAAGACGAAACAAGATCTGCTTTGCAAATGGCTGCAGATAATTGCATTCCAGCCTACGATGACCGTGACCATAAAATCGAGCGGATCCTGGAATGGGCCTTTAGCAAGGAACGCAAGCCATCACGAAAATTTCAACTGAAAACCAACAAGGGCAGTCAAGACTGGCAACAAGCACAAGACTTCGCGAAATCATTTGATTGGAGATGCGAGTTCAAAGGCAAGTCTTCTTTTGCGCGGCGTGCTTTCGACGCCTGTGTTGAACGGGCGCGCCTTGACAGCCGGAGTAATGTATTCAGGGCAGCGACACGCGAAATAGCCAAACTTGCAAACATGAATAAAAATACCACATCCGCTTACTTGCGACTATTTGTAAAACATGGCCTACTTTTACACGAAGGCAATGAAGCGAGTTGGGCGAATATATTTACATTTGGGAGTAGGATAAAAGCAGTACAGTACTCTAACACTGACATATTACTGTATGAAAATTATCCTACCAAAAACAACACTTTGCCGGCTAAGGACGCTGAACGAGATGCCTTTAATAAACTGGGTACCTATGCTTATCCAATATGGCTCGACTTATTGGTAACGCCTGCGACCACTATATATGCCATTGCAAAACGACTGGGACTTAATAAAGATACTGTCAAGGTAACCATTAAACGACTTATAGAAGCTACGCTTGTAGGTCACAGTCAGTCTGAAGATATATATTATGGCAATGCATTTACAGATGCGCAACTTGAAAGAATAGCAATAGATCGCGGGACATTTGGCATTGCAAAAGGGAAGCAAGCACAGTTCGTAAAAGAGCGCGAATTGTATGTTAACTATATGATAGGCAAGGCAAAGGAACATCACAAAAGAGAAAGCGCACGCCTAGAACGAAACAAGAAGTAATCCTACATCAGAGCAGTTTTCTGGTTCGGAAAGACACACCCGGCCAGAAAACTGCTCGATCAATCGCGAGGATGTGTTTTATATTCGTTCCATCTATCTTATTGGGGAAAATGCACCCTTGCGAAAGAAGTGTTAGATTAGAGAGGATAAACATTTGATTGAAGAAAACCAAGGCAATAAGCAACAATCTCTAATCATGAAATAAATTATTTAATTTCAAAAGCAACACAGGTGATCTCATGATTATCATGCATCCACAATTTGTGCAGTGCTTCTCACCTTAATACTCCCAATCCTGATGCGACAGCGGCATTCGGTTCAACTCATCTCGTAGATGTCGCCACTGTGGCAGGAAGCCATCCATAAGGCTCACAAACCTATTGTTATGGGTCGGCTCCAGCAAATGCACCAGTTCATGCACGATAACATATTCGAGGCATTCGGACGATTTCTTGGCGAGTTCACTATTCAAGCGGATGCTGCGGCTGTGCGGATTGCAGCTGCCCCATTTGGTCTTCATGCGCTGGACATAGATACGATTGACTTTGACACCGATCAGCGTTTCCCATTTGGCGATCAGCGGGGACATGGCAATTCTGAGCTGCTCACGATACCAACTCGCCACCACATCTTCTCTCTTCACCCTCCCGGCCTCAGATCGGACGGTGAGAACCATTTGGCTATGTTTGAGTTCAACGGTTGGAACAGTATCTTCTTCTTTTATCTTGAGCAGGTAGCGCCGACCCCAAACATAGTGACTTTCACGGTCGAGATATTCGCGCGGAGTTTCGCGCTGCTGGCTTTGAAGTTTTGTTTGCTGTTTCTTGATCCAATCCAGTTTGGCGATGGCATACAGACGGATGGTGTCGAGGTTCATGCGTGCAGGCGCAGCAATGCGAACCCTGCCAGTGGGTGGGTAGACACTCAAGTGGACATTCTTAATATCCTTGAATTCCACATCCACCGGGATGCCGCCGATGGTAATCTGCTGCGTGGACATTAGTATCCGTTCTGCGGGGCGGAGATGATCTTGAAGATGCGCTCAACTTCTGCGAGGTCGTTGCCTAAAAGCGGAAGCAGCGCCGCTTTGATGACGTTCTCTTTTGCCTGATGACCGCGGAATTGATCGGGCTTGACGCGATGTACGGTTTCGTCAATCAGCAATGCCAGCGTCAGCGCAGGATTGCCGTAGGCGGGCGCGTCTTCAGCAGCGCTTCGATCGTTTGCCGGAGCAGCCGGTTTCTTCAAGTTATTGTATAGTGCGCGTTTGCCCGGCGTATCCAGTTGAGTTGGCGTTTCGTCGGAGTGACCTTTCTCAACGTTGACCGCGATCTCGGCGATGCGTTTGAGGTATTCTTCATATTCGATGGCTTTGGCTTTACGGGCGGCGATGATCTCATCCAGCAAAGCGGACATCTTTTCATAGTAGGCGGGGTCGGTGAGTTGTTCCTTGATGATCTTGCTGCGGACGTTGTTCTCGATGGTTTCGGCGATGGCTTCACGGTTGCCTTTCAAGGCGCCAAGTCCCTCGTGGATGGCATCGAGGATGCCAAGTTTGGTGACAAGTTCGAGCAGACCGATATTATCAAACGGCGAGATCTTGCGCGGTTCATCGGCTTGGATGTAGGTGTCGATCAGGTGGCGCATATCGGCTTCGTAGGCTTTCAGGTCGAGGGTTTCACTTGCGGCGCGGCGGATGATCTCGCGCAGGCGCAGGTATTCGTCCATCGTGCGTTTGATGCGTTCAATATCTGCGGATGAATAACCTGCCGCTTCAAGTTCGTCGGCGATATTGGCATAGGCGCGGATAAGAGCGACCACGCCCTTGTAGAGCGCAATGCGCTGCGGTTCATGTTCTTTCAGGCTTTCGGCGAGTTCGGTGTTGCCGCAGAAGTAATGGATGTATTCAAGATCGCCCTTGGGTGGATTGACGGGTTCGCACAACAAGGCAAGCATTTCCATGCCGCTGTCGAGGCGTTCCTGCCCTTTTTTCAGGCGGTCCTGCATCATCACTTCGGGGCTTGCGCCATCCGCGCTGTCATCCAGTTCGGAGGTGTAGACCTGAATAGCGCTTTCCACTTTGGGCAGCAAGTTCTTGTAATCTACAATGTAACCGAAGTCTTTGGTTTCACCGTCCAAACGGTTGACGCGGCAAATGGCTTGGAAGAGACCGTGATCTTGCATGGACTTGTCAATGTAAAGATAGGTGCAGGGCGGCGCGTCGAAGCCGGTCAGTAGTTTATCCACCACCACCAGCAGTTTCATGTTGGCGGGTTCATTGATGAATAAATTCTTTGCCCATTCTTCGTAGGCTTCGGTGTTGGGTTTTTCCACCGCCCGCAAAAGATTGACGTAGGTGTTGTAGATGAATTGCTTATCCGTTTCGGTGTTTGCGCCGATTTCTTCCAGCGTGACATCCCCGGCCTGCGGGTTGTAGGATGTCACCACGCCGCACTTGCCCCTGAATTCAGTTTGTTGAAAGAGGGAGAAATATTTGCAGGCTTCGTAAATACTGGTGGCGACCAGCAGCGCGTTACCCGTTCCATCGCTCAGGCGGCGCTTGGTATTGAAGTCGAAGACCACGTCGCTGACCACGCGATCCATGCGTGATTTGGAACTAAGCACGTTCTGCATCGTCCCCCATTTTTCTTTGAGCGCGCTTTTTTGCCAGTCATTCAAGCCGCGCGTCTTGGCGTCGAACCAGGCGTCGATGCGGTCGGTGGATACCAGCCATTGGTCAATATCGCGCGCTTCGTAGACGAGATCGAGGATCACGCCATCCTCCACGCCTTCGCTGAATTTATAGGTGTGGATATATTTGCCGAACACTTCGTGGCTGGTCTGTTTGTCTTTCTTTAAGAGAGGCGTGCCGGTGAAGCCGATGAAAACCGCGTTGGGCATCAGGGCTTTCATGGCGCGGTGCAGTTTGCCGCTCTGGGTGCGGTGACATTCATCTACGAAGACGAAGACCTCGCCCACGGTTTTGCTGGGCTGCGCTTCGAGTTCCTTAATGAAGCCGTCGAAATCTTCCACGTTGCGTTGACCGAATTTATGAACGAGCGAGCAGATCAGGCGCGGCGCGGCTTTGCTCAGCAGGCTCATCAACTGGTTTCCGTTGCGGGTGCGGACTGGTTTTTCACCTGCCACGGTAAAGACGCGTTCGATCTGTTTATCCAATTCGTCGCGGTCGGTGATGATAACCACGCGGGCATTGGGATTGTTTTCCAAAATCCATTTGGCGAGCAGCACCATGACGATACTTTTGCCGCTGCCTTGCGTGTGCCAGATGATGCCGCCCTCTTTTCTGTGGATAAACTTCTGTGCTTCCTGCACGCCGAAATATTGATGCGGACGCGGGAGTTTTTTGATGCCACCATCGAAGAGCACAAAGTCGTGGATCAGTTCGAGCAGGCGCTTCTTCTCGCAGAACTTGAGCAGGTACTTATCCAGTTTGTAGCCTGTATTATCGGCTTCATCTTCCTTCCACTTGAGAAAATATTTTGCCTGCGTGCCAATGCTGCCGTATTGCAAGCCTTCCGAGTTGTTGCCCGCGAAGACGAACTGAATGGTGGAGAAGAACCATTCGTTAAATTCGGGCTGTTGATTGGAGAGGTTTTGATAAATGCCGTCGCCGATGCTGACGCTGGAGCGTTTGAGTTCGAGGATGCCGATGGCGATGCCATTGACGTAGAGCACGACATCGGGGCGGCGTTCGTGGCTGCCGCGCAGGGTGACTTCCTCGGCGATGGCGAAGTCGTTGGCTTGCGCATTGTTCCAGTTGATCAGGTGAACTTTGTCGGTCACGCCGCCGGCTTCGGTTTTTACATCCACGCCGTAACGCAGGAGTTTATAGACCGCTTGATTGCGTTCGTACAAATTGCCGCCGCTGTTTGTGGCGCGGTTGAGAATATCGAGGGTGCGGGAAATATGCGCTGCGCTGTATCCGCTGCGGGTGAGAAAAGCCGCGAGGTTTTCCTCCCAGATGTTGGTATTCTCGAAATCAGTGTGGTCGCCGAGGTAACGATATCCCAATTCATTTTTGAAGAGGGCAACGATACGGTTTTGCGTTTCGCGTTCGGGTCGGTCGATGCCGCTCATTCGATTGCTCCTGCCGCTTCAGGTTCTTCATCACGCGTATCCCATTCTGGTTGAACATCGGAAGTTTTATTGTTCGTCAGAGCTAGAACTTTTTCCAATTCTTTTCTGAGTTTTTCCTTTCGTTGTTCAAAAAAAGATTTGAAATGTTCAAATTCCAAGCCGACATTTTCTGGCAAGTAATTATCTACGCCGAAATTTTCTTGGGCAGATTTATCCATTTGAGAAAACCAAGTCTTGAAATTTGTTGCGTTTTTGCTTTCGTTCCGCCTGCCCTCCATCAATTGAAGATTGGGAACGCAGTCTTTACAATCCAGCCATTCCGCCCATTGTTCGGTTGGCAATCCTAGGGCTTTGCGTTTTTCTTCCGTAAAGCCAGACGCAGGGTGAATATGATCCTGATGAAATACAACCTCGTTAAAGCGCAATTGCGGATAAAGCAGCGCAAGAACCAAAAATGACTGAGCGCCCTTTTTGTATTGCAAAAACCGTTCTATATCTTCCGCTGTTACGTTTAAGGACTTTTGCTGCGGAAGGGAAATTTTCAAGACTTCCTCAAATGAGAAGTTTTTATAACGACCTTTATAGATTGAGCCAGCGTCCGTTTTTATCTCTTCTCGAAACGCATTGCGCAAGGTGGCAAGGAGTTGATCTTGTGAACTTCCGAAAATTCCATTCAAAAGCGCGTGAATAAGATACTTTCGCATATCGCTTTTTGATTTTGCATCTATCGCGCCGCCTTTATACAAATAGTAAGCGATAGGGATGGTTGCATTTTGGGACGTGAGGACACTGCCGCTAAATCCGAATTCATGGAGAAGGTCAACCGTACTTTCTATTGCTTTGGCGATAAGCGGCCATTCAGATCTGATCCTTTCCACATTTTCTGATTTGAATGAGTTGACCTTATAAACGGCAGGGCTATCACTCAAAATCAGGCAGCAGCGCATTAAATATTCGTTGCCGAAATTAAAGCGATCGCCTTTGGCATTGATTTTTTTCAGCAGATATTCGATCTGCTCACGGCCATTGTCCCATGTTGCCACAATGGTGGAGAAGAGCAAGTCGGGCTTGCTGAGTACTGTTCCTCCGCTATTCACCCGCACAAAGATTTTCAAGATGTCTTCAAGGTCGTCTTTTGCAATCTCAAAGTAGTTGATAAGTTCATCATTATGAATTCGTTTGTGAAGGGTATCCAGTCCTTTTCTGATGATACGTTTTCGGCTGGCGAACACTTCTTTTTGACTGTTACTTTGACACTGTTTCTGAAGATTATCAATGATCTGATTAAATTCTGGGTCATCATCCCAGGAGAGAACCTTCCCAACTTTCATCCAGAACATTGGCTCTGTCTTTGAAGTTCCATCCTCCAACTCTACTTTGCGCGTTACGCTGGCCGGGACCTTTTTATCGGTCAGGAACCGAAATTCAAAATTTTTTTCCTCCAGCGTGGTAATTTTGTCTTCGGCGTCATCAATAAAATAGGGGAGGGAAAGCAAGTTCAGATAAAGGCTCATTTCTTCATAAGCATCTGGACTGGAACGACGCTTATAGGGCGCTTTTTCTGTGTGAGTTCCCATCAGGCCGATATACATGGAGCTCAGCCGCTGTTGACCGTCAAGAACGCCGACGACTTCTTCGTGTAAAAATGACCCCGTTTTTCGATGATTGTAAGGAGAGCGTTCGTCGTATTCCGTGAGGAATTCATAGAACACGTAATTCTCCGCCTTTTGCCGATGTAAATTCCAGAACAGGAACGTCCCAAACGGATAGTTGCGCATTAAACTGTCAAACAACAATTCGATCTGGTATTTACCCCAAACGAATTTTCTTTGCAGGGCAGGAAGGTAGATTTTATTCTGATCAATATCTTTAATAATTTTTTTGATGGTCGTTTTTTTGTAACTCATAATCTTTTTCCTTCTTGTTCCGTGCGGAATTTAGCCGCTTCAATAGGGTCAGGGTTTGCAATGGGATAATGTTCGCATTCGTATTCTTCAACAAGAATTGCAAGGCGTTCCAATTCTTTTTCCTGCGGACCTTTTGTCTCGGCGTCCATGAGGGTTTCAATTTGAGCCAGAGCCGCCTCATATTCATCTTCGGTTTTTATCGGTTCCATTCTATTTTCTCCACGCGCTAAGATCGGATAAATTTTCACGTAGGCGCAAACAAGACAGCACATCTTTTTAAACCTCTCGAGGGAGGATTTAAAACCTCTCGAGGAAGGTTTCCAATCCTCCCTCGAGAGGTTTGTCAACCAGACAGGGGAGGTTTCCTAATAAGACCTGACAGGTTTTGGAAACCTGTCAGGTCTGGACGCTACACCAACCGTATCTTCCCCGTCAACAATTCTGACATCATCCCCGCCTTGACCTGCCGCGCCTTGACCAGTTTCCCCTCCAGCGCGGAGATTTCTGCATCCATGTCGCTCAGGATCTCGGCGATGGCGGTTTGTTCGTCTCGTGGCGGAACTGGAATATTGATCTTGGCTATATTTGTTTTGCTGATACCTGAAACCTTCGTTCCTACTACATAGAAACCAAATTGATTTTTTATCTCACGAGTTTGAAAACAATAACGGCGATATTGATGTTCTAACTCATCTGTTTTACTTTTAGCGACAATTGTATGCAAGCCTGAGATGAATGGAATTTTATTTGGATTGACAACAACCACATGCCTGCTTGCGCCTTCAACATCTTCGGAAGCATCTACAAATACAATATCGCCATCTTCTAAAAATGAAACCGAAGAAACTTTTTTCAAGGGAATATTGAGTTTTGGAATGCCCTGAAATTCGGCTTGTATATCAATAAATGTTTTCTTGGCTGCGTGAATATCGCCATAATGCAAATAACAATATCCATTTTGAGAGAGTTGGTCACGTGAGGCTGTGAAGCCGCCGCTAAAATTGAACAAGTCACCAAATGCTTTCACTTCCCACTTCCCACTAAACCCAGACAACCGCCTCTTGCCCGTCAGCAGCTCTGACATTGCGCCTTGCTTGACCTGACGCTTCTTGGCAAGGAGTTGCTCCACGGCTTCGATGAACGCATCCGCATCACTCAATGCCTCGGCGATGGCTTCTTGTTCAGCGAGTGTGGGAGGAAGAGGAATAGGAAGTGAAGCATATTCTCGTCCGTTAATTCCGGGTTGCCCGCTACGCATTGAATTGGTTTTGATCCAATTCCAGTAAGTTCGGCTCTGAACATAAAACTTGAGAAATGCCGGTATTAAGCGTTTTGTATCTGGGCTTACTCGAATTAAAAAACCAGCATAAACCAATTGACCATCTTTTGGATTATACAGATAAGACTTCCCAACACTTGCCCCAGTTCGAGCAAAAACTAAATCGCCAGTTTCAAGTAAATATGATCCAGACATTGGATGTTCAACTGACGCTTTTGTCCCTTCATCGAAACGACCATCTTCAGTTATATCTGTAATACGGATATATGTAGGAAAGCGATAGTCGAATGGAACTGCTGACGCATTTATTCCATAAGTTGGTATTCTACGCAATTGTTGACCAAGCGGAGCAACATCCCAATCCTTTGGGATAACACCAACATCAGTTTGCTTATATCCTTTTCTCACTTCCAT
>VFKN01000109.1 GCA_009885525.1 Anaerolineaceae bacterium | reverse complement strand
GTTGAGTTCAATATCGTCAATCATGCTGGTGTTAGTTTACTCGTTTATCTTTGTTCCGGGGGGGATTCAATAATTTCCTGCTCATCCCCGATTTATTGAGATGATACCTATTTTTTCAGGTAGAATTCAAGGCATGAAAACAAATTACAAATTATTAATTATCAATTACATTTTACTTTTAACAATCTTAACCGCCTGCTCTTCCGCGCCTGCGCAGCCAGACCCGAACATCGCCATGACCGCGGCGTTTGGGACAGCCTTCGCACAGATCAGCCAGCCGACGCAGACTCCAGCACCAAGTGATACGCCCATTCCCGCAGCCACAATTCCGCGCACGCCGTCCGCGCTGCCCGCTACTTTTCAAACAACTTTATTGAAGCCAGAAGATATGCCGCGCACTTATATCGCGGATACCTGTCAGTATTTGCAAAACAAGTGGAACTCTAACAACGCCGCGCCCGGCACAGTCGTCATGCCAATTATGTTTCACGGCATTAATAAAGATAAGCCGAAGAATGTCAAAGATATTTGGGTGCCAGACTTCAAAAAATTGATGAACGATCTGCATGACATGGGCTTTGAAGCCATTAACACCCAGCAAATGGCGGACTTTCTATACAACAACGCGAAGATACCCGCGCGTTCGGTGATATTGATCGTAGATGACCGCCACTATGCAGCATCTTTCAATGATCACTTTCGTCCCTATTATGAACAATGGAAATGGCCGGTTATTAATGGCTGGATTAGTAGTTTTGGCGGAGCTGATGCTGTCTTAGCCGAAAATGTTAACCTTTCCCATGAAGGCTGGGTTGATTATCAGGCGCATAGCGTTTTGCATCAAATTCCCATAACAGATTCCTCTACAGACGAATTCATTACAGCAGAAATGCAAGGTTCCATTACGAATATACAGACTTACTTTAACAAGACCCCAATCGCGTTTATCTGGTTTGGTGGAAATTTTTCAAAACGCGCAGTTGAACTTGGACCGCAGTTTGGGTATAAACTTGGTTTCACAATTAACCCGCGCGGGCCGGTAATGTACAACTGGATTCCGCAAGCCGATACAGTCAACGCCTCGAATCCGCTTGCGATTCCCGAAGTCCCCGCAGGAAATCCGCTGATGACTCTTCCCCGTTACTGGAGTTCCAACGCACGCGCCGAAATTGATACGGTGCGTCAAATCGGCGAACAGGCCGTTTTATATGCAGAACAAAACAAAGCCGTTGAACTGGACTACTATAGCATCATGTGCGCGCCGACCTACGGCCCGCTCCCGTAAATGAGCATCGTTTACAATATATTCCATGAAGAACTATAAAATTTTCCTCAGCATTGTAAATATTTTATTGTTTGCGGGCATTTTGGTCGCCTGCGTTCCATCTGCAACTGCCACAAATACAACAGCGGAATTAACCGACACGGAGCAAATTCAGCCATTGGCCACGCTGCCTGCTGCATATCAATCTGCGCATCTCAATCCGCTGGATACACCGCGCACGTATATGCAGGACGCCTGCAAATATTTGCGCTACAAATGGAATCCGTGGAACTCGGAACCCGGCACAGTGGTCATGGTCATCATGTTCACAGATGTCTATCGCGGTTCGGGCAGCGCGACCGGTGTGGAGATCAACGATCTCAAAGATATGATGAAGCAGCTCAAGGTGCAGGGGTTTCAAGCGATCAATACAAAACAACTCCTTGGATTCATGGAGCGCAATGTCAAGATTCCGCCGCGTTCCGTGTTACTCGTCCGCGATGGTAATTATCCGTTCGAGGATTACAACAAATACTTCAGCGACTATTGGAAGCAATGGAAATGGCCGATTGTTAACGGCTGGATAAGCCGTGAAGATGTGCCTGAAAAATTATGGAACGAAAATATTGCGCTTGAATATAATGGCTTTGTAGACCATCAGGCGCAGGGCGTTCAGGCGGATACGAATTTTAGCAACGACTCATCCAAAGTGATCATAACCCGCGAATTGGGCGGCTCGCTGGATGCTTTTTCCCGACGCTTCGCAAAAACGCCGATTGCATTTATATGGCCCAACGGCGGGTTTGGGATGCGCCCCGTTGAAGCTGCGCGCATGTTGAATTATCAACTTGGATTCACTTCCAATGCGCGCGGGCCTGTGATGTACAACTGGGTTCCGCAAGCCGATAAAATAGATAGCCTACGCCCGGCCTATATCCCCGAAGGCCCGACCAACGATCCGCTGATGACCCTGCCGCGTTATTTGCCACGTCAGGCAATTGACGCCATTGACACTGTACGCATCATCGGCAATGATGCCAAAGCCTACGCAGAAGCAAATAAAGCCGCTGAATTTAAGTATTACAAAATTATTTGCGAATCCACCTACGGACCGATGCCCTCGCCGTCAAAATAATCTTCTGGAGGTTTCTCATGTCTGATTGTATTTTTTGCAAGATCATCAAAGGCGAAATTCCAAGCACCAAAGTATATAGCGATGAACACGCGACCGCCTTCCGCGATATTCAACCTGCCGCGCCCACGCATATTTTGATCGTTCCCAACCGGCACATTGATTCGATCAACGCCATGACCGCTGATGATGAACAAACTGTTGGTTATCTTTTCAGCGTGGCAAAAAAAATCGCCGCGCAGGAAGGCATTGCTGAGGGCGGTTATCGCCTGATCATCAACACCAACGCGGATGCCGGTCAGACCGTTTTTCATATTCACCTGCATCTGTTGGGCGGCAGGCGCATGGGAGTGATGGCTTAACATGCCCGAACGAGACATCTACTTACTTTCCCCGCGCGCACTTAGCCCTGAAACCATTGCGGTCGCATTTGCAAAAACATCGCGTGCCCCCGAATCTTTTCGCGAGATTGCCGAAGGATTGAGCGAAGAAAAATCCGCGCAGTTCCATGAGAAATGGGTCGTTGGTTATGGTCACGCATCCGTTGCGGAACATGCAGTGCTGCACATCGCCTTTGAAAATGTTTCGCGCATCGCCGTTGAAACTATCGAGAGTAGCCGCCTCGCATCGTATACCGAAAAATCCACGCGCTACCAAAAATGGGGACAGGCTGATTTTACGATTCCACCCGAGCTTGCTGATCATCCGCTGCGCGATGAATTCATCGCCACCGTGCGCGGACTTTTCTCCACCTACGCGGATTCTCTCGAACCCGTAAAGAATCTCATCCTCGGTAAATCTCCGCGCCGCGAAAATGAATCGGATGAAGGCTATGATCGCCGCATCCGCTCACAATACGTGGACAGCTGCCGCTTCATCCTGCCCGCCGCCGCGACCGCCAACCTCGGCATGACCGCCAACGCGCGCGTCATCGAAATGGTCATTCGCAAAATGCTCTCGCATCCGCTCGCGGAAGTGCGCGAGATCGGCGAAAAAGTAAAAGAAGTCTCCAAAGCCGAAACGCCGACGCTGGTCAAGTATGCGGATACAGTTCCGTATGTTGTTGAAACTGCGCGAGAAATTGCCCTCATCCCCAACCCTTCTCCCAAAGGGAGAAGGGAGTCAGATTCCCCTCTCCCTCTGGGAGAGGGGCTAGGGGTGAGGGAGAACTGGTGCACCCTCATCGACTATGACAAAGACGGCGAAAAGAAAATTCTCGCCGCCGCCATCTATCGCTTTAATGAAATGCCATATGCTGATGCGCTGTCCTACATCAAATCACTCAAGAAAAAAGAACGCGCCGAATTAGCGGATATTTTACTTAAACGATTAAGCCGCTTTGATGTACCCCTGCGCGAATTGGAATATTCCAATTACACTTTTGATCTCGTCATGGATCAAGGCGCATTTGCGGAATTCAAACGTCACCGCATGATGACGCAAACTCCGCAGCGCCTTACGACTCGACTCGGGTACACCTTGCCCAGCCTGATCACCGAAGCGGGCTTCGCATCGAAATATGAATCCGCGATGGAATCCGCAATCAAGATGTATGAAAAATTGTATGCGTTCAATCCCGATGTCGCGCAATATATTGTCCCCAATGGATTCAATCGCCGCGTGCTGGCGCAATTTAATTTACGCGAGGCCTTCGCATTCTGTCAATTACGCACGGCAGCCAACGCGCATTTTTCAATCCGTCGCGTCGCGCAGAAAATGTATGAAGAAATTTTCCGCGTGCATCCGCTCTTGGCGCAGTACATGAAACTCCGCGATGAGACCTGGCAAAGCGTAGAAGAGAGTTATTTTTCGCAGGTGTAAACAAAAAACTCCGAGTTCATCAAGAACTCGGAGTTTTGCTTTTTTACGATTTGCTGTAATGGTACCTTGCTTGCAAAAAATCTATACGATTATCGCGCACAAGATAGACAATGCGATGTTCCTGCGTCAGCCGCCGCGCCCAACAGCCGGGCGCAAGGTATTTGAGCGGTTCAGGTTTGCCAATACCTTCGAACGGATCGCGCAGAATGGCTTCGATGATATCAAAAATACGCAAAGCTAACTTGCGGTCATTCTCAACCCAGTATCGCAAGTCTTCGATAAACTCGGGTTGAAAGACGGCTTCACGCTTCTTCGATTTCAAGGCCTACCTCGCGGCGCAGATTGTCCATGCTTTTTGATTTACCCTGATTCTTCAAAGCCCGCGCTAAAGCAGATAAAATCCGCTCGGCGTTTTCAGGGGAGCGCATAAGATAGGCGGTTTCGGTTAGGCTGGCGAGTTCATCCGCTGCGATCATGGCGACATCTTCCGCGCCGCGCCTTTGAATAATCACAATCTCGCGGTCATTGGCGACACGGTCAAGTAAAGTTGCAAATTGCTCACGTGCGCTCGTATAGGTGAATTCAATGGTCATAAGGGTATCTCCATTCTGTACAGGAATACTGTACAATGGAATTTATGAAATGTCAAGCAGGAATTAACAAAAATCTCCGAATTCTTCGCGAAGCGTCTTGTGGGCAAAAAACCCGGAGTTTTGCTTTCCACAATTATTCTTCCTCTTCCGCCTTCTTCACTTCAAAAATCACATCTATCTTTTCCATGATCTCAGGCGTGATCTTATCCACCACATCCGCTGCTTTCATATTTTCGTGTACCTGCTCCACGCGGCTCGCGCCGGTGATGACCGTGCTCACAAACGGATTCTTCAAGCACCAAGCCAGCGCCAGTTGAGAAAGTGTGCAGCCGAGGTCGTTTGCGATCGGCTCCAATCCTGCGACCATCGCAAGTTTCTTCTCATTGGTCAGCATGTTCTTCATCCATTCATAACCCTTGAGCGAGCCGCGGCTGTCTTGCGGAATACCTTTGTTGTATTTGCCCGAAAGCAATCCCGAAGCCAGCGGACTCCAAATGGTTGTGCCATATTTATATTCATTATAGAGTCGGACATAATCGCCTTCAAGACGTCCGCGCTCGAACATATTGTATTGCGGCTGTTCCACAACCGGCTTGTGCAGATGATGACGTTCCGCGATCTGAATCGCTTCGATGATTTCAGAAGCCGACCATTCCGAAGTTCCCCAATACAACGCTTTGCCCCATTCGATGATGTTGTGCATCGCCCAGACGGTCTCTTCGATGGGCGTGTTTTTATCGGGGCGGTGACAATAAATCAAATCCACGTAGTCGAGTTGAAAGCGTTTCAGCGAACCATTAATACCTTCAATTAAACGTTTTCGATTCAACGTATTTTTTTCGTTCACACCATCATTCAATCCCCAAAAGAATTTTGTCGAAACCAAATAACTGCCTCTGCGCCAATTTAATTTCTTAAGCGCTTCACCCATTACTTCTTCCGACTTCCCGCCCGCGTATACTTCCGCGTTATCGAAGAAATTCACACCCGCGTCATACGCCGCAGACATCATGCCGACGGCAGAGTCCACGCCAGCCTGATTATGGAACGTAACCCACGAGCCGAACGAAAGTTCGCTCACTTGAATACCTGTATTGCCGAGATGACGATATTTCATGTAATGCCTCCAGTTTATTTTGTACGTCTATTATAATCATCAAATGCGTAAATTTTTTTTACGCGACATAAATGTCGCGCTACTGTTTTTCATCACGGCTTGCGCGCCGCAAATCGTACAGAATAATTCAACTTATTCTCTCAACCCTTACCTCACCTCCACGCCCAGCCTCACGCCCACGCCGAATGTCATCGTCATTCTCGAAACGCCAATTCCCACCAGCACACCTTTTATTTACACCATTCAATCCGGCGACACATTTAGCCAGCTCGCCGGGAAATTTAAAATTTCACAGGATGAATTAAGAGCGGCGAATCCCGACACCAGCCCCAATAGTATGCCCGTCGGCGGAATACTTCGCATCCCCGATCCTTCCTCCGTTCCCGCCGCCGCGGCAACGCCGACCCCCGTGCTGATTCCCATTTCTCAAATTATTTGCCACCCCTTGATGGATTCCGGCTTGTGGTGTTTCGCGCTGATCCATAACAACACTGCCAATATTCTCGAAAATGTTTCCACACAAATTAATTTATTGGATGAAAATAATTCCATCGTCGCAAGTCAGACCGCCTTCACGCCGTTGAATATTATTCCCGCAAATTCGTCGCTTCCGGTTTACGTCTTTTTTCCCGACACACCCGCGAATTTAAAACCACAGGCGCAATTATTAAGCGCCGTTCAATTGAATGCAAACAACACGCGCTATCTCCCTGCTCAATTAAATAACATCATCACCCAGATTGACTGGGACGGGCGCACCGCGCACGTCAGCGGACAAATCTATTTTCCCCCCGAATCAAAAGCCGCAACCCAAATATGGATTGCGGCTGTCGCGTATGATAAATCCGGTCAGGTGGTTGGACTCAAACGCTGGGAGGGAACAACCTTGCAATTCAACTTCACAGTCTCCAGCCTCGCCTCCGCGATTGATCGCGTGGAATTTGTAGTCGAAGCAAGATAACTGTAGTGCGAGATTTATCTCGCACAAAGCGACATGAATGTCGCGTTACGTTTACTTTCCATCCAGCCACATATATCTTTCAAGCGGAACATCTATGGGCGTGAAGACGAAGCCCTTGATGTACGGCTGCACCAATTGATAGGAAAGCGAATGGGTGGTGAAAATTACCGGCGCATCATCCACGATCATTTGCTCGGCTTGCTGATACATGCCGATGCGCCTGGTCACATCGCGTTCGATGCGCGCGGCTTCGAGCAGCTGATCCAACTTGGGGTTGGAATAATTTCCCTGATTCTGAGTCGATCCCGTGTGGAAGAGCACGTCCGCGAAATTCTCGGGGTCGGGATAATCCGCGCACCAGCCGCCATCAAAAATTTGCCCGTGATTGCCTGAATAAATTTGATCGTAATAATAATTGGATTCGATGTTCTCGATGTTGATCTTCACACCGAGATTCGTCTCCCACATGTTGACCATAGCGGCAACGTTGGGACTGACATAACTGCCGATGCCGCCGTTGGTATAAATGATTGGGGGCAAACCTTCCGCGCCGCCATATTTGGATTGCTTCAGTAACGCGCGCGCTTTTTCGGGATCATAAGGCAAACCCTTGAGCGCATAATTAAATCCAGGCAAGCCGGGCGGATATACGCCGATGGCGGGCAGCGCCTGTCCGCGCAGAACAACGTTGATATATCTTTGGCGGTCATACACCATTGAAAACGCCTTGCGGACATTGACATCATCAAATGGCGGCTTGGTGGTATCGAAGACAACATAGCCGGTGCAAAGATCCACGCCCGTTACAAGTTGACTGTGCAGCGGCTCGGTGGGGTCAAGCATACGATCAACGTTATAAAGCGATACGCCGGCAACATCCACATCTTTGGTTTCAAATAGACGTTCATCATTGCCGGCATATAACTTAATCACAACATACGGAATGGACGGCACGCCGAGATAAAAATCCTGATTGGCTTCGTAGACGATGTATTCATTTGATTTCCATTCGGTCAGGCGATAGGGGCCTGTGCCGTTGGGTTGATGAATCCAATCCGCGCCGCTTTCGACGTTGGCTTTATCAACAACGAATGCAGTGGAATAGGTTAACTTCAAAAGAAAATATGGCTTGGGCGCATCGATTGTGACTTGCAGAGTCAGATCGTTAATCGCTTTCAACCCGCTGATGTGATCGGCTTTGCCGCTGAACATTTCTTTCACACCGACGATGTCACCGAGATAAGTAATCGCTGTATCAGATTTGAGTTGCGGACTCGCGGCACGCTCCCACGAGTAGATGACATCTTTTGCAGTGACAAATTTCCCATCATGAAATCGCGCGTTCTCGCGTAGGTGAAAGGTGTACACGGTTCCATCGCTGTTCAAATCCCATGTTTCGGCAAGATCGGGGGTGAGATTTAAATGCGGATCGAAAGAGACCAATCCGCTGAAGGCGCGTTTATCGCCGGAGCCATAAGTGGTGGCGGGATCATACATGCGCGGGTTGGTGGATTCACCTCCGCTGTAGACGATGGCTTGATTGAGCGGAACGCCGATTTGCAAAGTTTGCGAGCTGGCGATGCTGAAAACAGATACAACCAATATGAGCGCAATGATCAATCTATTTATCTTACGCATTGTTATCTCCTTTGGATTTTGCATTTTTACCGCGGACAATGAATCCCAAAACAAATACGCCGATGACCAGCAAGGTCAAACAACAGAAGCACAACATCACGACCGTCAGAATTTGGAATGATGGATCTGTTATGGGATTTGGTTTTGGCCCGCTGAGTGATGATGTAGGAATTGCGTACGGCGTAGGTGTGACCGCTAATGGCGCGCCGGAAACTGGCGCGTACGTGGGCACAAACGTGGGAGTCGGCTGCGCGGTGGGCTGCGCGGAGACTGCCCGCGGCGCAGCGTTGATCGCTTTGCGCCAGGCATCTTCCAGCCCATCGGTATCAAATCCGTAGACGTCGATCAGCGCGTCGTCGATTTGTTTTGCGTCGCGCAGATCGGTCAGCAGCTGCGTCATCTTTTCTTCGCCGTAGGTGGAGATCAAAAAACTGACAATGCTTTGCGATTGACCATAAGATAAATTGGCTTTGTCGGCGAGCTCGGAAAATCCGCCGTTCAATGAACGCACACTGAGCAACGTGTCGCTGCTGATGGCCTGGTCGAGACTTGCTTTCATACTTGCATCCAGATCGCCTTCGCTGAACATGGCGAGGCCTTCGTTCAACCATGTCGGCACGGAGCCGATGCATGAAAAAGTTAAGTGACCGATCAGCACATGCGTCAATTCGTGGATGACGGTATTTTTATCCCAGGTTGTATCCGAGCCTGAGATACCCATGATGACAATGTTGTGTTCCGCGAAAGCCATGCCGCCCGTCCACGAAGGTTCATAAAGAATCGCTTCGCGCATGTCATCGTAATTTGGATACACATAAAGATCGACGGGCGCTTCTGTAGTTAACCCCGCCTGCTCTTTGTTGCGGCGCAAACCTTCAATGCCGGCATCCAGCATGGTTTGCCCGAAGGCTGCATCTTTAGCGTACCAATGCACGCGCAGATTATCGCCCGCGAGTGTTTCCCAGGCGTGGATATTATCCAGCCACGTCGCGGATTTTTTCTCGCTGACGGATTCCGCGCCGCTTTCATCGGTGTAGCGCCAGCGCCACCAGAGCTGTGCGCCCGGCGGAAGTGATCCGCTTTGACGCATGTCCCACGTCCACTCGGCTTGAACTGTTGTGCCGGGCGTGATCTGCGGATATGCCTTCGCGATAACATCGCCGCAAGTGAGTTGATTGTCGCCATATTCCAATGTTACCGAGGTGATGTTGGTATTCGCGCTCAGCGTGGCGGAGAATGTTGCTGTGTTGGGAAAGTCAAATGTGACCTGGTCGTTCTGCACGTCCGCGCGCGCTGAAGCGAACGCGTTTTGGTGCGGCGTGACCAATATTCCGAGCAACAAAAGAAAAATTAATATTTTTTTTCGCATAAAAGATACTCCTTGATGGTGTTCTTTCTACTATACACTAAAAAACCATCATATATAAATAGGATAAATTAGGGATGTTTTCATGACATCTATCAGCCCGTAAAACTAAGCCTTATTTAATGTCGTCATGTAAAATGAATGTGAAGATTGTTCGATTTCGCACTTACGTAATATCTTTGGAGGAACCCATGCAAAGAACAAAGTTTATTTTAGGCGGCACATTCATTTTGGCCGCGGTGGTATATCTGATTGTTTCGTCTACTCAGGCGAGTAAGGAATATTTTTTAACTGTTGATGAGGTCAAGGCCCAAGGCGCGAGTGTTGTCGGCAAGAGTTTACGCCTCTCAGGCGCGGTGATCGGCGACACGATTCAATATGACCCCAACACTTTAGCCCTTACCTTTGAAGTGGCGCATGTCACCGGTGATAATGCCGAGATCGAAGCGCAAGGCGGATTGGCGGTTGTGTTGAAGACTGCTTCCAGTGATTCAACCCTTAATCGCGTTAAAGTGGTGTATGTTGGCCCCAAGCCCGATCTGCTCCGCGGTGAGGCTCAGGCGATTATGACCGGCAAGATCGGCGCGGATGGTATTTTCCAGGCTGATGAGCTTCTGCTTAAATGCCCGACCAAATACGAACAAGCCGTTCCCGAACAAGCTTCGACGAATTAGGTGCTAAAGGTAATTAGGTAGATTCCTAATCCCTAATCCCTAATTACCTAATCACTAATTACTAATCTCTAATTACTAATAACCTAATCACACAGGAAATCCTATGTATTCAGAATTCGGATATGGCATTTTATTGTTAAGTTTTTTCGTCGCGATCTATAGCGTGGTCGCCGCGGTTTATGGCGCAACGAACAAATCACTGGCATTGATCGAGAGTGCGCGTCGTTCGATGCTGCTGATGTTCCCGCTCATCTCGCTGTCTGCCGCAACGTTGATCTATTTGCTGGTCAACGATCATTATGAAGTTTCCTTCGTTTACGAAGTGACCAGCCGCAGTATGCCCACCTATCTCAAAGTGACTGCGTGGTGGGGCGGACAAGCCGGCTCGCTGGTCTTTTGGTCCTGGCTGCTCGCGGCGTTCGCATCCGCAGTGACCATCCGCAAATGGGATCGCGATATTGAATTCCTGCCGTGGGTGGTTGTGGTTTGCTCGGTCACACTTGCGTTTTTCATCGGTTTGGTCGTCTTCTACGAGAATCCATTTACGCGCTTCTGGAGTGTGGGCGGGGCTGTTGAGCCGCACATGTTCGCGCCCGCAAATGCGACTCTCTTCACCGCGCAAGACGGTCGCGGATTGAATCCGCTGCTGCGCCACCCAGGTATGGTGATTCATCCGCCGATGTTGTATCTCGGCTTCGTGTCTTTCGTCATCCCGTACGCGTTTGCGATGGCGGCGCTCATCACCGGCCGCACCGATGACCGCTGGATTCGACTCACGCGCCGCTGGTCTTTGTGGGCGTGGTTATTTTTATCCATGGGTCTCGTGCTTGGCGGGCGCTGGGCGTACGATGTGCTGGGCTGGGGCGGATATTGGGGTTGGGACCCGGTTGAGATTGCGTCATTCATGCCCTGGTTGACCGGCACCGCATTTTTACATTCCGTGATGATTCAGGAAAAGCGCGGCTTGCTTAAACACTGGAACATGATCCTCGTCATCCTGACCTATGATCTCGTCATCTTCGGAACCTTCCTGACGCGTTCTGGCGTGCTTTCATCTGTTCATGCATTTGCAAACAGCCCGATCGGTCCGCTCTTCATGGTGTTCGTCACCACTTCATTGGTCGTTTCCATTGGATTGGTCATCTGGCGCTGGCCCCAACTGCACAGCGAAACTGAGATGAAGTCCATGCTCTCGCGTGAAGCGTTATTCCTTTTGAATAACCTGTTGTTCATGAGTATTCTGGTGGTGTGCTTCTGGGGTGTGATCTTCCCGCTGGTTTCAGAATTATTCACCGGACAAAAAGTGACTGTTGGTCCGCCGTTCTATGAGCGCGCAACCGCTCCGCTCTTTTCGGCGCTGCTCTTCCTGATGGCAGTCGCGCCGCTCTCCGCGTGGGGACACTCCACCTTCGAGACTCTCGGGCGCGCCATGTGGAAATCCGCGGCAGCCGCTTCGGTCGTGACCGCCGCCCTGTTTTTCACTTACACAAAGAGTATCGGCGCGTTGATCGGATTCTTCCTGATTGCGCTCATTTTATTCGTTACCTTTCAGGAATTCTGGCGCGGCGCGCGCGCGCGGCAAAAAGCGCAGGATGAAAATTTCTTCACCGCGCTTTTCCGTTTGATGGGACGCAATCGCCGCCGCTATGGCGGTTACATCATCCACATCAGCATGGCGTTGATGGCGATTGGCATCCTCGGCATTGAGATATTCCAAAGTGAAACACAAGGTTTGCTGAAACAAGGCGAGTCGTTGAACATCTCAGGTTACGATGTTAAATACCGCGAACTGGCTTCATGGGATAGCAAAGGCGAAGGCGTGAACTATACCCGCGCAACGCTTGATATTTATCAAAACGGAATCTATATTGGCGAGCTCAACCCGCGCATTGACTATTACTTCGACTCACAGCAAAACATGACCATCCCTGGAAACCGCTCCACACTCCGCGATGACTTGTATGTTCTGCTGGTGGATTGGCAGCCCGTATCCTCCGATGGCGCAACATTCAAAATATTTGTGAACCCGCTCGTCAATTGGCTGTGGATCGGAAGTTTGCTTTTCCTCGTCGGTGTTATTTTTGCGGCATGGCCCGACAAAGACCCCGTCGAGGAACGCACCCGCGCCTCACGGCAGGTGAGCCAGCCCAGCTCGGCGGATTGATTTACGGGTTGAAGGTTACAAGGTTGAAGGTTATACACTTTCAACCTTCAACCTTGAACCCTATGGAGTTCATTAATGAGAAAGTTCCTTTACATCTTAACCTTTACATTTTTATTCAGCCTGCTCTTCACTGGCGCTGCGCTTGCGCAAAGTAACACGCCCCCCACAGATGATGAAGTGAATGTGGTCGCGCATAAATTGTATTGCCCTGTTTGCGAAAGCACCCCGCTCGATGTTTGCCCGACCGACGCCTGCCGTGACTGGCGCGAACAGATCCGCAGCATGTTGGCGGAAGGGAAATCCGAGACGGAGATCCTTACTTATTTTGAAGAGCAATACGGCGCGCGCGTTCTGGCTGAACCTCCCAAGCACGGATTCTATTGGCTGATCTATCTCCTGCCACCCGCCATTATTCTCGCGGGCGCGATCATTCTCTTCCGCTCCATGAAAGAGTGGACAACCGCCAAAGTCCAAGCGCCGAAATCGAACGAAGCCCCACCCGCAAAAGATGATTACCTTGCGCGGATGGAAGAAGAAATAAAGAAACAAAAATAAAATCCCCTCACCCCTTGCCCCTCTCCCATTGGGAGAGGGGTTGGGGTGAGGTTTTTTGGAGAATGTTATGACCGAAGAAACAACAACCTCAAATCGCGGCGTATCACTTCCTGTGCAGATCATTATTTGGGTATTCATCGTAGGTTTGCTCGCATTGGTCGGGTTTGGTCTACAGCGCGCCCGCAACCCAATGGCAGAAGTCGGCGACACCGTGCCCGATTTTGACCTTGTGTACTATAAAGGTTATGAATACAAAGACACTGCCAAAATGAAACTCTCTGATCTTCAAGGCAAGATCGTGGTGATTAACATTTGGGCTTCGTGGTGCAAACCCTGCGAACAGGAAGCTCCCGACCTGGAAGCCGCCTGGCAGCTTTACAAAGACGGCAACGATGTCGTCTTCATCGGCGTGGATTATGTAGACACGCCCGCCGGCGCAAACGAATACCTCAAGAAATTCAACATCACCTTTCCCAATGCGCCCGATCTGAAATCAAATATCTCAAGCATCCTCAATCGTCAGATGGGCGTGCCCGAAACATATTTCATTGACCGTAAAGGTGTTTTGCGCAAGGTGCAAATTGGTCCATTCACTTCTGTGGATGAGATCAAATCCGTTATCGAAGGAATCCAATAACACATGGAATTAGGCTCAATATTTCTTATCCTCGCCGTGATCATCATGGTCGGCATGTATTTATATGCCCCGTTTATGGCGCGCACACGCAGCCTTCGCGCAGGCGAAACCTTGCAAGTCTCCGCTTTGAAAGCGGAACGCGACCGCGTCATCAATGCTTTACAGGAATTGGATTTCGATCACAACCTCGGAAAAATTCCCGCAGAAGATTACCCCGAACAACGCGCGTCGCTGTTACAAAAAGGCGCGGATATTCTCCGCCAGCTGGATGAACTCGCGCTCGTAGATTCCTCCGCCCACGATGCTGAATCGCGCATCGAAAAAGCCGCGGCTGCCGCGCGCGCAGATTCATCTGCGCAAGCCGAATCAATCAGCGACGACGATATCGAATCGATGATCGCCGCGCGCCGCAAGGAACACTCCGGCAAGTCCGCGGGGTTTTGTCCCAAGTGCGGTAAACCCATTTGGAGCGCGGATAAATTCTGTCCTTCCTGCGGGAAATCTTTGCAATAACGTTTAAACGTTTGAACGCCTATTGAGGATCAATGAAACTACGTCTTACAACGCTTTTAATTTCGCTCGCATTATTTTTGTCCGCCTGTAACTTTACCCTTGCCGCAGATGTCACCCCGCCTCCGGGATACGTCGCGCCGACTCCCGCAGCTACAATGGGACCGCTCTTTCCGCCCAGCTCGCCTGATGCTCAAAACGGCGCGAGAATTTTCGCCGAGAAATGTTTACCCTGTCACGGTGCAGCCGGCTTGGGCGATGGCGAACAAGGCAAGCAATTGCCCGTCACCGTTGCCGCAATTGGTCTGCCCGAATTGGCGCAAAAGGCTTTGCCCGCTGCGTGGTATATGCAGGTTACAAAAGGCAATGTCAAACGCTTCATGCCGCCCTTTGCAAGCCTGAACGATCAGGAACGCTGGGACGTTGTCGCATACGCGCTGACACTTCACATGGCGCCCGCTCAACTTGAAAAAGGCAAAACGCTTTTCGAATCCAAATGCGCCGACTGCGCCAAAAAATTCAGCAACCCCGAAAAGATGTACTCACTTTCGGAACTTGACTTGATCAAGATCATCAAGAATGGCGAAGGCGATATTCCCGCTTTCGGAAAAGACTTCTCGGATGAAGAAGCGGCTGCTGTTGCGATGTACATCCGCACGTTGAATTTCGCCGCGCCCGCCCCCGAAGCCACCGCGACTCCTGTTGTTGAGTCGACTCCCACTGCCGAGGCTGGCACACCAGCCGCCGAGGTGACTCCCGGCGCGGGCACTGAAATTGCATCCACGCCAAATGCGGGCTCTGGCAACGTCAGCGGCACGGTGGAAAATAAAACCGGCAAAAAATTATCATCAGATACAAAAGTGACGTTGCGCGGTTTCGAACATGGCGCTGATGCCACCGCAGGTCCTGTGGAAGTCACCACGGTTGAGGGCGTTCTCACTGCCGATGGAAAATATTCATTCGAGAATGTTGAAATCCCCGAAAATCGAATCTACCTCGCCGAGATCATCATAGACGGGGTGACCTATCAGTCCGAGTTCACCGTTGTAAAAGCCGGCATGACCGAACTGAGTTTACCGCCCATCGTAATGTATGGCACAACAGAAGACTTCTCCGGTTTGAAAGTCACTTCCTTGCAGATATTCTTTGATTTTGCAAACGCAGGTGATCCTCAAATGTTTACGCTTTATTCGATCATGAATGACAGCGATAAAACTGTGGCGATCAACATCGGCAAGGATGAAGATGTTCCGTTCGTTGCCTTTGCCAAAGATACAAAAAAACTTGGTTACCAAACTTCACAGGATAGCGCGCCGTTCGTTCCTACTGAAAAAGGTTTTGCCATGCCGCCCAGCAAAACGTCTTATGGTTTGGTCGCATTTTCCTCCCTCCCGAAGACACAAGATATTGTTATCTCTCAACCCGTCATTCTGCCCATTCAAAAAGTGGATATATTCCTGCCCGAAGGCATGGTCGCTGAGGGCAAGGCCCTGACCGATGAAGGCATACAGCCAATCGAAGGCACGAACTTCCACGTTTATTCACTCAGCAACGTAGAGAAAAATACGAGCATTGACTTTACGATCAAAGGCGCAGCGCAGGACACAGCCGTCAACCCCGATGTTTTGCAGAATAAAAACCTGTTGATCGGCATTGGCGCGTTCGGCGCGGTCTTGATCCTGCTCGGCGTGTGGCTCTTCATGCGCGACCGCAGAAATTCTGAAGATGAAGAATCCGATGAAAGCAGCGAAGAATTCGTGGATAGCGAATCCGCGATGGATGCGATCATCGCGCTCGATGATTTGCACCGCGCGGGCAAAATCTCCGATGAAGTCTATCAAAAACGACGCGAGGAATTAAAGAACGCGTTGAAGAGAAAACCATAGCCATGTCATTGCGAGGAGGGCGCTCTTCCCGACGAAGCAATCTCCCTGATCATGGTGGAGATTGCTTCGGGCAAAGTACAAGTGCGCCCTCGCAATGACATGCAGATTCCCTATGATCGAAGTTAAAAAGCTCGTCAAACGTTTTGGACTAAAATCCATTCTGCGCGGATTGGATTTTTCCGTACAGTCAGGTGAGTTCGTTGCCTTGCTTGGACCGAACGGCGCGGGCAAAACCACTTTCCTGCGCATTCTCGCCACGCTTTCGCGGCCCTCGTTGGGGCAGGTGAAAGTCGCGGGACATTATCTTCCGCAAGAGGCGGCGCAAGTCCGCGCCAAGTTGGGCGTTGTCTCGCACATGCCTTTGCTGTATCCCGACCTCACCGCCGAGGAAAATCTGCAATTCTACGCGCGCATGTATGGCATTGAAGGTATGGATGCGCGCATCACCGAAGTGCTGGGAATGGTCGGCTTGGAGCATCGCCGCAAAGATCTCATCCGCACGTTTTCACGCGGCATGCAGCAAAGACTCGCCATCGGGCGCGCGGTGATTCACGACCCCGAAGTGATGCTATTCGATGAGCCGTATACTGGTCTCGATCAGGATGCATCCGAAATGCTGGATGATGTTCTGCGCTCCGTCGCCGCGGAAGGACGCACGGTTGTGATGACCTCGCATGATCTCGCGCGCGCCGAAGACCTCGCCACCCGATTTGATATCCTCTCGCGCGGCGTGATTACGGCATCGGCCACACGCGCCGACCTCAAGCAAACGAATCTTTTATCGTTTTATAAACAGTCTCTCGAAGATTAATTATGAAATCCTCCTCACCCTCCCTGCTCAAAGCCACCTTTGCGATTGTGCGAAAAGACCTCGCCGCCGAATTCCGCTCATTTGAATTGATCTCCGCCATGCTGATCTTTTCCCTGCTGGTCATCATCATCTTCAACTTCGCGTTGGAGTTGGATATCAAGACTCGCGAGGCGGTCAACGCGGGCGTCTTATGGACGACCTTCGCATTTGCCGGCACGCTGGGACTCAACCGCTCGATGTCCGTTGAAAAAGATCGCGGCTGCATGGATGGTCTCCTGCTCGCGCCGGTGGACCGCTCCGCGATTTATTTCGGCAAAGCGCTGAGCAACCTCGCCTTCATGGTGATCGTCGAAGCGATTGTATTGCCCGTATACAGCATGTTGTATAACGTCAATCTTTTTCGGATTGACCTGCTCGCGGTGATCATCCTCGGCTCGATCGGATACACCGCCGTCGGTACGCTACTCGCCACAATGTCTGTGCAGACGCGTATGCGCGAAGTGCTGCTGCCGATCCTGTTGTTCCCGATTGCCATTCCGGTTCTGCTCGCAGCCGTCAAAGCCAGCGGCGGATTGTTGGCCGGTTCCACGTTTGCAGAGATCATGACGCCATTCAATCTGCTTGTCGTCTACGATGTAATCTTCATCGCCATTGCCTTCATGGTGTTTGATTTTGTAGTTGAAGAGTAAGAGCGGTAATCAGTAATCAGTAATCAGTAATTAGTAATTAGTAATTAGTAATTGGTAATTAGAGTGATCGTATGATTTACAACTTGTAACCCGTAACCCGTAACTTTTAAAGGAGTATTTATGCAACCCAGACCTATTGCACTAAAAATTCTTGATTTTGTCAGCGTCATCCTGCTGGCAATATCTACATATCTTGCGCTTTTCTTCGCGCCCACCGAGCTGGTGATGGGTGAAGTGCAGCGCGTTTTCTATTTCCACATCGGCACCGCCTGGGTGGGATTGCTTGGCTTTGTCATTGCGGCAATTGCGGGCATCGCTTACCTCGTCACCAAAAACATGCTGTGGGATCGTTTTGAACTCGCCGCCGTGGAAGTCAGCACCGTGTTCTTCTTCATCACCATTGCGCTCGGTTCCATTTGGGCGCGCCCCGCATGGAACACCTGGTGGACGTGGGATCCGCGCCTGACCACGGCCGCCATCACCGAGTTGATCTACGTCGCCTATTTTATGCTCCGTCAGGGAATTGAAGAACCCGAGAAGCGCGCGCGCTTCGGCGCGGTTTACACTTTGCTGGGCGGCATCAGCGCGCCGATCACATTTATGGTCATCCGCTTGTTTCGCTCGATCCACCCGGTTGTGATCGGCGCGGCAAACGCAAGCCAGGAAAAAATGAGCATGACCAGTGACATGAAAACCGCGTTCTTCTTCGCACTCTTTGCCTTTACCGTTATCTTTATTGATATGATCTGGCATCGCCTGCGCCTGAGCAGTTTAGAGGAAAAGGTCGAGCAACTTAAACTTAATTCTTTAATGTAAAGTAACTACTCAACCATCCGTTACACCCGCGATTATGTCGCTGCGAGGCGCTTACTTCGACAAGATCAGTACAACGCTTGGTTTTAGCCGAAGCAGTCTCCTGATGGCAGGGATTGCTTCGGCGGGAAGAACAAAAGCCCGCCTCGCAAAGACATGACTGAGCAGTTACAATGTAAAACAAAATGGAGAATATCATGTTCCTATTAGAAACCACTCCCGATACATCGGGTTATATGATCCTCGGCTACTCGGTTTTTTTCATCACTATGACGATTTACATCGCCAGCTTGTACATTCGCAACCGCAACCTCAAACGCGACCTGGAGATGCTCGAATCCATACAGGCCGAAGAAGCAAAACCGAAGAAAAAGAAATAACCAAAATGAGTGAGTCCGCGTATAATATACGTGGATTTTTTTTATTACATGAATCGTCGTTTACTGTTTGGATTGCTCGCCATTTTCATTGTCCTTTCAGGGGCCGCCTTGCCCCACGCCCCGGCGCTGGCATCCGATGTTAATGCACCCCCCGGGCCTGATCGATACAGTGCGGTCACCGTGAACTATACCGCCTTCACTTGGCAAATGAAGGCCTGGTCGGGAAGAACCAAACTGACCTGTATTATTGTTGTCAGCCACGCAGAAGAAGAACCCTATCCCTGGGAAACCTTTAGAGATTGCGGCGAGATTATTCCTGATAAATGGCTATCCAAAACACCCTGCGGTAGTTCAGCTGGTGTGGATAAAGTGTGCTGGAGGGGATTAAAAACCATCGCTTGTGTGATCACTGTCGATCATGAAGGCATGCCGCTGTCGAAGGAAGTTTTGAGGGATTGCAGTGAGACCGTTTATAAAGACTGGGTGAAGCAGGCGCCGTGTAACGAACTTGATAAAACAACCTGTGTCGGCTACTATGTGCATCTTATTAACGAAGAACAAAAACAAAAACAAGTTTCCATGCAGCTTGAGCCTGCCTCTGCGTGGATCTCGCTTGAAGATTGCCAGCCCGTTCTAAGCGCATCTACTAATATTTGCGAAACTACACCCACCCTGGTAATTACGGGGCAGGAGCCGTTGCCGAACGAAACCATTAACCGCATCGAGGGGACATATAACGGCGAACCTTTCAATTGCAATAGCACCAATATATGCAAGTTTCATATCCCCGAGACACCCGTAGAAGGTGTGGATGTTGAGTTTTGGTCCTACTCCACTTATGGCGATAGCAGCATTGTTTATACTGCGCAAGTGCGCGTGCAAAGATCGGATCAAGGCGACCCCGATCAGCTCTATTGGTATGTGGATGTCCTCTCCGCGCAGTGGAAAGGCGAAGTAGTCGCAACATGCGCGGATGCGTGGGGAGTCTTCCCGCCGGTGGGCGGCGTCCCCCAGTGGTTGACCACTCCCGTGAACAGCGAAGAATTATCCAGTAATATCCCGTATACCTATCTCGCCGCGAATTTAATTCGACAGGGCGTTGTGGATGCAGGCTCCTGTTCCGATGGGGGCATCACACCGGGCGGCGCGGCGAATCCGTGCGGGTTGAAAAAAGCGCGTCCGGCAGTCAAGGAATGGCAGAATCAATTTGACGCGTTGATCTTCAGTGTGGCGCAGGATACCAGTGTTCCGGCGCGTTTATTGAAGAATCTTTTTGCGCGTGAAAGTCAGTTCTGGCCCGGCATTTATCAGTCGATGGGTGACGTCGGTTTGGGGCAACTGACCGAGAATGGCGCGGACACGACTCTATTTTGGAATGATTCTTTTTACGGGCAATTCTGTCCGATCGTGCTGCCCGAAGAGACTTGCGGCAAGGGATACATGCACCTCTCAGAAGAAGATCAAATTCAGTTGCGCCGCGCCCTCGTCAGCAGTGTTAATGCCACCTGCGAAGATTGTCCGCTCGGATTGGATCTCACACAATCTGATTTTTCAGTGAGTGTTTTTGCGCATACCATGATCGCCAATTGCGAACAAACCGGCCAGGTCGTTTATAACTACACCGGCCAATCTGTCGACAATGTTGCAGCGTATGAAGACTTGTGGAAATTCACGCTGGTCAACTACAACGCGGGTGGCGGATGTCTTTCCGGGGGCATCAGCAATGCCTACAGCAGGGGACTGGATTTAACCTGGAATAATGTTTCACCATATCTTACCGGCGCATGTTCCGGCGCTGTGAATTATGTGAACGATATAAGTAAAGATAAATGATCAAGTCAGTGGGGGAAAAGGATGAATGTCACAAGTGATTTTTGATACAACCGAATAAAGTTGTGCTAAACTGTAACGCGACACGCAAAGCGTGTCGCAATATATTTCGGAGGCTACATGCTTACACTTGCGGAAAAAATCCTCTTTATAATCGCCACACTCGTCTCTTTATATTTCACCTACACAGGTGTGATGAAGATCACCGCGCACATTGGCAGCGGGCAGGGCAAAGTTGATTGGTCGCTCATCCCAAAACGGATTGGAGAACTCATCCTCAAAGTGGGATTGTTCCAACCCGTTTTTCGTTTTCGGCTCGTGCCCAGCATTTTGCACGGACTCATCGGCTGGGGTTTTCTTTCATTCTTATTAATTAATCTTGCCGATCTCATCTACGCCTACACCGGATTCAAACTCCTCGAACAGACAGGCTTATTTGGAGATGTCTACCGCCTATTAGCTGACTTTGCGAATATTGCCATCATCCTCGGTATTCTCGCCATGGCGTTTAGGCGCTTCGTGCTTCGCCCCACCACTTTGACCACGCGCGCCGATACATTACTCCACCCCAAAGCGCGGATGGGCATCATGCGCGATTCTGCAATTGTCGCCACGTTTATTTTTATCCATAACATCATGCGTTATTTGGGAGAGTCTTTTGGCGTTGCGCTCGCAAAGCAGCCCGACGCGTGGCAGCCATCCATTTCAGCGGTATCAAAATTGTGGGCAGGTATGGATGCGTCCACTTTGGTCGCGGGGGAACACATCGCGTTTTGGTTATCCATCGGCGCGGTCGTCGCGTTCCTTCCATATTTCCCATATTCAAAACACATCCACTTATTTTTTGCGCCGATGAATTTCGCATTGAAGCCTGAACGAAAATCAATCGGACAATTAAGTTATATCAATCTCGACGATCAAAGCATCGAGCAATTTGGCGCGGCGAAGATGAAAGATCTCGGCTGGGAACAGATCATGGACAGCTACGCCTGCATCATGTGTTTTCGCTGTCAGGAAGTTTGCCCCGCGTATAACACCGGAAAATTATTATCGCCCGCCGCGCTGGAAATTAACAAACGCTATCACTTGAACAACGGCGGTACAACCGACGTTGCCATGACCGAGTTGATCTCTGAAGAAGCAGTCTGGGCGTGTACTTCCTGCGGCGCGTGCGTGGATATTTGCCCCGTCGGCAATGAACCCATGCGCGACATTTTAGATATCCGCCGCAATCTTTCGATGATGGAAAGCGTGTTCCCGAAACAATTAGAGTCTGCGTTCAAGGGCATGGAACGCAATATGAACCCGTGGAATGTTTCGCAAGGCGACAGAATGAAATGGGCGGATGGACTCAACGTGCCGACAATCGAACAAAACGCCGAGCCTGAAATTTTATGGTGGGTCGGCTGCGCGCCCGCAACAGACTCACGCGCACAAAAAACCGCGCAAGCCTTTGCGAAAATTTTGAACGCCGCCGGAGTCAATTACGCCGTGCTCGGTAAGAACGAAGCCTGCACCGGCGACTCTGCCCGCCGCGCGGGGCGCGAAGATATTTTCTTCGGTCTCGCTTCACAAAATGTTGAAATATTAAACGAAGTTGCGCCAAAGAGAATTGTAACAACTTGCCCGCATTGTTTGCATACGCTTAAAAATGAATATCCTGCCTTTGGCGGAAATTACACCGTCATTCATCACACACAATTAATTAATGAATTGGTCGGCGCGGGAAAGATCTCGATGAATTTGGATGGCGATAACATGAAGGTCACATTCCATGACCCGTGTTATTTGGGCAGGCATAATAAAATCACCGATGCGCCGCGCGATGACTTGAAATCCGCAGGTATTGAGGTTGTCGAAATGCCGCGCAACTCTGCAAAATCTTTCTGCTGCGGCGCGGGCGGCGCGCAGATGTGGAAGGAAGAGGAGAATGGCACGGCGCGCGTGAATGAGACGCGCTTCGCTGAAGCCAAATCTACCGGCGCGGATACCGTAGCGGTGGGCTGTCCCTTCTGCCTAACAATGATGACCGATGCATCCAAAGCGGATGGCGGAAACATTCAAATAAAAGATGTGGCTGAGATCGTAGCGGAGCGGTTGAAGTAAATCTGGTAATTAGTGATTTATAATTCGTAAGTGAAAAATGCGGCTTCTGTTGGGAGTCCGCATTTTGTCTTAAAAAATTAATGCACCTGTTGTAAAATTTAATAGACTTCCTTACGCACCCAAGTGTCGCTTAGAGAGTGTTTCTTAAGTATTTTTTGTACACGGATTTGACGGATTACACGGGCAAACACGGATTTTTTAAAAGATTTTCCGTGAGAATCCGTGAAATCAGCGTAATCCGTGTACTTAAGAAACAGTCTCTAAGGCGAACGTAGAGATTCTTCGCTACGGTTCAAAAATATTCCCGTTCGGTTTTACTTATGCAAGCGGTCTAATTTAGGAACTGACTATGAAACGAAACTTTATCTTTTTATTTATTGTTTTATCGTTGCTCGCATCTTGCGCTTCGCCAACTCCTGAAGCGCCTGTTGATAATACGCCATTTGACATCCCAACCGATACATTTTCAACCCCGCAGATATACATTGCCCCAACGGATACCCCCACGAATATATCCACGGAACTTCCTGTTTCATTGGATGGGGTGAAATTTGTAACCAAATTCTCCGATAAAAAAGAGGATTGGCAGATTGTATCTGGCAGGGCTACTGCGGCGCAGGTCAATGCTGCGGTGGCTGCGCAGGAGGGTAGTAACGTAAGCAGGGTGGAACAAAAAGTGATCAATGGATTCCTGCGCACCACTGCCAAACAGGAGAATGGACAGGTCTTCGAAATTTTATCCCCTGCGGAGTTGGTGAATGGGAAATTAGCGGAGTTGAAAATAAGAAATGTCGGGCAAGTTCCCGTGCTGTCGAGTCATGCCTTGCTGCTGGAGGATTATTTCGCGATCAACTTTCCCGATGTAGTGCGGCAATGGGAATCACAAGGCGCAACCGACGCAGATCTCAAGTACGCTGCCGTGATCACTGTGTCGTGGGCGACGAAGTATGGTCCTTTACGCATCAGCTATAAATTGTCTGGAAAATATATTACAGAGGCGGGTAAATATCCGGGGCGGGTTGATTTTCTGCGGTCATGCATGTATGAACAAACACAGGAACATTTCGTGTTTAAAAATAAAAAGTTGGATGTGAATTTATATCCAGCACCTATCGTAGGATTATCTGGTACCACGCGTGACGGTGTAGCAGGTGAAATGAAAAGCGATGCTTTCGGGTGGACGCCCATGCTGGATTTTGCAAAAGCCGAGAGCAAAACTTTGAACGAGATCGGGCAGGCAGTTGATGGCGTCGTGATTGAATCGCCTGAAGTATTGGCAAAGTTGCAGGCCGAGTTTGATAAAACATTTATGCCAGTGCATTGCGCCGAGGTGATTATTCAAAAATAGTAATTGCTCAGTCATGTCATTGCGAGGCGGGCTTTTGTTCTTCCCGCCGAAGCAATCTCTGCCATCAGGAGACTGCTTCGGCTAAAACCAAGCGTTGTACTGAGCTTGTCGAAGTAAGCGC
>VFKN01000142.1 GCA_009885525.1 Anaerolineaceae bacterium | reverse complement strand
TGACTACATTTGTGCTATCGCACTCAGGACAGTGAAAAACTACCATTTTGCTTATCATGTCCCTTTTATACCATCATTTGGAAAAGCCCACTACCCCAAATTATAGGAGATGAACGTATGAAAACAATGACATGTAAACAAATGGGTGGATCGTGTGATGTTCCATTCCATGGAAACACGGCAGATGATGTTATCAAAGCGCAAGATGCCCATTTAAAAGAAATGGTCGCAAAGGGTGACGAAAAAACGCACACAAGTGCCTTGGAGATGATGCAGGCTAGATGGAAAAATCCCCTAAAAGGTATGGGATGGTATATAAAAACACAAAGAGACTTTGCTGCCCTTCCCGAAGTTAAGTAACTGAAAACAAAGAAATTAGTTTTCTATTAACGTAGAGACTGATTTTTTATTTACGAACCGATTCCGAGTAGAATCCAATTTCACCCATACGCCAATGCCCTGCAGAAGCACGTGGGCTTCCCCCGGCAAAGTGCCACGGAACCTACGCAAACCGTTGGACCTCTGAATCGCAAAAGGCAGTTAATCATTGATAAATATATTAACTCTCGAAATAAACAATCTTTCTCAAAATAAGGAAGTCGTATTAGTTGCTATTGATGGAATGGGCGGTGCAGGTAAAGCCACTTTGGCAGAATTATTAAAGAAAGAAATTGTTGTCAGTTATTGGGGAAATCATTTATGATATAAACCATCCAAGTAACAGTCAGCGTAGACGGGGCTCGTTGGCGGCGTTGTTGATTTTTGAATTAGAGGAGTAAGCCATTGAGTGCCTTGCATACCTATATTCCCCAAGACCGATTGCGCGCTTTATCTCGCGGCGAATCCCTGCCAGACCGCACAAATGGAGCGGCGCTCTTCGCGGATATCTCCGGCTTTACTCAATTAACTGATATTCTGAATAATTCACTTGGGCCTCGGCGCGGCGCGGAGGAACTGACAAAGCATCTTGGTTCCGTATACACCGCATTGATCGCTGAAGTTGAAAAATATGGCGGGAGTGTCATCAATTTCGCTGGGGATGCGATCACCTGTTGGTTCGAAGAAAAAGATAAATACGATGAAGCGCCCGCGCGTGCTTGTGTCTGCGCATTTGCGTTACAAGAGGCAATGCGCGCAGTTGCGGCCATCTCTTTGCTAAATAAGACAACGATAACGTTGGTATTAAAAGTTGCCGTTGCCAGTGGATCTGCACGCCGGTTTGTGGTTGGAGATCCAACCATTCATTATATGGATACATTGGCTGGTGCAACTGTGGCGCGTACATCAACTGCGGAGCATCTGGCTTATAAGGGTGATGTGTTATTAGATGAAGCCACTGCCAATGCATTGGGTTCTGCTTTGTCCATTCTCGAATGGCGTAACGATCTCGAAAGCAATCAGCGCTTTGCGGTAGTGACTAAATATTCAAAGATTCTTGCACCTGTTGAACAGTTTCCCATTCCAGAATTATCCACTGAGCAATTGAGAGATTGGCTGCACAAGTCACAGGTTGATCGCGAACAATTTTTTATGACCGAGTTCCGGCCATGCACAGTGCTGTTCGTGCGTTTCATTGGCATTGACTATGAATCCGATAATGCACAAACGCAACTGGATGCGTTCATTCGTCAAATGCAGGAAACCGCATCCCGATACGAAGGAGCAGTACTGCAATTAACGATCGGAGATAAGGGCAATTATGCCTATATCAATTTTGGAGCGCTAAGTTCACATGAGGATGACGCGCGTCGCACAGTCAAAACCGCCCTGGCATTAAGAAATAAATCGAATTTAAAGTTGCAAATGGGTATCGCACAGGGTGTAATGCGTGTGGGTGCATACGGCGGCGAAACACGGCAAACCTATGGCGCGCTGGGCGAGGGCGTCAATCTCGCGGCACGTTTGATGCAAACTGCGGCGGTAGGTGAAATTTTATTAAGTGAACAAATTCAAAAAACGACCAGCCATTATTTTCTGTTCGCACCTCGCGCTGCATTGATGTTAAAAGGGAAATCTGAACCAGTTACTGCTTTTGCGTTAATCGGAGAACAACAAAAACGCGCCATCCGTTTACAGGAACCGCAGTATTCACTGCCAATGGTTGGACGGGCAACTGAACTACAGACGATCAATGAAAAATTAAATCTGACCTTGCAAGGCAAATCGCAGATCATCGGCATTATTGCCGAAGCAGGCATGGGCAAATCACGGCTGGTTGCCGAGGTTATCCGCGCAGCGCGCAGAAAAGGATTCGCGGGCTATGGCGGCGCATGTCAATCCGATGCGATCAACACGCCGTATCAAGCATGGAAATCCATTTGGAATGCGTTTTTCGATGTCGATCCCATTGAGCCATTGGAAAAACAAATTCATTTTCTCGAAAGCATGATTAAAGAACACGCATCTGAACGTATACAAACCCTGCCTTTGTTGGGCGTGTTGTTGAATCTCGAAATCGCGGATAATGATTTTACAAAAACGCTCGAACCGAAACATCGGCTGAGCACGCTGCGAGTGTTATTGGAAGATTGTTTGCGCGCGGCAGCGCAGGATGAGCCGCTGCTGATCGTGATCGAAGACTTACACTGGATCGACGCGCTCTCACATGATCTGCTCGAAGAGCTGGGTCGAGCATTGAATGACAGCCGTGTGTGTTTCGTGCTGGCATATCGTTCGCCGCAACTGGCGCGGCTGGAAGAGTCGCGCGTTGAAAGACTGTCAAACTTTACCAAGATCGAATTGCATGAATTGAATCAAGTCGAAGCAGAAGATGCCATTCGTGCCAAGTTAGCGCAACTGTACTCCGATAAGTCTCTGCTTGGTAACGCGCTACCAGCTTCGCTGGCAGCTAAACTGATGGCGCGCGCGCAAGGCAATCCATTTTATCTGGAAGAACTGCTCAACTATCTGCGCGACCGCGGACTTGATCCGCGCGAAGTGAATGCGCTGGAAAGCATCGCGCTGCCGGATAGTCTGCATACGCTGATCCTCAGCCGCATTGATCAGTTGAGCGAGCGCGAGAAAACCACATTGCGCGTGGCAAGTATCATTGGGCGCTTGTTCCGCGTAACATGGCTAACCGGCTATTATCCCGAACTAGGCGGCGCGACCCGTGTGCAATCTGATCTGGAGCAATTGGCTGGGATGGAAATCACACCGCTTGATTCACCCGAACCTGAGTTGGTATACCTGTTCAAGCATATCGTCACACATGAAGTGACCTACGAGAGTTTGCCGTTTGCCACGCGGGCACGACTGCATGAACAGTTGGCTGATTATCTGGAAAAACAAATTGCGGTCGGAGATCTTCGCGAAGCACTTCTTCTGGATACTTTGGTTCATCATTATGCCCGCGGTAACAATCATGCCAAACAGCGCGAATATTTGCGCAAGGCAGCGCGGGCGGCACAGGAGATCAGCGCCTTCAACACTGCTGTGGAGTACCTGACGCGATTGGTGGAACTGACCCCCGCAGCTGACTCTACCCGTTCTTCACTGGTATTACAACTGGCAGATGTTCACTTCCGCCTGAGTGATTTTCCTGCTGCGCGCGCCGCCATTGAGCAGGCGCAATCAGCCGCGATAACAGATACGGATCGCGCGTCCGCGCTGGCTTTTTTGGCAGAGATGACCATCCAATTAGGTGACTATGCTGAAGGACAAAAAATTCTCGCCGAAGCCGTGCCGTTGGCGCGCGCCTGTGGTGATTTACAAGCTTTGTGCCGTGCGCTCTCTGCGCTGGGTTCTGTCAACTGGCGCTTGGGTAAATTGGATGATGCAAAAGCCGCACAGGAAGAAAGCCTGGCGCTGGCACGCACCCTGGGAGATGTGACCCGCGAATTATTCGCGCTTACGCGTTTGGGAACAGTCGCGGTTCAGCAAGATGATGTAGCCGAAGCCGAACGACTGTTCAAAGAGATTTACACGCGGGCGGTGGCAGTTGGCAACCGCGAGCGCGCGATGACCGCGCTCAACAACCTGAGCGTGGTCGCGGATGAACGACAGGATTTTGCGGCATCGCAGGCTTATTCCCAGCAGGCATTGACGCTCGCCCGCGAGATTGGTGCACAACAATCCATCGCTTTGTATCTCCTCAACCTGGCGGAAGGCGACATTAAACTAGGGCAACTTGCCGCGGCGCGCGCGGGCTTGCGCGAAGGGCTGGCGCTGGCATTGCGCCTTGGCGCGCATCCATGGGTGGCAGCGGCGGTAAAATATTTCGCCAAACTTGCTTATGCTGAAGGGCAGACCGAGCAGGCGTTGACATTACTCGGTTTAGCAAGCCTGCAACCGGCCTGGGGCAGTGACGATCAACATGATATGGATACGACGCTTATCCAATGGGCGCTCGACGCAGCGGTGGTAGAGGCGGGACTGGCAAAGGGTGCTACTCTGGATTGGGATGCGACAATACAGAAATTGGTGAAGGCGTCAGGATAACCCGTTTTGTGGACATACAGAATCTCAAACATGCCGTGCTTGGAGTCAACCAGCATTTCGGAAACCCCGGGACGGATATTATTCTTATAGGCCGAGATCGCCGGATCGGCGTAGACCTTGACGATCTCAACGCCCTCGGAAGCCGCGCGCGTATGGATCTGACGCAGTTGCGCATCCAGGCTGAAGGAATCATCCTGCATATTGGAAGAGTAGCGGATATAGGCCGCACCTAATTTACTGGCAGGTTGCAAGTTCGAATCGTCCATGAAAAAAGTCCTTGAGATAGCGGTTTTGAGCAAGTGTAGACCCGCTACAGGCGGCCTGTAGCGGGAATAATTACATGAGACATCAGGGTCAGGGCAGACCTTCACGAATCCAAAAAATAGGACGGGCGATTTATTCTTATTCTTCTTTATCTTCTCCATTATTCTCGCCAGAACTTGCGGGTGTAACCAGTCGCCGCAGGATATTGACCAGCCACTCTTGCAGGGCGGTGGGGAAGGATGCAGAGTGCGGTTTCTCTATTGTATGGGTACAGCAGTAATCGGTAGTTGGTAATTGAAAGGGAGGAAAAAGTAGAATAGGATGTGCTCTTGCCATATTCTCGGACAAGGAAATCCCCCTCTTGAATAAACAGTCTTCATATATATTGGGTAGTGGCTCAAAGTACATGATTATGGGTAATTGCCAAGTTGTACTCAACAATGAACCAGCGAGTCACAAGATGATGCATATACTCGACTTTAGAAAAGGATAAT
>VFKN01000038.1 GCA_009885525.1 Anaerolineaceae bacterium | reverse complement strand
TTTGAACCACGGAGACTCGGAGTTGCGGAGAAAACCAGAGGAAAAACTCTGTGCCTCGGTATCTCGGTGGTAAAAGGCTCTTGTTCAACAGTTACTTGACCAATACATTTTTCGGGCGTTTCGTCAAAAAAATCCGCGTTCATCTGCGTTTTCCGCGTCCCCAAAAACAAAGTGTAAGGGTATCAATCAACTTCTCTATTTATTTTGCATTTAATCTATTCCTGACATCTGACTTTATTTCTTCTTTCATCTTTCCTATAACACACTTATAATTACCATTATCAATTTCCTAATCCCTAATTTTCCGAGAACCTCCCATGACCCAACTCATCGAATGTATCCCCAACTTCTCCGAAGCGCGACGACCTGAAGTTATTGATCAGATCATCGCCGCCATTGAATCGGTCAGCGACGTGAAAATGCTTGACCGTTCCTCCGACCTCGATCACAACCGCACGGTCGTGACCTTTGCAGGCACGCCCGCCGGTGTTGAAGAGGCTGCCTTCCGCGCCATCAAAATCGCCGCCGAGTTGATCGATCTCGACCAGCACACCGGCGCACATCCGCGCATGGGCGCAACGGATGTCTGTCCCTTCGTCCCGCTCAGCGGCGTGAGCATGGATGATTGCGTCGCCATCGCAAAACGTCTTGGCGAGCGCATCGGCAAAGAACTCGGCATCCCAGTCTATTTGTATGAATCTGCTGCGACACGCCCCGAACGCGCGAATCTCGAAAATATCCGCAGGGGACAATACGAGGGCATCAAAGGCGAGATTGAAACCGACCCCAATCGCGCGCCGGATTTTGGTCCCAGCAAACTTGGCAGCGCGGGCGCAACCGTCATCGGCGCGCGCAATCCGTTGGTTGCCTTCAACGTTTATCTCACCACCAATGATGTCAGCATTGCCAAGAAAATCGCCAAAGCCATTCGGCATTCATCCGGCGGGCTGCGTTATGTCAAGGGACTTGGCTTACTCGTCGATGGTCGCGCGCAGATCTCGATGAACCTTACCAACTTCCACGACACGCCCATCGCGCGCGCCGTTGAATTCATCCGACGCGAAGCGCAGCGTTACGGCGTCGGCATTCATCACAGCGAACTCGTTGGATTAATTCCGCAGGAAGCCCTAGTGGATACGGCGGTCTGGTACACCCAGCTGGATCAATTCTCCCACGAACAAATTCTTGAATCGCGATTATTTTCCTCAGCCCCCGCCGTCGCGGCAAACTCAACTCGAGTATATCCCTCGTTCACCGAAGAGTTATCTGCCCCCACACCAACCCCCGGCGGCGGCTCTGCGGCGGCTTATGCAGGTGCAATGGGCGCGGCGCTGGTCGCCATGGTCGCCGGACTCACCATCGGCAAAAAGAAATACGCCGAAGTCGAAGCCGAAATGCAAGCCATCCGCGTCATGGCAGAGAATCTCCGCAAGGAACTCGCGCAAGCCGTAGGCGATGATGCCGCATCTTTTGAAGTCTTGATGGTAACTTTTAAAATGCCAAAAGATACCGAAGAACAAAAATCTGCGCGGAATGCAGCTATCACCCAAGCCACGCTCAACGCCGCGCACATTCCCTTGCATGTCTCTCAGGATGCCGTCAAAGTAATGGAGCTCGCCCTCAAATGTGTCAAAGACGGCAACCTCAACGCCATCAGCGATGGTATGTCCGGCTTCGCCATGTCGCGCGCAGCATTGACTGCCGCGGGCTACAATGTGAAGATCAATATTAATTCTCTCGAAGATAAATCTTTGGGCGATAAAATGTTGAGTGAATTAAGTGAACTTGAAACAAAAGCCGATAAACTTGAAAAAGAAATTCGCACTGTAATGAAAGAACGCGGCGGGATATAAACTCTGGATTCAAACAGCTTGCTGTTTGACATTTTTTCAAACCCATTCAGCAAGCTGAATGACTCCAGAGTCAAACATCAAACTCATCATAAACATCCACACGATCAATTGGTTGTTTCATTACCGTATCCCGAAAAGATTCATCTGTCTTTTCTAAAAACCAGCGGTAGCTGCAAAACGGATAATCTTCCGCGTTTTCAATCAATCCATGCTTTACAGGGTTGAGATGCACATAACGTAATCTGGCGTAATAAGACGTCTCGTGCGTGATGCAAGTATCCCAATAGTTGTGCCAAATTTTTCGACCTGAAATTTTATCCAACTTATTTAATTCAACCGCGCTCTTGGAATGGAATTGACGAATCAGTTTCTCTAAAGTGAGCGCGTTTTCAGGCGCGCGTGCAATAAAGTGATAGTGGTTTTCGAGAACCGCCCACGCTTCCAACTCCCAGCCCCAATGATTGGCGCGTTCGAATAAAATTTCGCAAATAAGAGATTTGTGTTTATCGTCTGTCAGTAAACGTTGATTGTATAAAATCGCCCCTGTCACAATGTAAAGCGCATTTGAAACAAAATAATGTGGTGGATTGTGAGGATATGTTTTGTAGATATCATCCATAAGGTTTTAACTCTGGAGTCGAACAGCTTGCTGTTCGACTTTCTTTTTACCCCCGTTCAGCAAGCTGAACGACTCCAGAAAACGACTCCAAAAAATTATTCTTCCAACGTACTAATATCACCTTCGGGCAGCCCTTGCGCGCGGGCTTTCAATACGCGGCGCATAATTTTTCCTGAGCGGGTCTTGGGCAGCTTATCTAGGAACTTGACATCTTCGGGGCGGGCAATCGGTCCCATGTGCTTGGAGACATGCTGGCGCAGTTCCTCGCTCAACTCGGGGGAGGGGGAGAAGCCCGAGCGCAGGATCACAAAGGTGAAGATGGCTTGACCCTTTACTTCGTGGGGCAAACCAATCGCGGCGGCTTCTGCAACGGCGGGATGACTCACCAGCGCGGATTCCACTTCCGCGGTGCCGAGGCGGTGACCCGAGACTTTGATCACATCGTCTACGCGGCCAATAATCCAGTAGTAGCCGTCCTTGTCGCGTTTGGCAGAATCACCCGTGGTGTAGCGTCCCGGGAATTTCGTCCAGTATTGACTTACGTAGCGTTCGTCGTCGCCGTAGATCGTGCGTAACATGCCGGGCCACGGATTCAGCAGGGTCAGATAGCCTTCTGTATCATCCGCGACAGGAGCGCCTTGCTCATCCACGATCTCAGCTTTTTGCCCGAAGAACGGACGCGTGCCCGAGCCGGGTTTAAGCGGAACAGTAGGAGTCGGCGTAATCATAAAGTTGCCAGTCTCAGTCTGCCACCAGGTATCCATGATCGGACATTTATCTTTGCCAATCACGCGGTAATACCACTTCCATGCCTCAGGGTTAATCGGCTCGCCGACTGAACCGAGCAGGCGCAGAGAAGTTAGATCATGCTTGTTGGGCCACGCCTCGCCAAAGCGCATCAATCCGCGAATGGCGGTGGGCGCGGTGTAGAAGACCGTAATGCCGTAGCGTTCAACGACCTGCCACCAGCGGTTCGGATAGGGGAATGTGGGGCCGCCTTCAAAAAGCATGGATGTCGCGCCAGCGATCATCGGGCCATAAACAATGTATGAATGTCCTGTAATCCAACCGGGGTCGGCGGTGCACCACCAGCGGTCTTCATCTTTGATATCGAAGACATACTTGAGCGTAGAATATGTGCCGACCATGTAGCCGCCGTGCGTGTGCAAAATGGCTTTCGGCTTGCCGGTTGAACCGGATGTGTAAAGGATGAACAGCGGATCTTCCGCGTCCATCACTTCGGTGGCGCATTTTCCATTTGCAACTGGCAATGAGCACAGGTCGTGATACCAGTGATCGCGTCCCGCTTCCATGTTGATGGGCTGACCTGTGCGCTTGACGACGATCAGGTTTTCCACGGACGGACATTTCTTGATAGCCTCATCCACGATGTTTTTTAATTCGACAATTTTGCCGTTTTGATACGAACCGTCGCAGGTGATAATTAATTTTGACTGGCTGTCGTCAATGCGCCCTTGCAGCGAATCGACTGAGAAGCCGCCGAATACCACCGAGTGGATCGCGCCGATCTTCGCGCAAGCCATCATGGCAAAAACGATCTCAGGCACGCGTCCCATATAAATGGTGACGCGCTCGCCTTTTTGAATGCCCATGGATTTGATGATATTCGCCATGCGCGAGACTTCGCGGTTCATTGAGTAATAGGAGAAGGTGCGCTCTATCTTGCCGTCTTCAGATTCCCAAATCAGCGCGAGTTGATTTTTGCGGTGTGTTTTAAGGTGACGGTCAATGGCGTTATGGATAATGTTCGTCTTTGCGCCGACGAACCATTTGAAGAATGGCTTATTGGAATCATCCAACACGGTATCCCACTTCTTATACCATTCCAATTCAGCGGCTTCATCGGCCCAAAAGCCTTCAATATCTTTATCTGCTTTCTCAGCGAGCGCGTCCCAATCTTTCAAGCGCGCTTGAGCGATGACCTCCTCTGACGGATAATAAACTTCGCCTTCCATTTCTTTCTTAGACATGCGAGCCTCCTGAATTTGATGAGAATAGTAGCGGCTATTTTATCCGCTTTTTAGTGAATGTGTCAGACATTGCCTGCCAGATCATTCTTCATTTGCTGCCAGGCTTGTCTTGCTTCGGTGACAGAACCTTCATCTTCGATGGTGGTGATGTCACCGGGCTCTTTATCGAGGGTGACGGCTTTTAGCACGCGGCGCATGATTTTTCCGCTGCGCGTTTTTGGTAACATGCTGACAAAGTTCAACTCGCCGATCACCGCGATGGGTCCCAACTCGTGGCGAACAGTGTCGAGTAATTCTTTTTTTAATTCAGCCGATGCCGTGAATCCGTTTTTGAGAAGCACAAACGCGGAGATGACCTCACCGCGAATTTCATCCGGCCTGCCGATTACACCTGACTCGGCGACTGCGGGATGCATCAGGAACGCGGTCTCAACTTCGATGGTGCCGATGCGATGCCCCGCGATCTTGATGATCTCATCCGCGCGGCCCGCGAACCAGACATAGCCATCTTCATCAATATGCGCCGAGTCGCCGGTGTAATAGACGTTGGGAATCTTGTTCCAATAATCGTTGCCATAGCGTTCAGGCTCACCCCACAACGCGGGAATTAATCCGGGGAAGGGGCGCTTGATGACCATGATGCCTTTTTCATTGGGCGCGCACGGCTCGCCTTCCATGGTCACCACGCCGACTTCGATGCCGGGCAATGGAATAGTCGCGGAACCAGCCTTGATGGGCAGCATACCCAACCCATACGGATTACCAAAAACGGGACCGCCGGTTTCGGTTTGCCACATGTGATCAATGACGGGAATTTTATTTTTCAAGATTTTATTTTGCAGCCAATCCCAGGCGGGCGCGTTCAATACTTCGCCTGCGCAAAATATTCTTTCAAGGTTATCGTGGTTGACCGAGTTCAATGGCAGATCGCCATAACGCATCAGCAAACGCACAGCGGTTGGTGAAGTGAAAACACCGCTGACGGAAAATTCTTCGATGGCAACTTTCCAATTTGATTCTGAACTTGGGTGATCGAGTGCGCCTTCAAATGCGAGCGTGGTACAGCCGACGATCAACGGCGCGTAAACGATATAGCTGTGCCCCACGATCCAGCCAATATCGGATGTTGACCACCACACGTCGGTTGGCTTCAATCCAAATACCCAGCGCGCCATGCTCACAATGTGGACTTGATATCCGCCGTGCGTGTGGATCGCGAGCTTGGGTTTTGCGGTTGTGCCAGAGGTGGCGAGAATGAACGCGGGTTCGTTCGCTTCCATCGGAGTACACTCGCCGGTTTGACCAGATGCGCGCTCCAGAAAATCATCCCACGTAATGTCGCGCGGATTTTTCATCGGGACGGATTCAGTGCCGCGTTTCAAGACAACTACATGTTCGACGCTATTTTCGACTTGATCCAACGCGCCATCCACGATGCCTTTGAGATTTACATCCTTGCCTTTGCGATAGGTAATATCCGCGGCGAAGACCAGCCGCGAGCCGCTTGCCTGTATGCGGTCGCCGAGCGCTTTTTCGCCGAAGCCCGCAAAGACCACGGAGTGAATCGCGCCGATGCGGACAACCGCCAGCATGAGCATGATCGCTTCGGGACAGGTGGGCATGTAGATCGTGACGCGGTCACCTTTGGAGAGCCCCATGCCGCGCAGCGACGCCGCGATTTTTTCCACATCGTATAAAAGTTTTGCGTAGGTGAAGAGACGTCGTTCGCCGCGCTCGTTCATGTAGATCAACGCGGTATGTCCGCCCCAGCCTTTTTTGACGTGCGCGTCGAGCGCGTTATATGAAAGATTAGTCTGCGCGCCGGAGAACCAACGGAAGGTTGGGAAATCCCACTCGAACACTTTGTCCCACGTGCGGAACCAGTGCAATTCCTTTGCGGCGTTTTCCCAAAATGCTTCAGGATTTTCTTTGCCTTCCTGTATCCAACGGTTAATAATGGGACTGATAAGATTCATTTGATGATCTCCCGAAAAACGAATTTAGGCGATAGCCGCTTTGCAAGGCGGCTATCGCCGTTATCCATGAACTACGTGAAAAACTAATCGCCGGAAGTGACTTTTCCAGTTCCAATGGACGCCACAGATGCATCGGACGAAATGTCAACTTTGTAGGTCTCAGGCATTTTGAAGAAGCAGACTACCGCGCAGATCGCCGCGATCAACATCGGGTATAACAAACCTGCGTAGTGTCCAAAAGGCGTCGCGATTGGAGCCATCCAACTTGTGGAACCTGCCTTGGCAGCCTCAAGCATAGACAAGCCGATGATCGGCACCAAACCACCGAACACGCCATTACCGATATGATACGGCAGGGACATTGATGTATAGCGGATCTTGGTGGGGAAGAGCTCTACAAGGTAAGCCGCAATCGGTCCATAAACCATGGTTACATAAATCACCTGAATGAAGATGAACAGACCGAGCATGAAGGGGCTATAGGCAGGGTTGACCACATTTCCCGGGTCTTTGGCGGCTATGAAGGTGGTGAAAGGCGCGAAGCCTTCCATGGCTTGATAGATCGGCAGCCAGGTGACAACCGCCAAGATCATGCCCCAAAGGATGATCTGCTTTCTGCCGATCTTATCTGAAAGATTGCCAAAGAAGACGAAGAAAGGAGTTGCGCAAAGCAATGCGCCGCCCATAATCAAATTGGAGTTTACAAGGTCAACGCCGTAAATCTTTTGCAGGTAGAAAAGCGCATAGAACTGGCCTGTGTACCAGACAACGCCCTGTCCCATGGTTGCGCCGAAGAGCGCCAGCAATACGTAGCTGAGGTTATAAGGATTGCCAAAACTTTCCTTAAGCGGATTCTTGGAGATGCCGCCGGATTTCTTGAGCTTGTCGTACATGGGTGATTCGCGCAGCGAGTAGCGGATCCACAGGGAGAGCCCAACCAGCACGATGGAGATCAGGAAGGGAACGCGCCAGCCCCATGCCGAGAATGCTTCTTCGCCGATGGCTTGGCGGGTGACCAAAATTACGCCCAGAGACATGAACAAGCCCAGCGTGGCTGTGATCTGGATCCAACTGGTGTAGAAACCGCGCCGGTCATGCGGGGAATGTTCCGCCACATAGGTCGCCGCGCCGCCGTATTCACCGCCGAGCGCCAAGCCCTGCAGAATGCGCAAGGTAATCAGGAGGATGCCCGCCCAATCGCCAAGCACTTCTCTGGTTGGAAGCAGACCTACGGCAAAAGTACAAATGCCCATCAAGGTCATCGTGACAAGGAAGGTGTACTTGCGTCCGATCAAATCGCCGACGCGCCCGAACACGATTGCGCCGAAGGGACGCACGATAAAACCAACAGCGAATGTCGCCAGCCAGGCGATCATATCGCCAATGGGCGTGCCGGTCGAATAAAACTTGCTCGCTATCACTGAAGCGAGACTGCCAAAAATATAAAAGTCGTACCATTCGATCATTGTTCCTGCGGCGGAAGCAAAAATAATTCGTGGAAGACCTTGTGCTTTCTCTTCGGGTTGTTCTGCAGATTTTGTAGCCATGGAAAAAATCTCCTTTGGTCAATTGAATATGATTTTTTATAACGCTACAACTGTTGGTATATGAATACCGCTCACTGCCATTCCATCAATGAAAAAATGTTTCTTATTTTTTTGCCCCTCCTTTTGCGGGCGGATTAACATCAGCAGTGGGGGAGCGCCCCGCAACGAGTCTCCCGCGAATCAAAAAAGAGACGCGCAAGATTGCGGTCTCCAATTTTGCCAATAAGGCTTCGATGTAGATATTTGTTTCGTATTCAATTTTTTCGATGGCAGGGTCTGAAAAGAAAAATTCGACAACGGGGTTTGCAGTCATCCGCAGCAGGATAATTTCAGCCCCTTCACTTTTTGCAAGAGCCTGCGCGTGCGGTAAGACCGCCTCTGAGAGGGGCGAACCATCTAACGGTACGAGAATCCTTTTATACATACCCGATCACACCTCTGTATTCAAGAATTAGTGTTTATCCCTTACGTTTCTATTATTAACACAGGTAACTTAAACAAGTTGCGGATTTAAAAGTAATCTGACCGAAAGGGTTGAATTTTTTTGTCCCTGCCAATTTAAGTCTCGTCAATATGTTTTGTTTATCCGATCAATCCCCATGCGGACGAATCAACATCACCGGAACTTTGGATTCATGCACCACTTGCTCTGCTACACTCCCCAACAGAATTCGCAGCATGCCCGTGCGCCCATGCGTAGACATGGCGATAATATCCGCTTGCATGATCTCCGCCACTTCCATAATCGTTTCTGCAACTGGACCTTCGCGCAATAAATATGTGGCGTTTACGCCTGCCTTTTCCAATTTTGCGCAGGTGAGTTTTATATATGACTTTTCATCGGCGTGCAAATTTTTTATTTCTTCCGTTGGCGGCGCATGCGGGGGAGTGTGCGGGTCAAATTCGGGCGCGGGAGTTACATCCACATGCAGGAGGATGATCTCCACATTCAACGCGCGCGCGAGATTTTCAGCGTGGGCAATACTGCCTCTGATAATTTCGAGCCGTCCAATGGGACAAGGATTCGGTTGTACATCTGGCAGTCTCCGTGTGATTATTTTATTCGATCCAATCCAATATTTTATGCCACGCGCCTGCAAACGGCAGGAACCACGGACGCCCGTCATACAATCCCAGCGGCGCATCAGGGAAATTAAATTTTGCGAACGGATTGTCTTTAACGTTTCCCGCCAGTATTCCCTCGGCAACCTTCATACCCAAGTGCGTGCCCATTGCCACGCCGTGACCCGCATAACCAAGCGAGTAATGAATACCATCCAACTCACCGGCGTGCGTCATCATGTCAAAGGCAAAATCAAGCGTGCCGCCCCAAACGTATTCAACCTTCACGTCTTTCAACTGCGGGTATACCTGCAGCATTTCACGCCGCAGTATCTCGCCGCTTTGCGCGATGGTATTTTCGTTTTCAGGAAAGAACGCCGCGCGCCCGCCAAAGATTAAACGGTTATCCCACATGCGGAAATAATTTAGATAATGTTTGTAATCAAAGATCATTCTGTTATTTGGGCTGAGTTCATGCGCGAGTTCACTTGGTAATTTTTCTGTCGCAATAATAAACGACCCGATCGGAATAATTTTTTTCTGCAAATTCTTTGTGACATTTCCCGTGTAGCCGGATGTTGCCACCAAAACGGATTTTGCCGTCAGCGCGCCTCTTTCTGTCTCCACGAAGAAGCGCGACTCTCTACGCTCGAGTTTGGTGACGCGCGCGCGGGCACACAGCAACGCCCCGGATCTTTCCGCTGCCGCCGCAAGCCCCGCCACATATTGAGCCGGGTTCAACCCCGCGCTGACTTCATCCACCAATGCGCCGTGATAAATATCCGTGCCGACTTCGCTTCTCATATCGCTTGGCGATACAAGATGAACTTTATGGTTGAACTCTTTCGCCATAAAATCCACTTCATCTTTGAGCGCCTTAAAATGCTTGGGCTTGTTCGCCGCCAGCAAATGACCTGTGCGTGCGAATCCGCAATTGATATTTTCTTCTTTAACGATCTGTTCAACTGTATTTACTGAATCAAGTGAATATTGAAATAATTCCTTTGCCAATTCTCGCCCGTAGTTTTTGATAATTGATTGCATCGAGACTTTGAGTCCGGTCAACGTCATGCCGCCATTGCGCGAGCTCGCGCCCCAGCCGATTGTCTCCGCTTCAAGCACGGCAACTTTCACGCCACGCTTCGCCAATGTCCGCGCCGCGCTGAGTCCCGTGTATCCGCCGCCGATGATTGCCACATCCACGTTTTCAGGGACGTGCGTCAGGTTCGCGTCATCGGGCATTGTGACAGTTGTGTGCCAGTAGATATGTTGGTTCATTTTAACCTCACGGATTTTGAAAATTGCCTCTTATTTTTTCCAACGTCAGGAGACGCTGGAGTCCATTTATGCCAATATTATTTCCCAATCCAATTCGTCAAACGCTTTGTGCAAACGATGCCCATCATTGACAACGTGATAGGTTAGATTCGTGAATAATTTTTGTGCAGTCTCGCGGACAGGTTCCAGCGGCACCACATCATCTTCTGTTCCATGCACAACGATCGCGGGAACAGATACGGTTTGCAATCTATACCCTGATCCTTTCAGATAGATCAAATATTCGCCTGTTGCAGGGTCGCTATGTTCACCAGACGGATCACGCAATAACGCGGGCGCGAGCAGAATTAACTTTCGTACTTGATCTGGATGTTCGCAGGTGAAAACTGTTCCCATCAATCCGCCATAAGATGAGCCGATGATCGTCCAATCTTTTTTATCTCCTAATATCGGTAGCAATTGCGCCATGCGTTCTTCAAATGTGCCGGTGAAATCGGGTGTGAGCATGCCGGGAAATTTCTCTGCAAACTGGCGCGCCTTTCCACTCTGGCTGCTGGATTCAAGCCCATGCAGGTAGATGATCTTTGAGTTATCCATTTTGGTCCCTTTCTTTTTTCTTGATAAGGTTTTCTTTTCTGTGCCGGCAGATTCTGGTTTTGTTTTGCGCACATCTTTCTTTTTGAGAGTCGCATCTATTGATTCAACATCCTCGGTGACAAAGATTTCATCCGCGAGGTTGTCCATCTCCATTGGTTTGGGCGCTGCTGGCTGTTGCGGACGTAAAAGACCACGCAACTCTTTTTCAAGCGGCGGAGGGAAACCTGACGACATGCGCCGCAATGTAATTGCTGTCATCGGGTTTTCTGTGTTTTGTAAAATGTGTTTGAGCAGGAAGATGGTTTCATTTGCAGAGGCGCGATACAAAGCGATAATCAATTCTGTGAGATCGTTTTGTACAGTCGACGGCGCTTCTTCGATGATTGGTTCGACCATATCGAAAATGGGCGGAAGGTTTTCGTAGTTCGCGTCCGCGATCATGGGCAACAGGGCTTGAAGTCCATTTGACCAACTGCGCATACGTGCGGGATGTAAATATTCGCGGACGAGCGCCAGAAACTGGCTGGGCGATTCTTTCCGCATTCGCGTGAGACTCGTCGAGAGTAGCGCGTAGCGTACATCGGGGTCGCGTACCTGCTGCGTCCACAGAGTCAAACGCGGGAGCAGACGTTCCTCCTGCGGGGGAATCCGTCCAAGTAAAAATGCGGCCAGCAGACAGGTTTCGAGCGAGCCTTCATCCCAGAGCATGTCTGCGAGGTCAAGTGCAAATTCGGGATTTGCTTCGGCGGTCATGCGTAGTTCATTTTCTATTTGTGTCAGCACTGCGGGCGGCGTGCGATATGTTTTTAAGTTTGAGCCGGGGGCGACGTTTTCTTTTGTGCGCAATGTGCGATTGACATAGAACTCAAGCATCTCGCGTAAATGCTTCATGAACTCATCCGGCAGGAAGAAAAAATCCACCAGACGGCTGGCTTGTTTGCGGAGACGGGCAAGGTCAATTGCGGGCATAGGGAATTTTCGATTTTGGATTAACGATTTGCGATTGTCTTTGCTATATCATTCAGCACGTCAAAGATGTTGACAGGCTTACTTGAAATGACATCATCTTCTAAATGTATATGGTGGGGAAAATTCTCGAGGTTTGGAAAATGCGGGGTGTTGTCAGTAAAGGTCATGCGCGCGCGCAAGTGCCCATTCTTTGACCTATCCATCTGTTTGAGGATTTTGAAATCGGCAACAAAAGAGGCGGCAAAAAGATGATCTTTAACCGCCTCGAAATATTCGGCAATTTTCATTTCGGATTTTCGCCCTTTAAAAGTTCCAATCTCTTTCTCAGGTTTTCAGCCATTTGCACGAGCGAAGCCCATTCTGTGTAATCCATATTATCGTCAGTCTGCCCCGCCTGCCATTGGTGGAAGAAATCCACAGTGGACATGCTGTATTGACTTTCAAACTCGCGCAAATCCTTTTCCGTCGCCAACAGGTCTATTTCCAGTTGATTGATTTCAAGTCCGACCAGCTTGTGGATGTTACGGGCAAGCGAATCGCTGCTCTGTCCGCTTTTGACCAGATTTGCCAGTTTGTTCAATTCCTTTTCAGTTTGGGTTTGCGAGTAAAGCGCCATAAGATACCTCAACTGCAATTATACAACTTGATTTAGACGTTTTGTTTTCCAGGTTCAATAGGAGTTGCCGGAATGGCCACCATATGTGGGGGGTATAAAAAGGGTTAAAATCAGGAAAACCAAGTACCTGAAAGAGGCAAAACGATGAGACAAAAAGACGTGACAATTCCATTGGGTATTCCAGATGTACAAGTGCTGGAAACCTCAACCAATGAACGCGGAGAAATCGTCATCACGATTGAAAGTACAAAGCAAGGGACGCGCTGTCGTAAATGTGGAAAGTGGATCACGAAGTCAGATGGGGTGGATGAGTGGGTGACGATCCGACATTTACCCGCATTTGGACGGCGCACATATTTACGTTATCGTCCAAAACGCTATCAATGTCAAGACTGCGAAGGACAACCGACCACCACGGAGATTTTGGAATGGCAAGAGAACAACAGTCCGCACAGTTTTGCGTACGACAATCATCTCTTGCTGCAATTAGTGAATTCCACAATCGAAGATGTGAGCGTCAAAGAAGACATCGCTTACGATAAGGTCGCAGGCGCATTAGAGCGCAGGTTGGCAACCAAAGTGGACTGGACGGTCATCGCCGAAGTGGTAGCGTTGGGCATGGACGAGATTGCACTGCGAAAAGGGCGAAAGGACTACATCACGTTAGTTACAGGACGGCTGGCAGATGGGGAGATCATCCTGTTGGGCGTGTTAGCGGGACATGAAAAAGCAGAGGTGGTGGACTTTTTACGCTCGATTCCGCCCCGGATTGCAGAAAAAATACAAGCGGTCTGTTGTGATTTATGGGAGGCGTATATCCAGGCAGTGCGGGAAGCGCTTTCGTATGCGCGCCTTGTGGCTGACCGTTTTCATGTTGCCAAACATTATTACGAAGCCGCTGATCAAGAAAGAAAACGTGAACTCAACCGCTTGAAAAAGGTATTATCAAAAGAGGAATACAAACTTGGAACTATCGCGCCATTCCTAATTCGATAGTTGTTTAATTTTTGTTACTAAAGATTTAAAAAATCTTTAGCGTCTGTTGAATTACAGGGACATTTTATTCTGAAAATTTACGGCGTGCTGGTTGTGCAGTAGGTGTTGATGTAAATGTGGGCGTAGCAGGAGCAGGCAAATCGGAAGCCGCGTCGTAAATAACGGGGGCGACCCAAAACGCGCGATCACCCAATTTAGTGACCGTCTGAATAACGTACCAGGCAAACTATTGAACGTTGAAGGTGGTCTCTCCAGCCCGGACATCGTTCAGATAGAATTCAACTTTATAACCGCCTACTCCCCAAGGATCCGTAGGGGATAATCCAAGGCTCACGAAGCCGAAAGGGCCTACTAAATCGAGTCCTGCTTGATCAATCACCACATTTGTCTCGCCAATTAATTCATTGGCATTAAATCCTACAGCGTTTACTGCATACCACTTAACACTTACCTTTGTGCCAACAACGGCATTGCTTACATCGGCAATCGCATGAAAAATATCGGTTGTGGAGTAAGTGGAAGTAACCGTCTTACCATCTTCATCAAAAGCCATTCGGAAATTTGAAAGGCCAACTTGTCCTGCTGTTCCTGCTGTAGGTGTTACCGTAAAGGTTGGCGTGATGCTCGGGGTTGAGGCTGTCGCTGAAATTGTTGCAGAACCGGTCGGCGTGGGTGTGAATGTAGGAGTAGCAGGTGCAGGAACAGTAGCGGGCAAACCTGATGCAGCGTTGTAAATAACGGGGGCGACCCAAAGCGCGCGGTCGCCAGTGGATGCACCCGTGGACAAGACAGTGAGGATGAATTTCACATCCTTGCCAACAAGCGAAGTGAGATCAACATCGGCGGTGTAATATTGACCTTCGTAACGTTCTACAAACGCCCAAAGGGTTTGAATGGATGAGCTGCCCGCGATGGAGTAGTCCAAACGTAAGACAACATAACAGGCGGTCGCGCCATATTCACAATTGATGATGGCGTGGAATTTATCGCCCGACTTAACTGTGTAGGTTGGGAAGATGCCTTGAATGTAACCATTGTTCACATTTTGCGGGAAGGTCAGCAAACCGGGGCGTGTATCGCTTGTGCCGTTTTCCAATTTGGAAGGCGCGGTAACTAGGACAAAGCCTTTCGCATCATTATCGGTACCGGGGCAGGGCAACTCGCCTGCTCCGCTGTACCATTTTGCGGCACAAACATTGGCGACGAAGTCATAGGTCGTACCAGAGATTGGCGTGGCGGGAGTCACAGGCGGGACAGGTGTTGCTGGCGTGGATGGCGTCACGGGGGTGCCGGCAACTTTGATCTCAACCCAGAATGATTTTGATCCGGCAGAGCCAATGCCAAATGGGATGTTGGTATTGTTCCTGAGTTTCCAATAACCGCGATACGTGCCGGCATTGGCGGGCGCTTTTAGGGCAATGGTGATATCCACAGTTTGACCCGGCGCAACGGATGCGGGGATTAACGCAGAATCAGGTCCGCTCATCTTTTCACCTGAGTCAAAGAGCAGGCTGTAATTTGTCCACGTGCATGTGCCGACGTTCTTCAAGCGCCATGTTTTGTTGAAAGCAGTGTTCGGCTGATAGGTCGTGCCATCGGGGATGGTTACATCCGCGATGAATTGCGCGCGATCACACGATGAAGGAACAGACGTGGCTGAGGTCGTTGGTGTCGGCGTAGGCGGCGTACCCGTCGCAGTGGGAGTAATGGTGGGAGGTATGACTCCGCCAGCGCGCGAGATAATCGGGTTGATCCATAAGGCGCGGTCATCCAATGGTGAGCCGTACGCGGAAACGGCGAGGGTGAATTTCACATCCTGCCCGGCGAGCGAGTTCAAATCGAGGTTGACGTTATAAACGTAACCTTCGTATTTTTCGCGGAAGGTCCAGAATGTGCGCACCGGATTCGAGCCGATTTGATAATCGAGGCGATAAGCGACATAACAATTCGTCGCGCCGTATTCGCACCCGATCGTAGCCTGGAAGCGGTCACCGCTTTGCACGCGAAACGCGGGATACGAGGCTTGAATATATCCGTTGCTGACGTTATTCGGGACAAAGACCAGACCGGCCTGCGCGGCACCAATTCCATTTTCGGGTTTGGGTACGTCGCGCTTCAAGGCATATCCATTCGCGCTGCCATCGGTGCCGGGGAAGCTCAATGCGCCCGCACCGCTCGACCACGCGGCAGAAGCGGCATTGGCAGTAAAGTCATATCCAGCGCCGGCGGAACCAGAGACATTGATCTCAACCCAAAAAGATTTATTCGCAGTTGAGCCAATACCAAAAAGGCCGCCTGAAACACTTTTGAATTTGTAATACCCAAAGTAGTGTCCGGATATACTCGGTGCGGTCATGTCCACAGAAATATCCACGGTCTGACCGGGGTTCACCGCGATTGGCAAGGCAACCGAAGCGGGCGCGCCCATCTTCTCGCCGCTATCAAAAACAAGCGAGACATCCGCACTCGTCCACGCGCATGTGCCAATATTCTTGATGCGCCACGTTTTCTTAAATGCAGCGCCTGGCGCAAAACTTGTGCCGTCAGGGACGGTCACATCGGCGATGAATTGCGCCCAGTAACACGATGCGGCCTGCGCAGGTTGCGCAGATGCTGCCGGGATGCTTGAAAACATCAATGCAAGCAGAAGTAAAGCAACAGCAAATTTCGAAAGTAATTTCATTTCTTCCTCCAATGTCAAAAATTATAACAATGACGTTAATAAGTTCAAAAAGTTCCGTTGACTATACGCCCTCTCTAGTATAACTTTTCTTAAAGAATTGTTCAATGAATTAATAAGACAATTTCATGGTAATTTTTTCCCGTCCCGATAAGACCTTAAAGGTTTTCTGATAACTTGAGTTTAGATCTCGTCCGAAATTCAGCCGCCAATTTCACGAATTTGCACGGATTGGTTAAAAAATCCGTGAGAATTCGTGGTTAAAAATATGCACCTGTAACGCGAGATTTATCTCGCCTTGCAACCTCTTCTCAGTCAAGAGCGACATGCTTTGCGCAAGGGAGTTACTTCGTGTACTTTGTGCCCTTCGTGGTTAAATCTTTTGGTTGTCGAGTTTACCGAGACATCGGCTTGTCTGAGTTAGGGTCTATAATAAACAAATGGCACGCACAATCCTACACTTAGACTTGGATGCATTCTTCTGCTCAGTGGAAGAGACGCAAAACCCCGAGCTGCGCGGCAAACCTTTCGCGGTGGGAGGCAAACCAAATGAGCGCGGTGTGGTCGCATCCTGTTCATACGCGGCGCGGCAATTGGGCATCCGTTCTGCCATGCCCATGTCGCGCGCGGTGCGTTTGTGCGGCAGCCTCATCATCGTACCTGCAAGACATAATTTATATAGCGAAGTCTCCACACAAGTGATGGATAGGCTTCATCAGTTGACTCCATTGGTCGAGCAGATTTCCATCGACGAAGCGTTTCTCGACATCTCGGATATGCGCGAACCAGCGCTGCGCATCGCGCACGCCCTTCAAGATTCGATTCGCGAAAACTTATCTTTACCCAGCTCGATTGGAATCGCATCCAATAAACTCGTCGCGAAGATCGCCACCGAGGTTGGGAAAAAATCCAGCAAAAAGAAAAACGAACCGCCCTTCGGACTCACCCTCGTATCGTTCGGAGAAGAATCCAAATTCCTTGCGCCCCTGCCCGCGGATATGCTCTGGGGCGTGGGACCAAAAACCTCCGCGCGCTTATCCGAACTCGGTATTCACACCATCGGCGACATTGCGAATTGGCCCGAAAAAGAACTCGCCAATCTCTTCGGTGAAAATGGACGCGACCTGTGGCATCACGCACAGGGAATTGACAATCGCCCCGTCAGCACAGAATCCGAAACCAAATCCATCAGCCAGGAAACCACATTCAATGTAGATGTCCGCGATGATAAGACGCTTGAAAAAACATTACGTGAACAATCGCAGCAAGTGGGACGCCAACTGCGCAAGAATGATCTCGCGGGAAAAACAATTAAGTTAAAAATCCGCTGGTCGGATTTCACCACGCTGACAAGACAAATTACACTGCCAACATCTACCAACAACGATGATGAGATTCTCAAGGCCACAATCAAACTCCTGCACGAAGTGCGGACTCAACATCAAGCCGTGCGTCTCATCGGCGTGGGTGTCAGCGGATTGGGCGCGCCGATCCGTCAATTAAGTTTATGGGACACGGGCAGCGAAAAATCCCGCAAGTTGCAGGAAGTGGTGGATAAATTGCAGGAGAAATATGGAAAAGAAGTAATAAGAAAAGGATGAGGGATGAAAGATGAAGGATGAAAAAAAGGAGTATCGCATGAAAACGCTTGATCTTAAAAAACAATTCAAATATTTGTATCAACCTTCAGCAAAAAAGATCGAAAGTGTGCAAGTTCCAAAATTGCAATTCGCCATGATCGACAGCGCAATCGAAAAAGATTCCGAACCGGGGAAATCTCCCATGTTCGCAGAAGCGACACAGGCTTTGTATGGCATCTCATACACGCTCAAATTTATGTTTAAAAAGCGCAAGACCAACGCCATTGACTATCCCGTCATGGCGCTCGAAGGTTTATGGTGGGTGGAAGATGGCAATTTCGATATCACCGTAAAAGACAATTGATTCTATACATTGATGATCATGCAGCCCGACATCATCACAAAGGAATTATTCGAGGAAGCCCGCGAACAAGTCCGCAAGAAAAAAGGGGACAGCGAATCATTATCCAAAGCGCGATTAGCTCATTTTGAAGAAGGTCTATGCGTGCAAGTTATGCACATTGGACCCTACGCCGCCGAGCCCGCCACCATTGAATGTATGAAAGAATTTATGCAGGGAAATGGATTGCGGGATAATGTCGGTCCCAACGGCAAACATCACGAAATCTATCTCAGCGATCCGCGCAAAGCCGCACCTGATAAAATGAAGACAGTTTTGAGGCATCCAGTGAGAGAATGTATTGGTCAAGTAACTGTTGAACAAGAGCCTTTTACCACCGAGATACCGAGGCACAGAGTTTTTCCTCTGGTTTTCTCCGCAACTCCGAGTCTCCGTGGTTCAAA
>VFKN01000092.1 GCA_009885525.1 Anaerolineaceae bacterium | reverse complement strand
TGGAGCAGCGTGTCAAAGAGCGCACCGCTGAATTGGATGAAGCCTTGCACAAACTTTCAGAGTTAAGTCAAATGAAAGCAAACTTTGTCGCAAATATTTCCCATGAATTGCGCACGCCGCTTACACATGTCAAAGGTTATATTGAATTATTGGTCTCAGAATCACTCGGCGAGATCACAGCAGAACAGCGTCATGCTTTGCAGGTCACTCAACGCTCCACTTCAAAACTGGAAAGCATCATTGAAGACCTGATCATGTTTGCGCTTGCCTCGCGCGGCGAGATGAGCATGAGACTCGCTAAAGTGGATATCCGCCGTATCGTATCGCTGGTGTCAAAATCATCGTCTGCCAAAGCGGAAGAACGCGGCGTCAAACTTAGCGTCACCGCAGCGGATACAATTCCTGCTGTGCAAGCAGACTCTGAAAAGATCGGCTGGGTGATACATGAGCTGCTCGATAACGCCATTAAATTCACCCCGTCAGGTGGCAGCGTTGAGATTAAACTCAAAGAAGACAGCAGTAATCTTATTCTCCTGTCTGTAACCGATACCGGGATCGGCATCCCCCCCAATCGTTTTCAAGAAGTCTTTGAGCCTTTCCATCAATTGGATGGCTCTTCGACACGACATTATGGGGGCACCGGGCTTGGGCTTTCCCTGGTGCGTCAAATTGTGGAGGCACATGGCTCGCTGCTGGATATTCAATCAGTGGAAGGCAAAGGCTCCATGTTCAAATTTCCGTTAATAGCTGTGCGTGAGTAAAAAAATGGACGCGAAAACTCTCTCTCTTTTACATGATATCTTTCAAGAAGTTCAACAAAAACAGGACTGGAAAACTGCGTTGGATACGCTCTTCGTATCTTTGCGCGGATCATTTGTTTTCGATAATGTCGCTATCTACCTTGAAGAATCGGACACAAAAAGTGTGGAGGGTGTTTACGCCCGCGCAGTAGGGCGTGAAAAAACCGCCGAAGCTGATTCTGTTTGGGGGGAAGGCGTTGCAACTGATGTGATCACAAAGGGGAAGATGATCGTAAAAGAGCCGACTCGAAACTTTACAGGCAAGACCGGTAGATTAAAATTGGCGTATCTCCTGGGATTCCCGTTGTATATCGGCTCAAAGTTAAGCGGCGCGCTGGTTTTTATCCGCTTTGGTGGGCCAGCCTATTCGGAGTTGCATATTCAGATCGCAGCGTTGCAGGCATTTTGGGCAACCGCATTGATCGAGCGCAGAGACTTGCAAGAAGTGCGCGCTCAGATGGATTCCGTCCAACGGCAAATGCGCCTGCAGGACGATTTTGTCTCCACCATTACCCATGAATTACGTACACCGCTTGGTTTCATTAAAGGATATAGCACCAGCTTATTACGGCTGGATACGGTTTGGGATGAAGCCACCCAGCGCGAGTTCCTTAACATTATCGATGAGGAAGCCGACCGTTTGGCAAAATTGATCGAAGATATGCTTGAATCGGCGCGCTTGCATAGCAAGACTGTACAATTCAAATTCTCACCTGTTAGAATTGATTCGCTGGTACGCGATGTGGCGACGCGCATCAACACCTATCACCCCGAATTGAATATCTCGTTTGAACTTCAGCCCATCCCGCCGATCTATGGCGATGGCAAGCGGCTTTCGCAGGTCTTTGAGAATCTTTTCAGCAATGCGATCAAATATGCCCCAAATTCTGAGTTGACCATTTCAATATCTTCCGCGGCAAATAATATCTGCGTTGCGTTTTCCGATAAAGGCGAAGGGATCGCAACGGAGTATCTCCCATTTGTTTTCGAGCGTTTTTATCGTGTGCCGGGTGAGCGCACCGTCACTGGCACCGGGTTAGGTTTGTACATATGTAGGCAAATTATTATGGCGCATCATGGTACTATTTGGGTAGAGTCTGCTTTAGGTAGTGGCACAACATTTTTTATTGAACTGCCCATTGACGGAGCAGAGGTTTAGATCAAATTTATGCTATTTTTTCAAGGAGATGATATATGGCTAAACACATTTTGATCGCGGACGACGAACCTCGTTACCTCCGTCTGTTGGAAGCGAACCTGCGCACAGAAGGATATGAGGTTTCTGTTGCACAGGATGGCGTTCAAGCGCTTGAAGTATTTTCAGCGCAGCCGATTGACCTGGTGCTGTTGGATGTAATGATGCCGCGTTTGGACGGCTTCGGAGTTTGCCAGCGCTTGCGCGAATTTTCCAACGTCCCGATCGTGATTCTGACTGCGCGCGGAGAAGAACAGGACCGCGTACGCGGACTCGACCTCGGCGCGGATGATTACCTCGTCAAGCCTTTTTCTGCCACCGAATTATTGGCGCGTGTCCGCGCGGTATTACGCCGTGCGCAACCCATTACAGACAGCGGGCAGGCGCGTTTCTTTACACATGACAAATTGAAGATCGATTTCGCGCGCGCAGAAGTTTGGATTAAGGAAGAACCCGTCTCACTATCCGCGACCGAATATCGCCTGCTGCTCCAATTTGCGCACCATATCGGAAAGATACTTACTTCCGAAGACTTGCTCACCAGCGTCTGGGGTGTGGAATATAAGAATGATAAGGAAATTTTGTGGGTGAGTATTGCGCGCCTGCGCCAAAAACTGGAAGAGGATGCCCACTCCCCGCGTCATATTGTCACGCGTTCTGGGTTGGGATATTTAATGCCGCCCATCGAATCGTAAGCCCGATTGTTTTGTGAAGGAAGGAAGACATGCCTGAAAAGAAGATCTTAATTGTTGATGCAGATGTAGCCAGCCGCAATTTTATTGCGCGTACTTTGCACGATAAATATGAGGTCATTCAGGCTGGCTCAGGTAAAGAGGGGCTGATCTATGCGTGGCGTGATCGTCCCAATATTGCTGTCATTGATCCAACTATTACAGACCTATCTGTTGAGGAAATCGCTAAAAAATTAAAACAGGATGTGCGTACTGCGAACATGCCCCTGATCGCATTAAGTAGCGACTCGAACCCTGCCCGCATTAAAGCCTGCCTGGATGCAGGCTTTAGTGAATATATTATCAAATCGAGTCAGGCTGTTTCCTCTCTTAGCGAGACAATTAATCGTTTGCTTGGAATTACAACAGCAACCGCCAGGCAGGGTGGTTTGTTGATGCTCATGTTAAGTGCAAAAGGCGGAGTTGGCACATCTTCATTGTCTGCAAATATTGCCATGAACATCGCGCAGAGTCAGCCGGAAGCGCGTGTTGCTGTTTTGGATATGGTTCTGCCTATTGGGTCGGTTGCTCCCATCGTCGGGTATGATGGACTGCACAATATTGTAGCCATTGCGGATATGCCGGCAGCTGACATCACCCCCGATTTTTTTCGCGACCAATTGCCTGCAATGAAAGACTGGAAGTTCCACCTGCTTGCAGGCTGTCCCGACCCTGAAAGCAGCAACCATCTCAATGTAAGCCGCATTTGGGATATTGTTGCCACTTTAAAAATGTCTTATGATTACGTCCTGGTTGATATCGGGCGTTCACTTTCCAAAATTTCCCTGCCGCTCATTCAACATGCTGATCTGGTAACATTGGTTGTCAGCACTGATTTAAGCGCAGTGACTTTAACCAAGACTTTGCTGGAATATCTAAAGAGCAAAAACGTAAACCCAAATTCCATTTTCACAGTTCTTAACCGCGCAGTTGGTTTGGAAGGTTTAAGCAAGGTGGATGTGGAAAAAATCCTGGGTATTGACATCAAGTTCACCATTCCGTTTTTGGGAAGTAATTTTACGTTTGCAAATAATAACCATTTACCATTTTCATTAAAATTTCCCACCGATACGGCGGCTTTTGTATTCAAGGATATCGCCAGGGAAATGTCGGTTCTTGCCCGTAAATTACGAGCACAATAAGTTTTTAATAACTCACCTTATGCAGTTTTGCGCGTTTTAGGGCGTGTCGCCCTGAGCGGAGCGAAGGGTCTCTGAGATAATCGTAGAGGTTCTTCGCTACCGCTTAGAACGACACTGCGTAAGGTGAGTTAACAAATGAAACCGGAGTATATCCATGAGCATTGAATATGATGAGAAGGGGAAGTTCTATACCGATGTTGTGACAAAATTGCCGACAGCGGCAATCATTCAAACTACCACACATTTAATTCGCGGTTTGGTGCATGTCCGCCAGGGAGAGCGCTTGAAGAGCGAACTGGAACTGGATGAGCAATTCATTGCCATAACCAATGCAACCATTCACGGCGCAGATGATAAAATTTTGTTCAACGCTCCGTTTTTGGCGGTCAAGCGTTCACAGATCGTCTGGGTCTCGCCTGACAACAATAATGATGAAGGAGCTGTGACGGAATGACAAGACTTAGTTCATTAGCAAATCAATCAAATCAATCAAATCAGGAAAGCCACGAATCTCCCGCTGCTGGCCCAGCTCGCCTTACCGGGCAGGACCTCGTCCGCTTAAAAAAATATCTTGCCGATACCATGATGCGCGTGCTTGAATCGGAAGGTATACCGCAGGCCCAGCGCGACGCTTTCATTAAACAAAATATGATGCAGGTCTTCCAACAAACACAGGTCAAATTACCCGAAGACTTGCGTAAGCAGATCTTCGATCAAGTGATGAACGACCTGCAGGGTTTTGGTCCCATCCAAACCTTGTTGGACGACCCCGATGTTTCTGAAATCATGGTCAACGGACCCAAAAAAGTTTTCGTCGAAAAGAAAGGAAAACTGATCAAGTCCAACGTCACTTTTGACGATGACGACCATGTACTGCGGATCATTGACCGCATCATCCTTCCGCTTGGCCGTCGCGTAGACTCGGATTCTCCCACTGTAGATGCCCGTCTGCCCGATGGTTCGCGCGTCAACGCGGTGATACGTCCCGTTTCCATTGACGGACCTTCCATCACGATCCGTAAATTCAGCAAAGATAAATTACAGGCAGCAGATCTGATCCGGTTCGGCTCGCTGACACAACAAATGACGGACTTCTTAAACGCCTGTGTGAGAGCCCGTTTTAATATCGTTATTTCAGGCGGAACGGGTTCGGGTAAAACTACATTGCTAAATGTGATGTCTGGCTTTATTCCCGAAGATGAACGTATCATCACCATTGAAGATGCTGCCGAGTTACAACTGCAACAAGACCACGTTATGCGGATGGAAACCAAAGTCGCCAACGCGGATGGACAGCACGCGGTCAGCATCCGCGAATTGGTGAGGAACTCTTTGCGCATGCGCCCCGACAGAATCATTGTCGGCGAGTGCCGCGGCGGTGAAGCCCTCGATATGCTTCAAGCGATGAACACCGGTCACGACGGTTCGTTGACTACCATCCATTCGAATACGCCGCGCGACGCTATTTCCCGCCTTGAGACTCTCGTGCTGATGGCCGGCATGGACTTGCCCCTCAAAGTAGTGCGCCAGCAAATTTCTTCAGCGATAGACTTGATCGTGCAGCAGTCGCGCTTGAAAGACGGACAACGCAAAGTAACTTATGTAACCGAAGTGGCTGGCATGGAAGGCGAGATCATTGTATTGAGTGACATCTACAAATTCGTACAAACAGGTGTAACGACCGAAGGCAAAGTACTCGGTGAGACAGGCGCTACGGGTATTCGTCCCAACTTCACGCCGCGTCTTGAAGCGGCGGGGTTCAAACTCGGCGCGGAAGTATTTGCTACAAAGCAGCCCGCTCAAAACCGGCGCTGAGTTACTCTGCTATAATCGCAGTTGCTTAAAAGCAAGACCCTAAAGGTTCCTTCGCAATCGAAATATATTGTTGTCTAAAAAAACCTTTAGGGTCTGCGTTTGTAAGAAGAAAAGTGAAATTATCCATCATTCGAATATTCGCCTGATATTTTTAGAGGACACATGAACAACGCCCAAATTACCATACGCGAAAAGAAACTTGGTTTGCTCATTCGTGATTCGCGTGTAGCGGAGCGCCGCACCATAAAAGAATGTGCCGACGCGATCAGTGTCTCGCCGAGTCTTTTCCGCGCTTACGAAGAGGGACGCCGCGCCCCTTCCCTGCCCGAACTTGAAACGCTTATCTATTATCTCAAGCTCCCGATTAAGCAATTTTGGGGGAATGAGACACGTTCGGATGTACCCGCGATCCCCGAAACAGTGAACACTGCGCAGCTGATTGCATTGCGTCAGCGTATGGTCGGCGCGCTTTTGCGACAGGAGCGTAACAAGGTTAACATGTCTATCCGTCACATCTCTCAGGAGACTGGTATTCCAAGCTCGCGCCTCAATGCCTATGAAATAGGCGAACGTCCCATCCCAATGCCTGAGCTTGAAGCCATTATCACGGTGATGGGAAGCCGCATCGAAGCCTTCTTTGATCAAAACGGTCCTGTCGGGCAGTGGATGAACAACCAGCGCGCCATTCAAAAATTCCTTGAACTCTCTGACGAAATGCAGGACTTTGTCTGCCAGCCTGTCAATCGTCCGTACATTGAATTGGCAATGAAACTCAGCTCCATGTCCAGGGAAAAATTACGCTCCGTCGCCGAAGGCTTACTCGACATTACATTGTAGGATACTTTGCCAGTCACGCTAAAAGCGTGACTTACTTAAATAATAAATTCAGGAAGATGCCATGACCCTTGACCCTTCACAGTTAAACGAAAAAGGAAAAATATCTTTTCAAAACGCAGACTTTGATGAAGCCTCAACTCTTTTTCATCAAGCCGCCGAAGGATATATCCTTGCCAGGGATGAAGCGTCTGCCGCCGAAGCGAAGAACAACATGAGCGTGGCTCTTTTGCAGGCCGGCAAACCGCAGGACGCACTGGACGCCGCGCTCAATACTGATAAATTTTTTGAAAGCATAAAAGATATCAAAAGACAGGCGATGGCATTGGGAAATCAGGCTGCTGCACTGGAAGCGCTCTATCGCTACGATGAAGCCGTGTCTGCTTACGAACGCTCCGCAGCGTTATTTGCGCAAGTGGATGAGGGTGATATGCGCGCGATGGTCTTGAAATCATCCGCCGCTATAAAACTCAAAACAGGCAAGGTCACAGAATCTGCATTCAAAATGATGGGATCAATGGAAGCAAAAAAGAATCCAAGTTTTTTTGAACGTATCATGAAATTTTTCCTGCGCTTTATTAAATGATCAAATTCAACACACAACTTCGTCATGTGGAGCCTGAAGATTATTATCAGATTTCCAGTCTCATCTTTCATGAGGCGAACATTCACCGCCATTTGGATTGGCGTTCTCCGCTTGAATGGATCGGCGCACCCAACTACTGGGTGCTGGAAGAATACGGGCGCGTCACCGCAGCCCTGGCTTGCCCTGAAGACCCGCCGCGCGTCGCATGGATCCGATTTTTCGGCCACCAACCGCATCTCTCTCCGCGTGAAACATGGATGGCTGTTTGGGAGATTGCACGCAATGAGATCAGCCGCGCTAGTCCACAGGCACAGGTTGCTTCAATTGCTACAAAGCAATGGTTTCAAAATCTTCTGTTGTCAAGCGGATTTGAATTAAAACAAAACATCGTGCTGCTTGAATTAATGATTGACCGTCTTCCATCTTTTTCCGCGCCGCAGGATTTTCGCATTCGCCCTATGCATGATAACGATATATCCGCCATCGCCAATATAGATATTGAAGCCTTCGGGTGGTTTTGGCACAACACTGCCGATGCGCTTCAACGTGCGCATTCACTTTCTGTAAGCGCGACAGTTGCAGAAGATGATTCAGGCGTCATCGGATATCAGATCAGCACCGGAAACTCGCGCGGCACACATCTCGCCCGCCTTGCGGTTAAACCTGAAGCGCAGGGTAGGGGAGTTGGCAGCGCGTTGACCCAGGACCTGATTCAAAGAACCGGCACACAGCGGCTTTCCGTCAATACGCAGCACGACAACGCCGCTTCTTTAGCGCTCTATAAAAAAATAGGTTTTGTTCGCACGGGCGAATATTTTCCCGTGTTGGTCTATCCGATATCATAAGGTGATCCATGGCTGAAGTTGATTTCCCCGCACGCGTCATGTTTCGATTTGTCGAAACCCTTTCCGCTGAATTAGGTCACGATACACTTTCAGCGGTTCTCTCGAAGGCAGGCTTGCCGGAAGAATGGGCACATCATACCCACTTTATGGGCTTGGATGATATCCGCTCGGCGCGCGCATATGCCCATTTGCAAGCCGCATTGCGCATGTATTATGGGCGCGGCGCGCGCAGTATCCTTCTGCGTATCGGCACAAAACTGTGGGCGCGTTTATTGGAAGACTCCGCGTTCGGGCTTAAAGCGCAATCTGTTTTAATTCGCGGACTCCCCAAATCCATGCGACGAAAACCTGCGCTGGAATTGCTTGCCCGCATGTTGAGTGCCACCCCGGGAAATGTCGCGGTCCATATTCAAGACCTCGATCTGCTTCTGGTTGACCGAAATTCTCCCGCCACCCTGGATCAATCCGACGGCGTCCCGATATGTTTTGTGACCCTTAGTTTGATCCGCCAATGTTTATTTTGGGCAGATGGGCAGGAGCACGATATCGAAGAACGCGCATGTCGCGCAGCGGGCGCGCATCAATGCGAATTTAAGATCACCATTGGAGAACAACCATGAAACACTTTGAAACGAATTGGAAAGCAAAAGATGGTTTGAATATTTTTGCTGAAGGTTGGGAGCCGACTGTTGCACAGCCCAAAGCCGTTGTTTGCCTTGTACATGGATTGGGCGAACACAGCTCGCGTTACGCTCACGTTGCCGAAGCATTTGGCAAAGAGGGATTTACCCTCTTCGCCGCAGACCTGCGCGGGCATGGGCGCTCAGGCGGCGCGCGCGGATATGTTTCCTCCGTCGAAGATTTCATGCAGGATATCGACTCGCTCCTCGAACAAGCGCGCACGCGTTATCCCGGCTTGCCGCTCATTCTTTATGGTCACAGCCTGGGCGGGCTGCTTGTTCTGCATTACAGCTTGAAGCGTAAGCCGCATGTCAAAGGTGTTATAGCCACTGGGGCAGCTCTGCGTAGCGCTTTGGAGCAACAACCTGTAAAAATAATGGCTGTCCGCGTACTTGGTTCTTTAATGCCCAAGGTTGCCATGCCTAGTGGATTAGAAACTGCAGCGATTTCGCGCGATGAAAAGGTCGTGCAGATGTACAAGGCTAATCCGCTTGTGCATGACAAGGTCGCACTTGGTTTTGGCAAGACTATGTTGGACGCAACCCAATGGACGATTGAACATGCGGGGGAATTCCCACTTCCGCTTTTGTTAATGCATGGTAAAGCCGATCGTATTACGTTTTCCGCCGGCAGCGCTGAGTTTGCTGCCGCATTAAAAGATAAATGCACCTTGATATTATGGGATGACGCTTATCATGAACTTCATAACGAACCTGAGAAGAACGAAGTATTCAAAACAATGACAACCTGGATGGACGCGCGTGTGCGCGAATAAAATAAGAGAGTATTAACGCTTTACTGGACAAATCCATTTTCACATGGCAAAATTAAAATTATTGAAGTGACAGTCACTTCGTGAAGCGGGTGATTATCACTTGTAATGTTATAGACAATTCAATCATAACTACAGGAGCTAGCATGAGCAATACAAAAGAAATGAGCAAGCGACAAACACGTCGTGAACAGATCCGCCGCAAGGAATTGCGCGGAAGGTTTTTTGGAATCGGACTAATCAGCATTGGCGCAATCTTTCTCGCCTTTTTGTTTATTTACCCAAATTTCAAGCCGGTCGGCGAGATTTCCACCGCCGAGGCGCGTTCCCGCCCCAATGCCAAATTCAACTCGGCAGGTAATCCCGACGCCCCAGTGAAAATTGATGAATATTCCGATTTTCAATGTCCATTCTGCCGTAAGTTCTATGAGGACGCCGAACCGCAGTTGATGGATACCTATGTAAAAGATGGCACAGTTTATTTTTCCTACCATTCCTATGGCGAGTTTATTGGCGTTGAATCTGGTGCAGCAGCAGAGGCAGCCTATTGCGCCGGTGATCAGGATAAATTCTGGGAAATGCACGATACGATCTTCGCCAACCAGACCGGCGAAAATGTCGGCGCTTATACCGACCGCCGTTTGACAGCCTTTGCCAATACCCTTGGCTTGGATATGGGTACGTTCAACACCTGTTTCAACAACGGTACTTACTCGAAACTTGTTACGCAGGATGGAAATGACGGCGTTTCTGCCGGTATTAAAGCCACGCCGTCTTTTATTTTGTCCTATACGGTAAATGGCGAGAAGAAGACAAAACTCCTCGAAGGCGCTCAGCCTTTTAGTGTCTTTGAGCAGGAAATTAAGGCAGCACTGGCTGAAATAGGAAAATAATCGCTTTCTAAAAAATAAAAGGACACAGACCAGCTGTGTCCTTTTTGATTTAAGCAATGCCGCGAACATACATGGTTTGTGGAATAATTAACAATTATGCGCTTTAACATTGCGTTATATCCTCAGTTGTTGTAAACTGCTGTTGAAAAAATTAAAATCATATAAGGAGAATGTGACGATGAAAAAGAATTTTTTCCCCATTGTATTGCTCATGAGCCTTGCCCTGGTTCTTTCAGCCTGCGGCGGCTTGAGCGGCGCACCAACCGATATCAAGGTTGCCTTTACAGATTTTCACTTTACGCCTGACAGTTTTACTGTTCCTGCCGGCAAGGAAATTACCATCACCGCCAAGAATGACGGTGCAGTGCAGCATGAATTTGTGATTTTCAAACTTGGCAAAACCGCCGGCGATAAATTCGGCGATGAAGATGAAGAGAATATTTATTGGGAAGTGGAAGTGTTGCCCGGTGAAACTCAAACTGTCACCTTCACTGCCCCGACCGAGCCTGGCGAATATTATCTTACCTGCGGTATCGAAGGACATCTTGAAGCAGGCATGAACGGAAAACTTATAGTCGTCAAAGAATAATTGTGTTTCGTAAAAAATCCCGCCGCACGGCGGGACTTTTTATTTTTCGGATACAATCGACATATGGTTATGATCATCAGTTTGTCCAACCCACTTATCAAACAGGCGCGCGCTTTGCGTCAGAAGAAAACCCGCTTTGAAACCGGTTTATTTCTCGTTGAAGGAATCCTGCATGTCGGCGAAGCCGTCGAAGCCGGTTGGGATATCCAATCCGTTTTCTACGCCCCGGACTTGCTGACGAGTTCATTCGCGCGGGAAATGCTTGCCCGCCTTCCGGTCACCCCTCAATCGGTCTCTGTTCCTGTCATGGAGTCTCTGGCAGATAAGGAAAACCCGCAGGGCATCCTTGCTGTTGTTCGTCAAAAGCGGACTACCCTTGCTGATATTAAACCCTTCATGCGCGCCGCTGCATTGGTCTCGCCGCAAGATCCGGGCAATGTCGGTACAGTCCTGCGTACACTCGACGCGGCGGGTGTGGATATTCTTTTTATGCTCGAAGGCGGTGTCGAGTTGTATCACCCCACCGTGATCCGCGCCAGCATGGGAACGATATTCTGGCAGCCGATCGTGCAATCTTCTTTCGCTGATTTTCTTGAATGGTCTCGCAAGGAGCAGATTCAACTTATTGGCACATCTGCCAAAGCGGAGATGGATTATCAAACGCTTGTTCCGCAAGCGCCGTGGGTGTTATTACTTGGCAATGAGCAAAAGGGATTAACCCCCGAACAAACCGCCGCTTGCGATGTGACAGTTTCCCTGCCCATGCGCGGACGCTCAAGTTCCTTGAACATCGCGGTTGCTGCGGGGGTGTTGCTGTATCAATTTACAAAATAAAAAACCTTCCCTAACAGGAAGGTTTTTTATTTTGTCTTTTTTTAAACATGAAGCGGGCTAGAACTCGTCTTCATCATCCAGCCAATCATCATCTTCTTCATCCCCATCTTCTTCTTCCCAGTCTTCTGATTCTTCTTCTTCGTCCCAGTCGTCGGCTTTTTTAGCGCTTTCTTCTGAGGCAGAGTAGGTGGCGCATCCCGTGTCGGGATCCAACTCCACGGCTGCTGCGGAACAGTAACCTTCGTCTACGAACACGCAATCTATATAGTGACATTTAATACGGGGCATTTTCTTCCTCCTAAAAAGATTGGGGGTTTTTTATAAGGCGTATGACCGCGATGATGAAAATGACAGTCATTGCAGCCTGTGATGTAAGACAGAACGGACAGAGCGCTTTGAGCAATGCGATCTCAACATAAATAAGCCAAACAGTGAAAAGAAAACCAGTCAACGCCATGCCGAAAAGCATCAGCGTGCCATTCTCTTTAAAGAATTTGTTTCGTTTCTCAAAGTAAAGTGTGGCAAGGATTGCCACATAACCCAATATTCCAATTGAAGCCACGGGAAATCCGTTGACTTCGGAATAGCGGCTGGCATTCACGGTGGAACAATCACCCGAGCCAAGGCACATTGCGTCGTTTGACGTGAGCTTATATATCGTCATATAAATTGAAACCGCCACGCCGATGATCGCGAGCGCAATCAATGCGCGGTAAAGCCATTTATCCATTTTTTCCTCTATAAGCAGTCTCCAAAGTCTCGACTGACAGGCACGCATTTTACACCAGCGAGGGTAATTCGTAAAGCGGGCGGTATTATACACCATTCATTCCAGAGTTTTTACAAGAGCGATTCCGCTTGCCGCCAGGCTGATGGATGTGAACACGCACGCAGATTGCAATACGCGGATCGGTAATAACTGCGCGAGTGTAACCGCATCCCGGAAAAACGCGCCCATCATTCCCACGAATATACCCGCCAACACAAATAAGATTCCAAGCCCGATTGCCAACCATCCGCCCCGCATAATTCCGTGACGTAAAGATGATTGTCGATCTCCCATCCACGCAAGCAGAGCAAAGATGAATAACCCCAACAAAGATATTCGCGCAATGTTAAATACCGTCTGAATAATCTTCTTCGCAGAATCAATTATCTTAATTTCATGTTCGTTGAAAACAGGCTTGCCATTTTCAAATTCAAGATTTGTGAGATATACGATTTTTTGTCATTGCCCAAATAGGTTGTCGTTTCAGATGCCCAGTGGAAGCGCTCCGATTTGTTAAAACCGGAGCCTTCTGTTTGCGTGGTTGGCATGGCATAAGCGATTCGTAAGAAATTCGGGGTGAGAAGAAAACTCAAGATGAAGCCGAATAAAATGGTGGGCGTAAGAATCGCGGCGGTCCACGAAATCGAATGGGATTTTTTTTGTTCCATCCCATCCAGTTTCGTAATTATTCTTTGCCTCTTTAAGATAAAAGCCAGCGTGATCGAATTTAGCAAAACCACCATGCTGATCGCTGTTGGACTGGCGTTAAAGAGAAACCCGGAGATGGCTGTCATGGAAATGATTTGATAAAGAATGGGAATGAACCATAATGCTGGAATGTAAAATGCGAGCACAATGGATAATACATCGGCGGGATAAAAATAGCGGTCGTGCATTTTGGGTAAAAGATAAGGCGTTAATGCAACAGAGATAAGTGCAAGGAAGATCATGTTTTGATGATCGAGCATTATCCCGCTTTTCGCTGTGGAATTTGACCAATACAAAACAACGATCATTGTTATCAAGATGCCAAGCGGAACGATCACCGCCAGCCATTCACGTGGGAGCAAATAATATAGATTTGGCGCATTCATGGTCAGGCTGTCAAAAGTATTTGATTGCTTTGTGTAAATGAGTAACGTCTCAAGCAGCGGTCTAGCGAGTAGGACTACAGGTGAGACAACAACCAGGTAGACAAGTGGAATCAATCCAAAATAAAGCCAGTATATTTTTTTGCGGAGTGCGAGGACAAAAAGAAAAGGTATTAAAAAATGGCTTGTGCTTTTAAAGTAAATGCCATGCCAAATATGAGCAGGGCAGGAAAAGGTTTTTCGAGCATGAGCAAATATAGGCAAGCCAGCAGGCAGGTTGTATAAAGGGAATCTGCCTGCCCCCAATATGAGCTATTGATCACCACCGTGGGCGCTGTGAAATAGATCGCGGCCGCGAGGACTGGAATATCACTTTGTTGATACTTTAATTTGACAATCTTATAAATGAGAAAAGCCCCAAGCAAATCGAAACTTGTATGGATTAACTTGATGGCAGTCAGCGGGGAAATGAAGCCGCGTGTGAAAGTTGCAAGTGCAAGGAAATATGTATATGGGGGAGTGTAATTGGCGAAATCTGTTGCTAGGGCCGAAGCGATTCCGTGCTTGTATAAGGTTTCGTACCAAAGTAGATTAAATGTGAACAGGTCGTGATTTGAAATGGGGATGGCAGCTATACGCAAAGAGATAGATACCAGCACAAGCAGGAGCGCAATAATTTTCAGGGCGTTATGTTTTACGAATCTCACTGGGTATACCCTGTATTTCAAAAGACAAAATGGTATATCTTTCGCGCCATTGCAATGAACATCTTATTGAACATCTCATTCCAGAGTAATCCAAAAGTCGTGTAGTATATAAGATACAACCCGATCGCGCCCATAATAATGGATAATCCAATTAATATTTTTTCGAGATAGCCCGTCTGTTTAACAGCATAACTAAGCAGGACAAACAGGAACACCATAAAGTCCGTGGTAAAACGATATCCAAATTGAACCCATCCTGTGGCGTGGTACATCCAAATTGGGATTAACACGCTGATGGTTCCAATCCATGCGGAGATGACCAGTAGCCCATTGCGTAATTTCGCGCGAAAGATTAGCAGCAGAGCGGGTGTGGCGATGAACATACTCATCCCAAGAGGATTAAAAAAACTGGAGGCTTTACCAAAAGTACTGACGATCGGGTTAAGATAGTCACATACTTCATTAACAGTAGGAATGGGATGCAGGTTAATATTTGGAGTTCCTAAAAGCGATACATACATGTTGCAGGGCATGTATTTGATGTTGAATCCGCCGTTTAACTTATAAGTATCAGTCAATGCTTTTGTGCCGAGAATATATGTGTATCCAAATTCAAGCGGATTGCCAAATCGAAGATAGTTGTATGTGAGCATTACGATTATGCTTCCGAGTAGCATTAACCCAAATGGCATCAATTTTTTTAATGAAGGCTGAAATGCGCGCTCACGTAAGACGGTATAGGATAAATAAAAAAGCGCGGCAGTTATGATCGGTGGGCGGGCAAGAAATGCCAGCCCAAGCCATAAACCAGCCAGGTTTTATCCTCAATCGTTGCTCGAACAAAAAGGATCATAAACAACAATGCTACAAGCTGGGCGTTTAACCAAACTGAGCCAACACTTGCCAGCGCCCAATGGGATGTGCCTATGGCGAATAGAATGATCAACCAGATCCGTGTTGAAGTTTTTTCGACAAGGTGACATAGCAGGGAGTACATCAGTGCAGCGTTCAATGCGCCTATAAAAACGCCAAAGAAGACATCACTGAAGTTTGTGCCAAAAACAGCCACAAATGGCATCAACAAAAGTGCTGGCGAGATTCCGCCAATAACATACCATTTGTCTTTAAAGGAAATTAAGTCGAATTTACTGTGAGGTACTAAGATAAGGTTTGTTTTACCGTGTAAAAAAGAATAGGCTAAATACACATATTGGGGAGTTTTTGATTGTTGGGTTATTTTTATACCCGCGCTTAATCCGTAAACTATAAAGGTGAGGGCAAATACCAGCAGAAAAATATTGCGTTTGAAAATATCGGGGATGTTCATTAAATCGCGAATCCTAATAAATTGTCTAATGCTTTTGGCAATCTGGATTTTCACTACCCCGGCTTTACGCGGTGTACTTCCATAATGTTGGGAAGATTATCTATACGGGTGAGTATGCGACTGAGCTGGGTGATATCTCTTACTTCAATTGTAAGGCGAAGATTCGCGATGTTTTTTTCGCTCATTTTAACGTTTACGTCTGTAATGTTAATGTTTTCATCCAGGAGCAGGCTTGAAATATCGTTTACCAAGCCGGGGCGGTCATGGGCTTTTATATATATTGGTACAGGGTAGGTTCTTTCTGCATGGCCCCAGCCGACTCGCATTAGGCGTTCGCGATCTTTTGTTTGCACGATGTTCGGGCAATCCTGGCGGTGGATGGTCGCGCCGCGTCCGCGTGTGATGTAGCCGACGATCGGGTCACCGGGCATCGGGTTGCAGCATTGCGCCATGGATGAAAGTATGCCTTTCAATCCGACCATTTCGATTGCATCTGTGGATGTGTTTGAAGCGGCGGACGGGTTTATTTTGAAAATTTCATCTGTTGCTTCTTCTTCATGCGCAAATTGCTTGACGACTTTATTGATCGTCAGGTCGCCATTGCCCAGCGCCAGAAACATTTCGTCAGGGGTCTTGAAATTCAGACTGCGCGCCATCTTTTCAAAATTTACGTTTTCGTTCAACCCAAGTTTTCGTATTTCATTTTCAAGTGCGCCGCGGCCCTGTGTAAGGTTGATCTCATCTTCCTGCTTTTTGAACCAGGTTCTGATCTTGGCACGCGCGCGGTTTGTGCGCACCATCCCCAAACTTGGATTTAACCAGTCACGACTGGGGCCGCCTTCCCGCTTGGCTGCCAGAATGATTTCAACTTGATCCCCCGTTTTTAATTCATGGCTAAGTGAAACCAGTTTCCCATTGACGCGCGTGCCGCGGCAGTTATGCCCAATATCGGTGTGAACGTGGTAAGCGAAGTCGAGCGGGGTTGCGCCGACCGGCAGATCAATAATATCTCCGCGTGGGGTGAAGATATATACGCGGTCCTGGAATACATCAACGCGCATGGATTCCATGAATTCATGCGCGTCGTATGCCTCTGATTCCATTTCCACGATTGAGCGCAGCGAATTGATAAAGGCCTCGTAACTTTTGTTGCTTTTTGCATCTTCCTTATATTGCCAGTGTGCTGCAACCCCGTATTCAGATTTCATGTGCATATCGGTCGTGCGTATCTGTATTTCAAGCGGACGCTTGTCTTCGTAAAAGATGGCGGTATGTAATGACTGATAAGAATTATTTTTTGGCGCGGCAATGTAATCATCGAATTCGCCGGGGATCGGACGCCATGTCGTGTGGATCACGCCGAGCGCGGCGTAGCAAGATGGAATATCTTCCACGATCAGGCGCACCGCGCGTACATCCAGCACCCTGTCAAAAGACTTGCCTTTCTTGTCCATTTTTTTGTAAATCGAATATATATGCTTTGGACGGCCGCTGATCTCCGATTTGATATGATGCTTTTCAAGCAGTTTCGCAAAATGTATTTTTATTTTTTCCATCTGGGCTTCGCGTTCCGGCCTTTTTTCGGTAAGCAGGTCCGCGATCTCTTTATACTTTTCAGGGTTCGTATAAGAGAAAGCCAGGTCTTCAAGTTCCCATTTGATCTGCCAAATGCCCAATCGATTTGCAACAGGGGCAAAAATCTCGAGTGTTTCCTTGGCAATGCGTTTGCGTTTGTGCTCGGGCATATATTCGAGTGTGCGCATATTATGTAGACGGTCGGCCAGTTTGATGAACATTACGCGCACATCTTTCCCCATGGCAATAAACGTCTTGCGCAATGTTTCAGAGACAATATCTTCCTTGCGCCCTAATAGTGCGGGCGCTTCTTGGTTTTCTTCAATTTCTTGTTTGCCATTGACACCCTCTTCGGCGTGTTGGTCGCCGCGTGAGACGCGCGGCAGGTGAGTCAATTTAGTCACACCATCTACAAGGGTTGCGATCGTTCCCCCAAAATCACGGCTGAGATTATCCAGCGTAATGGATGTATCCTCTACGGTATCATGCAGCAGGCCGGCGGCAACCACTTCGGGCGGCACTTTCAGGTCTGATAAAATCTTTGCGACTGCGATGCAATGATTGATATACGCTTCCCCCGAGTGTCTTTTCTGCGGGCGGTGCGCTTCCTCTGCCACCAAATAAGCGCGTTGTATCAGATCACGGTCTGCGTCTGTATATTTTTCCGGCAGTTGTGCGATTAGATCTTCGATTGTGATGACGCCTTTAGATGACTTCATGCGCTTATTTTACTACGTAGGTTTATATAAATGATACGTCAATACGATGAAGCAGCATTGAACTTTCAAAGAAACCTCCTGCGCTTTTCGCAAGAGGTCAAGGTTGAGAAAAAAATCTAGATTGTTTTCAACAGGGCTTGCCTGCTATTACGCAGGCGGTCGGCGATGATCTCCGCGATGCGTTGAATAACTTTGAATCCCTCTTCGGGATTTTGCTCCAGCAGTTTCATAAACGGCGCGGCTGAAATGATCATTAAAGTCGAGTCTTCTTCACATTCTGCGCTGGAGGTATAGTGGTTCGGCGCGACAATACCCGACCAGCCAAAACTTTGATATGGGGATGAGATATATGAAACAGTGATACTCTCGGGCCGCGATGTAAGTTTGACGCGCAGGGCTACACTGCCACTAATAAGGAAATGTAATTTGTCGGCTTTCTCACCTTCGCGGAAGATGACCCCTCCTTTTTTTACGGAAATTTCTTCGCTAAGAGAGGCAATAGCCTTCAGCAGCGATTCGGGCAGCCCTTTTAGCAGATCGAATTGCGCTAATACATTTGAGGTGATCATATACAGTCTCCTATTTAAGATGTTTCTTGATATCTTCGCGCAGGTCAATCGCGTTGCCTAACACCGCGCCGAAGATGGCAAGTCCAATGGTCACGCCTGCGCCAACGTAAACCGCGTATTGCCAGTCCCATAAGCGTACGAGTATGATCGTGCCGATGATGCCGAAGATGAATGAAAACAATGGGTATTTGACAACGTACGGGATATTGCGCCAATCATCTCCAAGCGAGATGGGTTTTTGCATCCGCTTTTCTTTGACGGACATATTGCGTTGGAACTTGCGTTCGCTGGTAAGCGGGTCGCGCTCCCTGAGTTGTTTTTCGCGCAGTTTTTTTAGTCTATCAGATTCTGACTCGGGCATGTCAGCCTCCTTCTATATGTGTTTATAATTGTACAGGATTTTATACAATATGACAGTCACGAATAATGTCACGAGATTTTTGGATGCACGTAAGGTGAAATATACTGCGCATGAATTGCCCGCTGAAAAACTCGGCGCGCTGGAAGCTGCGCAGCATATCGGCGCGCCTGCTGAACAGGTCTTTAAGACCATCGTCACCACACGCGAAAAAAAGAAACCTGTGCTGGCAGTGATTTCCGGCACATGCGTGGTGGATTTGAAATTACTTGCGGCGTTTTTAGGGGAAAAGAAAATGTCGCTGCCGACCGAGCGCGAGGCAGAGGCGCTGACCGGTTTACAGGCAGGTGGAATCTCGCCGCTTGCATTAATCAACAAAGGCTTTCAAGTCGTGCTTGATTCTGCTGCGCAGGAATACCAGCAAATCTATATCTCGGGCGGACAGCGCGGATTGGATATCCAACTGCCGGTCGAGGATTTGATCCAGTTGACGAATGCGCGGGTGGGGAGGATCAGCCGCCCGATATTAGATGTTGAACGTTAAGTGACTCTACTGCAAAAAGGTCTTTAAACACGAAGGACACAAAGTACACGAAGGTTTTAATTTAATGAAAAGGCTTTTCCTTTGTATCCCTTTGTGCCTTTGTGTTTAATTGGTTTTTACAGTGGACTCTTAAGTGTTTTACGCGTCGAATTCCGTGATTTGCTGCCCGTTGATCCAAAGGGTATAGTGACCAGTGGGAAAACTGCCCAGTGGAAAATTCACTTCAAAGGGTTGAATCACTTCCGTGCACATCGTATTCGGATCGATCACCGAATATACATCAACCTCAATTTTGTTTTGCGCATTAGGCGGGCTGGCCGCTATTCTCAAATGATTGCATGGGGTGGGCAGGTTACCATTGAGCACAAGCGTAAATTGCAGCGGATAACTTTCCAGAGTGAGTAATTCTGTTGACTCAAGATTGGCAGTGTCGCGCCTGAGTTTCGAATCCGCGGGGCTGGGAAGAAAGTCGCCACTTGGCGGGGGAGTTGAGTCGTCGCTGCTGACAGGGTTATTCATTGTTGGGTCATCCGTAGTGGTCGGTGTATTTATGACAACAGGAGTGCAAGCCACGAGGATAACGCTCACAATTATCATAGTAAAAAAAGTAATTTTTGTCATTGGTTGCCTCTTAAATTGATTTATGTTATGACGATTTATGTGAAAGGAAAGTTCCATAATGAATCATAATGAATCATCATAAATCTTTTAATGGCTAGCCAGTTCTTTAAAAATCGGGTCAAAAATATGAGAAATGTAATTGGAGCCGAAAGTGGATAAATGATCGGCATCAACATAAAGAGGCGTTTTATCAATGACCACAAAACATTGCTGTTCATTGCATAATACTTTCCAGGGATCTATAACTTGAATATTGTCGTTTTTACGGATCATATTGATGGTAAGGAAAGCCTTTTTGTTTCGGGATAGATAGTCTTCCAATGAAGGTGCAATGAGATTGTTAATGTCTCTTCCGGTGCGCTGTGCAATGAAATAAGCTGATGGAACGTCATACTTTATTTCAGGCACCTGCGAAATGATGATGACCTTGCGATTTAGCGCCAGTAATTTCTGGACTGTCCGTTCCAGACCATCTGCAAACAAAACCTCATTTGTTTTATTTGCAGATGGTCTGGATGTTGTATCTGTCAGCTTGAACTTTTTGTTCTCTTTGTAGCCTGTTCCTTCTGTATAAACTGTCCATCTTCCTGCAAGGAAGATGGTGCCTATCTCAGGATGGTCTTCGATATATTTCATGGTCATATTATTGAACTTAATACAGCCTTCCCTTTTATTCGGCGTCATGTCAAGCAACGGTGGGCACGAGGTAGCGTAGGTTAATTGCCCCGCGACCTTATTTCGAAATGCAGATAATTTTGCGCCTTTGGCTAGAGCGCTTGCGTGGGAATCTCCCCATAGTAAAAAAGAGGGAGTCTTCGCTTTTATACCAATTGAGCAGAACGTAAGCGATTTGGCATCGCTTGTAAAATTGCATTCTGTATAGTGCAGGTCTATTTCGTAAGTCACCCCTTGTTTTTGCAGGATAGGAAGGCCTCCGCTAAAATAAATGAGCGCGCCAATGCCTGCGGTGATTGCCATAATGGCTCCAGCATATCGAAAGATGCTGGAACTACTGGATAGATTTTTTGATCGGAATGGCTTTTCTATAAATTGCCATGCAAGCGTTGCCATCAAAAAGGTTGCTGCCAGTAGCCCGCCAGTTTCCAGTGAGGTCAATTGTTTGATGGCATAATATTTTCCAAAGATAATGAGGGGCCAATGCCAAAGATAAAGAGAGTAGGATATTTTTCCGATGAAAACAAGCGGGGAAATGCTGAGCAGTTTATTGACGAAAGTGAAATCTTCGATGCCGCTATAGATGATCAACGCGGTTCCAAGGGCGGGAGCTGCGGCGGCAAATCCAGGGAAGGCGGTATTCTCGGTGTAGAGGAAGATCGGCGCAGCAATCATCCCAAGACCGATTAGTGAAAGAGAATTGCGAATGGAAGAATTTATTTTCGTGGGAAAAGGGCTAAGCGCCAGCACACTTCCGATCAACAGTTCCCAGGCGCGCAGGTGAGCGAAGTAAAATGCGCCGGACGGATCGTTCTGTAATGCATAGATATCCCATACAAATGATAGCAAGGCCATGCCCGCGAGGATATGTCGGATTCGGGGTTTGAAGTAACGCGCAAGAAAAGCCATCAGCAGCGGGAAAACGATATAGTATTGTTCCTCAACCGCCAATGACCATGTGTGCAGCAAGGGCTTGATCTGGGCGGGCGCTTCAAAATAACCGGTTTCTGTCCAGAAGTAAATATTTGAGCTGAAAAAGGTGGTTGCGATCAGGCTTTTCCCAAACGACTCAAAATTGTGCGCATCGTAAAGGATTGCGCTGGCTATGATGATAAACAGTAATACTGTAAACAGCGCAGGATAAATACGGCGGATGCGGCGCTCATAGAATTTGGCAAGCGAGAATTCATTAGCGTCAATTTCGCGCATGATGATGGTCGTGATGAGATATCCCGAGATGACAAAGAATACATCCACGCCAATAAATCCGCCTGCGAAGAGGCTGATTCCGGCGTGATTAAGTATGACGGATAGCACGGCGATGGCTCGTAGCCCGTCGATATCTGCGCGATAATTTAATTTCATGTAGTAAAGACCTTTTATGCTGGGGATTTTTTAATAACTGATGTTACGCACTTTAGGCGTGTCACCCTGAGCAGAGCGAAGGGTCTCCGAGATAATTGTAGAGGTTCTTCGCTCTGCTCAGAACGACAGCGTAACATCAGTTAATAGTATTGTGCTGAAACCCGCATCAAGTCGAGGTAGGATATTTTTTCATCGTAATAACTACAAAGTGATTCCCAGGCAAGTTCCTGCGGCATGGCCTGGGAATGATTCTTTTTGATTTCTTTGAATGCATCCAGCAGGGATAATCCTTCGGCTTCCCTTAATGCAGCAATGCAAAATGTGCTGGATCGGTTAATCCCCGCCGCACATGCCACAAGGGTCTTGCTTCCCTTTTCTTTTTCCGCCAGCACAAACTCCACACCTTGTTTGAGATGTTCGTGTTTGATGGGCGACATGTCGTTGACAGGCAGATAGAGCGACGTAATCCCCGCCATCTTCACAGGCGCGGCAAGCTGCAGCATGGCTCGAATCGATTTGAAGTCAAGTTGATTCTTGTTCTGCGTATCGCTATAATTTCCAATATAAAGCCACGAGCGAATTTCATCCATTACTTGATCTTCCTCTTCATCTCAACAATCTGCTCTTCGCTCAAATCGGGGACATGTTCAGTCCGTTCGATATTCAAGGCTTTGCGCTGGGCTTCGCGCCACATCTCAAGCCGCGCATTGACCTGCGACTCATAACCTTCATTCGACGGTTTATAAAAATATGTCCCCAATAATCTTTTTGGCAAATATTGCTGCGGAGCAAAATGTCCTTCGCTGTCGTGCGGATACACATAATCTTTGCCATGCCCCATCGCGGCGGCATCGCGATTTCCATCCGCGAGATGACGCGGCACAGAGACTTGACCTTCATCCTCAATTTTTTTCATCGCCTTGAAATATGCGCCGACACTGTTGGATTTTGGCGCAGTCGCGAGATACAACGTCGCTTCTGCGATGGGATAAATTCCCTCGGGCAGGCCGATGAAATCAAATGCGCGCGCAGCAGATTCCGCGACGACGAGTCCCATTGGGTCTGCGAGACCGATATCTTCGCCCGCGAGTATGATCAAACGGCGGATGATAAAGCGCGGATCTTCGCCCGCGTAGATCATCTTGGCCAGCCAGTAGAGTGCCGCGTCCGGGTCACTCCCGCGCACCGATTTGATGAACGCGGAGATCGTGTCGTAGTGCGCGTCTCCGTCTTTGTCATATAAAACCGCGCGGCGCTGAATCGACTCTTGCGCGACATCCAGTGTGATGTGAATGACGCCGTCTTTATCGGGCGCAGTGGATTCGACGGCCAGTTCAATTGCATTGAGCGCGTTGCGCGCATCGCCTGAGGCAATCTCGATTAAATGAGTACGCGCTTCGGGGGCGAAATCGATGCGTTTGTTTCCGTAGCCGCGTTCCTTATCGGTGAGGGCGCGGTCAATCAATATCCCCGTTTCGGTTTGATTCAAATTGCGCAGTTGAAAAACACGCGAGCGCGAAATCAACGCCTTGATGACTTCAAAGTATGGATTCTCCGTCGTCGCGCCGATCAGCGTGAAGGTTCCATTTTCAACGTGGGGCAGCAGCGCGTCCTGTTGGGCTTTGTTCCAGCGGTGAACTTCATCCACAAAAAGAATGGTTCTGATATTGTGCAAGCGTCTGCGTTCAAGCGACTCATCAATGACCACGCGCAGATCCGCTTTGCCCGCAAGGATTGCGGATATAGTAGTGAAGTGACTCTTGGTTGTGTTGGCAATGACCTGCGCAAGCGTGGTCTTGCCTGTGCCGGGCGGCCCCCAAAGAATGATGGACGAAAAAAGTTTGTCGGCTTCAATGGCGCGGCGTAATAATTTTCCTTCGCCGACAATATGCTCCTGCCCGATGTATTCATCCAACGTGCGCGGGCGCATGCGCGCGGCAAGCGGCGCTTCGGTTTTCATGCGTTCATTCATGGCGTGGTCAAAGAGATCGGTCATGCCGTGATTATAAGCGAAACTCTACCAATACAAATTTGACGTATAATTTATTTATTCTTATGACACGACCTCTCAGCGTTTTCCTTTGCCATGCATCACAAGACAAGCCCGCTGTGCGCGAGCTATATAAGCGCCTCTCCGCTGAAAAATGGATCGACCCCTGGCTGGATGAAGAGAACCTGCTGCCTGGTCAGGATTTTGATTTTGAGATCAGCAAAGGCCTGCGCGACGCGGATGCAATTATCATTTGCCTTTCCAAAGTTTCGGTTGCCAAAGAGGGTTACGTCAACAAAGAGATTCGGCGCGCGCTGGATACGGCGGATGAAAAACCCGAAGGCGCGATTTATGTTATCCCTTTGCGGCTGGATGAATGCGAGCCGTCTTTTGAGCGTTTAAAGAAATTACATTGGGCGGATTACTTCACCCCGAATGCCCACGAAAAACTGATCAGATCCCTGCGCGTCCGCGCGGTTGCATTAAATATCGAAATCCCCGAAAATAATGTGGATCCGAAAGCGACTGCTCGTACTATTGAAGGGCTTGATCTCCATCGCTTCATTCAAATCCCTGTACAGGAAAATTCAAAAGTTTCCCATCCTTTCTGGATTGGAAAATATCCTGTTACCAATTCGCAGTATGAACGCTTTCTGAATGCGCCTGACTTTTCCAACCCGGTTTACTGGCTGGAGTTTTTGAAGTTTGATGAAAATTGCAACCCAATGCCCAACTGGGGTAGGACAGGCGTAAATTTTGTGCAGGAAGAACTCGCGAAAGCAAAATCAAAAATATTGTTGCCGCGCTTTTGGGATCACGTGGATTTTGGAAGATCGAATCCGCATCATCCTGTGGTGGGGATCTCATGGTATGAAGCCAACGCGTATTGCGAGTGGTTATTGCAGAATTGGGATCGTTTACCTGAGGGCAGGGGAAATTTCAAATTGAGACCGCAATTAATTCGTTTGCCTTTGGATATGGAGTGGACTGCTGCTGTAGGCGGCGGGACTCCCGCAGGCCGTTATCCCTGGGATGAGGCAGGCAGCGCAACAACATCGTTGAAGATGATCTTACAGCGGGCAAATGTGGAACAAAGCGGAATTGGTCATACGACGCCGGTCAATGCCTATCCGCTTGGGAAAAGTCCGTTTGGGGTAATGGATATGACTGGAAACGTTTGGGAGTGGCAGGCTAATTTTTTCATCAAAGATTATGAATGGCTGGCATTTCGCGGCGGCTCCTGGTATCTCAACCAATTTGTCGAGCGGGTTACGGGGCGGCAGTTCTTCCATATCTCGCGCCCAAATAAGGCGTGGAACGATTATGGTTTTCGCGTGGTGGCGATTCCCATCCAATAATCTTGTTTCTCAGTTTCTATTTTTATTATTGACTCTACTGCAAAAAGGTCTTTAAACACGAAGGCTTGTACTGAGCCTGTCGAAGTGACACAAAGTACACGAAGGTTTTAATTAATGAAAAGGCTTTTCCTTTGTATC
>VFKN01000093.1 GCA_009885525.1 Anaerolineaceae bacterium | reverse complement strand
GATACAAAGGAAAAGCCTTTTCATTAATTAAAACCTTCGTGTACTTTGTGTCACTTCGACAGGCTCAGTACAAGCCTTCGTGTTTAAAGACCTTTTTGCAGTAGAGTCATTTTATTACTTCAGTATAAGTACGCAGGATTTCGGCGTATTCGTTTGTAATCTCGTTGACATCGCGCGTTTTTGTGGAGGTGACCAATTCGAGCGCGCGCAAGCGTCCCACGCATTGACTGCCTTCGACCAACTTGCGGCTGATGTTCATTTGCTGGCTTATTCCAGAGGAAATAGTCGTGATGATGCTTAAGACTGCGCCAAGGGAACATGCTCCCTGCCAATCCCATAGCCCTTGAATGACCACGGGACCTTGCGCAGCGGTCATGGCGGTAAGGAATGCAGTCAATGCTGATCCAACAATGGTGGTGATCGTCAATGCGGAGTTTAGTTTTTGATTGCGCTGTGTATAAGAATCCGCATCGGTTAGGCTTGCGCGAATCTTTTGCTCAAGCTTATCGTAACTCACGTGTGGTTTGGTTTCTTTATTTTCCTCAGACATGTTTCCTCCAATACGATTAAAAATCTAGCAGTGACGAATGCGCGGATTATACACGCAACTATAAATACTCAGGCAACAGGTCGAATAGATTTTTCATCACGATCTTGGTGCGTTCGTGAAACAACTCGATGTTGCCATACGCTTCGCCGCCATCCCCGCCGACAAGATCAGTGACGCCGCGCAGAATCAATACACGTGTATTATTTTTTTGCGCAACCCATGCAATTGCACCTGATTCCCAATCCGCGGCGATGGCGTCATATTTTTGAATCAGCATGGGAATATCTTCGACCACGATGTCTCTATCCGCGGAGACTAAGAGATCGCGGACGATGGACGCCGGATCATTGTCGGACAGCCATGTAAGATCAATATCCGTTGCGTAATCTTCAATCGCTTCCGCGCTGTCACCCATCTGCTCGATAATATCGTAGACGAGAGTCCGCTCGACGAGGATGATCGTATTCGTGGAAATGCGTCCCGCGAAGCCGCCGCAGGTTCCCAGGTTGATCAACAAGTCGGGCTTGAAGTGGTCGATCACATATTGCGCACTCGCCGCCGCAGAGATTTTCCCCCAGCCGCCGTGGAAGAGAGTTACAGGTTGAATATCTGCGTATTCACCGAAAGGGGATTGCTGAATCTCAAGGTTTGGATAAATCTCTTTAACCACGCGCCATTCGGCGTTGGCAGAAATCATAACAACGATCTTATTCAAGTTTACCTTCCAAATAATCAATGATAAATTGCAGCGCGGCCTCGGAGGAGAGTTGTTTATTTTTTATGCGATCGCCATCCCAGATGAAATGACGCGCCCACTCGCCGTCTTTTGTGGAAAGTCCAAACCATGTATAGCCGACAGGTTTCTCTGGCGTGCCGCCGCCGGGACCCGCAATACCGCTGACCGATACGGCAATATCTGCATCGAATATTTTTCGCGCGCCGCGTGCCATCTCGCGCACGGTTGCTTCGCTGACTGCGCCGTATACGTTCAACGTATCCCACGCGACGCCGAGCAAATTGGCTTTGGCTTCATTCGAATAAGATACCACGCCGCCCATGAAATATTCTGATGAACCGGAAATATTCGTAATGCGATCCGAGACCAAACCGCCCGTGCAGGATTCAGCCGCAGCGAGTTTTAATCCGCGCGCGGATAAATACTCGCGCAGTTTTTCTTCAAGGGTAACTATCATTTGACTCCTAATAAAAAGACCAGACAGGTTTCATCGCGCACAGACTCAATCGCAGCTCTTCTGAATCAGAGACTACCTGATCAACCAGAATTTTGTGAAAACCTGTCGGGGCTGGGTTTTATATTCATCAAATTATACATCGGGTATAATTCCCAAATGGCAAACTGGACTGGAAAAACTTTAGGTAAGGTACAAGTCGGAGAGTTTATCGCGCGCGGAGGCATGGCCGAAGTTTACCTCGGCGAACACACCGCGCTCAACCGCAAAGTCGCCATTAAGATTATGCGTGACCACGTAGAGGCAGACCCCGACAACCGCACACGTTTTGAACGTGAAGCGCGCGTGGTCGCAAATTTGCGCCATGCGAACATCATTCAAGTCTTTGATTATGAACTGGTGGACGGACAGCCCTGTCTCATCATGGAATATGTGCCCGGCGCGACAATGGGGGAATATCTCAAAGCCCTGCACAAACGCGGAGAAAAACTTCCGCAGCCGATGGTGGCGCGCATCATTTCCGCGCTTGCTTCAGCCATTGATTATGCCCACAGCCAAAACATGATTCACCGCGATTTAAAACCCGCGAATGTTTTATTACGCTCCGCAAGCGGACCCGTTGACCCCGACCAGCCCTTGCCGGAAGATGTCGAGCCGGTGCTAACCGATTTCGGATTGGTACGCTTGCTTGATGCAGCCATCCAAACTTCAACGGGGACAGTCTCGGGCACGCCCGCGTATATGAGTCCCGAACAGGCGCGCGGCGATAAGTTGGATCGCAAAACGGATATCTATTCGCTCGGCGTGATGTTATATGAAATGCTCGCGGGCGCAGTTCCTTTCGACGCGGAGTCAACCTTCGGCGTGTTGATGAAACATCTCAACGATCCCCCGCCGCCCATCACCGGCATTCTCCCTGATGTTCAAGCCATCATAGACCGCGCGCTTGCCAAAAATTCCGAGATCCGTTATTCAACCGCAAAAGAATTAGCCGATGAATATGTCGCTGTCTTCAATGGTCAAACGCTCTCGACCCACACAACCAAAATGGCAAAAGAAGCGCGCACACTTTCGCTTGATAAAAACCAACCGCGAAAATTCAATTGGAATTTTATCTTCGGCGGATTGATCCTGCTCGCGTTTGCTTTTGCGGCATACCGATATTGGTTCTCGCCGCCGGTAAACGCGAATATAAACGAACAAGTTCTGGGGCGAGTCTCCTACCTCGATTTTAACAATGTGCTGGATAAAGCCACCATCGCGGTAACGGGACTGCCCGCCCCCAAATCTGGTACACACTACGAGGTTTGGTATCTCGCTCAGGGCGGAGAAACGCGGCGTAACGTCGGCGCAATCGAAATGGATGCCAGCGGACAGGGGCAGCTGGTTTTCATCAACTCGAATCTGAAGAATATCCTCGAAGCGTTCGACCAGATCGAGATCACCGTCGAGCCGAACAACGACCCGAAACCCGATGAATCATCGGGGGAGGTTGTCGCGTCTTCGGTATTTCCTCCGCTGGCGTTGTTGCATGTGAGGCATCTTTTAGTCGCGTTTGCTACTGCACCCGATCAAACTGCGCTCATTCAAGGCTTATGGGTTTCAGCAAATGACTTAAACACAAACGTTGGAGAATTACAGAAAGCATTTGCGAGTAAAAATGAAAAACTCGTCGCCCAGAAAACGGAAGAGATCATTAATCAAATTACCGGCGATCAGTCTCCTCAATACAAAGATTGGAATGCCAATGGAAAAGTCGATGATCCAAGTGATGGGTACGGGCTGCTCTTCAATGGCGACCCGGGATACACCGAGCAGGGCTACATTGTGGAAGTTGCTTCACACGCAAAGTTCGCCGCACAGGCACAGGATGCAACCGCGAATATAAAAGTCCACAGCGCGCATGTGGTCATCTGCACTGAAAATATGAATGGCTGGGCAGAGCAACTCCTGGAGAAGGCGCTGAAATTACAAGCGATGCCCTTCGGCACAGATATGCAGCCGGTCATCGCTGAAATGGCCACGCTTTCCGCGCATATTCTTTCGGGCGTGGATTCAAACGGCAACGAGTTGATCGAACCCATCACCGGCGAAGGCGGCGCGGATACGGCATACGAACACGCTTACTACATGGCAGATATGCCGCTCATCGCGGGCACGCATCAAATCCCCGAGCCTGCGCCAACAAATGTAAAGTAATCAGGCGTGCCGACTCTAATTCACTCACGTTACGCAAGCAAAACTCCGAAAGCGATGTGTTGAGCCTGTCGAAACAAGTGAAATGATTATCAGTACTTCACGAAAAGACTTCGTAGTTGCGACTTTAGTCGCTTTTTAGCCGAACGACTGAAGTCGTTACTACGTTTTCGTGATCTACTGATTATAGATATGCATAAGATTGACACAATAACCCCGAAGGCGATGTATTGAGCCTGTCGAAATAGGTGTCATGTTTTTATGGCACAAAGCATGCCATCCCTTCGGGATTTGAATATCTGTATGCTCTCTATAATCCTGACATCCCTTCGGGATTACAAACTGCGCAAGGTGAGTTAAGAATAGAAACCAAAGTAACATTTATTGTGATGCAATAGGCACAACTAAAATAGGAAGCGCAGAGTATAATCACTTTGCGCTTTATTTTATTCAAAATCCTCTCTTACCCAATTAACCATGCCCTCTACACTTTATCTAATCGATGGTCACGCTTTAGCCTACCGAATGTATTTTGCCTTAACCGCTGGCGCAAGCAGCCAGCGCTGGCAGAACTCCAAAGGTGAACCCACTGCGGGAATTTACGGATTCGCGCGCGAACTCGTCCGCGTTTTGGAACAGGAAAAACCCGAATATCTCGCCGTCGCATTTGATGTGGGCAAAACCTTCCGCGACGAAATCTTCCCCGAATATAAAGGCACGCGCGAAAAAATGCCCGACGACTTGCGCTCGCAGATTGAGCGCATCCGCGAGATGGTGGACGCGTTCAACATTCCGCGCCTTGAAATGGAAGGCTTCGAAGCGGATGATGTGCTCGGCTCGGTGGCAAAGATCGCCGCGGAAAATGGACTCGGCGTAAAGATCATCACCGGCGATAGGGATTTGCTGCAACTCGTCAATGAACGCACCGTGGTTTATCTCGCGGGCGATGACCATACCTACATCACCGATGAGGATGTCATCAAGAAGTTGGGCGTGCGCCCGAATCAAGTGGTGGATTACAAAGCAATCGTGGGCGATACATCCGATAATATCCCCGGCGTAAAAGGTGTGGGCGAAAAGACCGCGGTCGCGCTGCTCGAAAAATTCGGGACGCTGGATTCCATCTACGAGAATATCGAGCAGGTCGAGAAGCGCTGGAAGACCAAACTTGAAGACAATAAAATATCCGCGTACATGAGCTATGATCTTGCGCGCATTCGCACAGACTTGAAGATCAAATTTGATTTTGAACACGCAAAGGTCGTGCCGTTCGATGGCACCGCGCTGGAGGAATTCTTTAAGGAAATGGAATTCCGCACGCTGTTATCCAAAGTTTCTGCGATCAGTTCTGGCGTGTCTGAGCCGACCGAAAAGGTTAAATCCGCAAAAACCAAAAGCGGACAGATTTCCATGTTTGTGAATGAACCGCAGGCTGTTTTCTCTGCGGCGCCATCATCGAATATTGATGTAATTATTATAGATAGCGAAGATAAATTAAATGATCTTGCTAAAGAACTTGCGAAAGCGAATATCATTTCGTTTGATACTGAAACAACATCCACCGAGGAAATGCAAGCCGAGATCGTCGGCATTTCGCTGGCGATTAAAGAAGGCCAGGCGTATTACATCCCAGTTGGACACACATCAGGAAACAACCTTGAACTCAAAAAAATCATCGCCACGTTGACGCCATCCATGACGGATGCGAAGATCGGCAAGGTGGCGCATAACGCAAAATATGATTACATCGTCTTTGCGAAGCATGGACTTGTAGTTGCGCCATTAACCTTTGATACGATGCTGGCTGAATTCATCGTTGATCCATCCTCGCGCAATTTGGGATTAAAGAATCTCTCGCTCGCCCGTCTTGGCGAAGAGATGATTCGCATTGAAGAATTAATTGGCAAAGGCAAGAATCAAATCAGCATGGCGGATGTTTCAATTGAAGCGGTCGCTCCATATGCAGCAGCGGATGCTGAGACAACTTTGCGCCTCTTGCCCATTTTGCAAAAAGACCTCGAGCGCGCGAATGGCACAGCATTGCTTAATGAAATGGAAATGCCGCTTGTGCATGTCCTTGCGGATATGGAAATGATCGGCATTCGCCTTGACCTGCCGTTCTTTGAAACATTCTCCAAAAAACTTGAAACACGTATTGCTGAAATCGAAAAGCAAATTTTCGAATCTGTCGGCAAGTCGTTTAATATTAATTCCACACAGCAACTTTCGGATGTGCTGTTCACGCATCTGCGGCTCGATCCGCCTGATAAGAGCAAAAAAACCGCCAGCGGACATTACTCCACATCTGCGGATGTGCTTGAAGGGCTGCGCGGAAAACATGCCGTTGTAGATTTGATTCTTGAGAATCGCGAACTCGCAAAAATTAAATCAACATACGTGGATGCATTGCCCGCCGCTGTTGATCTGCAAACAGGCCGTGTGCATACTTCTTATAATCAGGTCGGCGCGGTGACGGGGCGCATTTCATCAAACAATCCCAATTTACAAAATATTCCCATCCGCACCGAAGAAGGCCGCCGCGTGCGCAATGGATTTATCGCGGATGAAGGCAACGTGCTGCTCTCGGTGGATTATTCGCAAATCGAATTGCGTATTGTCGCGCACATGGCGAAAGATGAAATGATGCTGGACGCTTTCCGCGCGGGTGAAGATATCCACGTCACGACCGCCGCCGCGGTATTTGGAATCGAGAACGAAGACGTGACAAAAGATATGCGCCGACACGCGAAAGCGATTAACTTCGGGTTGATCTACGGCATGTCCGCTTTCGGGTTGACGCGCTCCACCGATCTCACGCTCGCGGAAGCGGATGAATTCGTCAAAACGTATTTCCAGAAATTCCCGGGTGTGAAAAAATATTTGGATGAAACGCGCAAAATCGCCGCCGAGCAGGGCTACGTCGAAACGCTGCTTGGGCGCCGCAGATATTTCCCTGCGCTGCAAAGTAAGATCAATCAACAGTTGAAGAACCGCGAAGAACGCGAAGCGATCAACGCGCCGGTGCAAGGTACGGCAGCGGATATTATGAAACTCGCCATGCTCAAAATCCCATCCGCGATTAAGGCGGCGGGCTTGAAGGCTAAGATGCTTTTGCAGGTACACGATGAACTCGTGTTGGAATGTCCTGAAAAAGAATTGCAGAAGACCGCGCAGCTTGTACAGGAAACGATGTCAAACGCCTACCCGCTGAGCATTCCGCTTTCTACAGAAGCCCGCGCCGGAAAGAGTTGGGGCGAAATGCAAGTGCTGAAATAACAGCCATGAAACTCTGGGAACCCGGCGAAGTCATTGTTGTCCGCGAAGTGCTGCGTAATAAAGTGTATTCAGCCGTTGCAATGCGCGTTGTACAGGACTCCCCGGATTTTTCCGCGCTATATATTTCGCCGCGGACGCCCTATTTCTGGCCGCACACATTGGATGGTGAAAACATCCGCATCCAGACCGACGAATGGGTCTTGAGGAAAGATCAATGGCCCTTTGGTGACGCGCTGTATTTGATTCAACCCGGCTCCGGTTACACAATCGTTGCGATTTGGAATGAGATGTTCTTCGACCATTGGAAAATTAATTTGGAAGAACCGATGCGCCGCAAGGCGCTGGGATTCGATCACATGGATCAACTGCTGGACATTATCGTCAGCGCGGATCGTTCCATCTGGAGTTGGAAGGATGAGGATGAGATTCAGCAGGCCCAAGCAGGCGGCATTTTTACGGCGGAACAGGTGCGTGAACTTTATCAACGCGGGGAACGCGCCGTTCAATTGCTGCAAGCAAAACAGCCGCCCTTTGATAAAGATTGGGAAAACTGGAAGCCTGACCTGTCATGGCGCGCACCGCTCAACTTGCCTGAAGGATGGGTGCAGGTGTTAGAATAATCACACAATCGGACCATTCGCAGAAAAAATTGCGCGGTTATAATTGAGCAAGAATCTTAATCTTATTTGCCAGTAGAATTGGAACATTATGCCCGGACGAGAAGAAGTATTCCAAAAGTCAATGAATGAAGGTCACTCCGCTGCCTGGGATCAGGAGTGGGATAAGGCTGTCTCGGCATATCGCCGCGCCCTGCAGGAATTTCCCGATCACCCCAAGGCGTTGAACAGCCTGGGGCTTGCGCTTTATCAGCTCGGCAGCATTGAAGAGGCCTTGCAGATATACATGCATGTTGCGAAGATCTCAGCCGATGATCCGGTGCCGATGGAGAAAGTGGCGCAAATTTCCGAGCGGATGGGCGAATTGAAAACCGCCGTGGAAGCATCCCTGCGCGCGGGCGATCTCTTTTTGAAGCAGCGAGATACCGAAAAGGCGTTGGAGAATTGGGTGCGTGTCACCAATTTGAATCCCGAAAACGCGATTGCGCATTCTCGTCTGGCGCAGGTACACGAGAGGCTCGGTCACGCTCAACAGGCAGTGACGGAATATCTTGCGATTGCAAGCATTCTTCAACGTTCAGGTAATCTTGAAAAATCAAAAGAGATGGTTGCGAAAGCTCAATCTCTTTTCCCAATCAGTCCGGAAGTTAAACAAGCGCTGAGTTTGCTCAATACGGGGCAATTGCTTCCCAAGCCCATGCGCGGCAAAGGCGGAACGGTACCGATCCGCATGGCGCAGGTAAAAGAACTGAAGAAGCCGACCGCGGCGCAATCCGCCGGACTCAATCCGGTTGCAGAAGCGCGTCAAAAAGCATTAACCCAGCTCGCGGAACTGCTCTTTGAATTTTCAGATGACAGCCCTGCGGCGCAGGAACGGCGCGGAATTTCTGCGATCATGCGCGGCACGGGCGCGCTCTCCATGCAGCAAGCGGAGCAGACCAAAGCCATCCTGCATCTCAGCCAGGCGATTGACTCACAATCCAAAGGAAATGAAGCGCAAGCCGCGGAAGAAATGGAAGGTGCGCTCGAAGCGGGCTTCACCCATTCATCGTTATATTTTGCCCTGGGTCTTTTACGCTTGAACGGGGAACGCGTTGAAAGCGCACAGCGGTTTTTACAGAACTCCGTCAAGCATAACGATTATGCGCTTGGCACACGCCTACTGCTTGGTCAAATACATATGAAAAGATCCGAGTTTCAAGAGGCTGCACAGCAATATCTCGAAGCCTTAAAACTTGCCGATTCAACCACCGTCCCTGCTGACAAGGCAGATGAAATCCGCCAGCAATATGAGCCTTTGATCGAAGCGCATCAGAATCAAAAAGATGAAACCGTCCTGCGCAAAGTCTGCGAGAACGTTAATGGACTGCTTATGCGTCCCGATTGGCGCGAGCAGCTCCATAAAGCGCGTGAACAAATGCCGAAGCCGGAAGCCGGTGATGCGCCTCAACCGCTTGCCGATGTGATCCTGCAAGTGCAATCGAGCACCATACTTGATTCGATGTCCCGCATCAATCAGTTGGCGCGCATGGGCAGCTTGCGCTCCGCAATGGATGAAGCCTATGATGCAGTGCAGCATGCGCCGACCTATCTTCCATTACACACCCTAATGGGCGACCTGCTCGAGAAGGAAGGTCAAATTCAGGATGCGATCGCAAAATTCAGCGTTGTGGCACATGCTTACAGCGTGCGCGGCGAAGTGGTGCAAGCGACAAAATTATTCAAGCGCATCATTCAACTTGTACCGATGGACCTTGGCGTCCGCAATCGCTTGATCGATCAGCTTGTTGCGCGCGGCCAGGTTGATGACGCTGTTCAGGAATACCTTGAATTGGCAGCCATCTATTACCGCCTCGCCGAGTTGGATATGGCGCGCAAAACATATACAAACGCTTTGCGCGTTGTCCAGCAGGGCAATGCCAACCGTGATTGGAATTCACACATCCTTTACCACATGGCTGATATTGATCTGCAGCGCCTGGATTGGAAGCAAGCCTTGCGCGTGTACGAACAACTCCGCTCAATCACACCCGATGATGAATTTGTACGCAAGCAATTGGTTGATCTTAACTTGCGCATGGCGCAGTCGGATAAAGCCATGAGCGAGCTGGATAATTACATTGCCCATCTTGAAAGCCAGCACAAAAGCGAAGCGGGAATTCCTTTCCTTGAAGACCTGATCAAAGACCACGATGATCTGCTTCTCAAACGCGTGCTTGCAGCGCAATTCCATCACACAGGACGCATGGATGAAGCCGTGAGTCTGCTGGATACACTCGGCGAGACTCTCATGCAATCTGGTGACAGGAAAAACGCGCTCGAAGTGATCAACCAGATCGTGCAGATGAATCCGCCAAATGTGAGTGACTATCGCCAACTCTTAATTCAAATGCAAAACAGCTGATTTCTAAACGAAGACACCAAATATCCGCCACGTGCAGCGCACCGGCGGATATTTTTTATCCCCACTTTCGTAAGTCGGAGTGGCACTCCGACCGACTGCACATGCTATAATCCGGGCGATTTCAAAATCGGAGGATACAATATGTCAAAAACTCATTGGAAAAACACCAATACTTCGCAAAACACAGCAGTGATGAAATGGCTTTTCACATTTGCCTTCGTCGTCGCATTTCTTGTCGTCTTCGGGGGCTATGTCCGTCTTACCCGCTCGGGGCTTTCCATCGTCGAGTGGAATCCCGTTAGCGGAACTGTTCCGCCCATCGGTCAACAGGCGTGGGTGGATGAATTCGCCAAATATCAACGCACACCCGAATTTATAAAAATCAATTCAGGCATGACCCTGGAAGAATATAAATTCATCTTCTACATGGAATGGTTTCATCGCTTCATTGCGAGGTTTGCCGGGTTGTTATATGCCATTCCGGTTTTCTATTTTCTTTTCAAGAAAACAATTCCCTGGAAGGAATTTGGTATTTATTTTGCAATCGGCATGCTCTTTATCGGGCAAGCCTTCATGGGCTGGTACATGGTGTACAGCGGGTTGATCGACCGCCCCTCGGTGAGTCACATCCGCTTGACGCTTCATTTACTCCTCGCATTATCCCTGATCGCGCTCGCGCTGTGGACCGCCCTCGGACATAAATTTGGCTTCCCAGATATGAGCAAAAAAGCGAAGTGGTCCCTGCCCTCGAAATTAACCGCGTGGTCAATCGGATTACTGCTCCTGCAAATTTCCTACGGCGGATTCACCGCGGGACTCAAAGCCGGTCATGTTTCGGATACCTGGCCCCTGATGATGGGCAAATGGATTCCTCCTAATCTATTCAACTCATGGATCAATATTTTTGAAACACCGCAAACCATCGTTTTTATTCATCGCTGGCTGGCATGGCTGGGATTGATCGCCGTGCCGGTTGTTTATTATTTTATAAAGAAACAGAACTATCCGCAGGATATCCAAACAGGCTTGATCTGGCTGATTGACGTCGTTGTGTTACAGATCACACTTGGAATATTAACCATTATTTCCTATGTCAACATTGTCATTGCGCTCATCCATCAAGCCAATGCAATTGTCCTGTTTGCGCTGGCGATTTATTTCATCCACAGGTTTAGAGCGTTGGATGCAAAATAGCCCTGACCTATAAACACAAAACGCGTCTCTGAAAAATCAGGGACGCGTTTTTGATTCGACTTACAAAATCACCTTGGATTAATCCCTTCCAACTGAGCATAGAAAGATTGAATATCCTTCATATCTTTTTCCATATCATCTGTCAGGGCGAATATATCTCCAACGCCGACGGCTTTTCTTTTTCCATTGACATATCCAAACACAATCGGGATTTCCGCGTTTTTCGCGATGTGATAAAAACCGGTCTTCCATTTGCGGACGTGGTCGCGAGTCCCCTCTGGCGCGACAGCGAGGATGAATTCCTTCGAATTTTTGATCACATTCACCGTTTGCTCGACCATCCCCGTGGATTTTTTGCGATCTACGGGGATTCCGCCGCACCAGTAGAAGAAGGCTCCAAATGGCGGACGGAAAAGTTCCGCTTTCCCTAAGAATTTCAGATTGGCGCGCAGGATAAATCCCAGCGCAAGCAGCAGCATAAAATCCCAATTGGATGTATGCGGCGCGCCGATCCAGATGAACTTTGGCAGGTTAGGGATTTGCCCCTCCACGCGCCAGCCGATGACACGCAGGATGATCCTCGTAATCAAGCGCAGGAAGGGGGTGAGTATTGGGGTGTTGAAAATTGTCATTTTCATTGGCATTTGTCCGTTTGGTTAAACACAAAATATGCGTTTTGGATACAGATAATTTACGGAATCAAATCCAGTGCTTTTTGTGCCTGGTCTTCATAAAAATTGGGGTTAATGCTGCCTGCTTTGAGCCAAGCCTTGCGTGCGCCTTCATTATCACCGTTGCGGTATAAACCGAAACCATACCACAACCATGCTTCTTCGGACATATCCGTCACACTTCGGGCGTAGTCGGTTAAGGCGAGCAGGTCATCGTTGCGGTTGGCGTGGAAATACGCGAGGAATGGACCGAATTGGTAACGGAACATCCGCAAGGGCAAACCGATCTTGCGCGCTTTGTCGTAGGCGAGCGCGGCTTCTTCGTAACGGTCAAAATAGACGAGGTTGCTGCCCACATTGAACCAGGCAAAGGCGTCATCGGGGTTGGTCACCGTCGCGGCTTGAGAGGCGTCCAGCGCATTTTGACGATCCGTGTCCGCGTTCCAATCTGAGCCGAGCAGGGATTTTATCTCCTCTTCAGATTGCGGGAAATAATAGATCACAATATATAAATTGTTGAAGGCATGCCACTGCTCTTGCAGTTTGGAGTAGGAAATTTTCAGATCTGGTCCGTGATACGAATCCTGAATGGTGAATTCCTGCGTGCTATCGTCATAACCGGTAACCAAAAGATAATGCGCCGCCCAAAGATCGTCTGTGGGACCGAGCGCGTCGTTCGGGTCAAGCGAGGTGACGCTTTCAACCATTACGGAATAATTCGCCGCGATCAAGCGTTTGAGCTGCTCGATATTCCCACCCACGCGATATTCCATATTAAGCCAGCCCGCTTGCGTGCGGACGTAGTAGCGCAGTTCCTCGGGGTTTACGTTGCGGTCTCCTACAATTGGTTTGACGAGGTCTGAAATATCTTTTTGGTTTCCCTCCCAGCCATAAATGTGTAACATCATTGAAAGCGTGGCGGGACCGCAATTGTTGGGCGTTTGTTGTTCAAACTCCGGTGATTTGATGGATGCCTGCGCGGGAAGCGGGGCAAAGGTGGCGGTGGGCGTAATGGATGGCGTCAGATCAACAACAAGCGTTGATGTGGGCGTTGTAGCTGCGGTTGACGTGACCGGCTGGGGCGTGAACGGTAGCGCCGTCGGTACGGGGCCGATCGGGTTGATAGTGTTCTTGAAATAGATCGTGAATTTCTCGGTGCGCCAATCCACGATGGATTTTATATACGGAATTTGGTAGGTCAGAAAAGCCAGCAGGATAAACCCCGCCAGCGCGATGAGGATGTTTCGAATGCGTTTGGACATATGCGTGAGTCTACCATGTGATGATTAAATGGATTTAATTAAAAATCGGGTTTACACACAATAAAATTTTTATCCGCTAATCTTCGTAACTACTCAGCCATGTCATTGCGAGGCGGGCTTTTGTTCTTCCCGCCGAAGCAATCTCTGCCATCAGGAGACTGCTTCGGCTAAAACCAAGCGTCGCCCTGAGCCTG
>VFKN01000009.1 GCA_009885525.1 Anaerolineaceae bacterium | reverse complement strand
TTTTTGCTACCGTACATTTCCCTCATAAAAAACCCTAAAGGTCTTTCTTGTTAATCGAGAATTTATGAAGGGAAAACAGACCTTTAGGGTTTGTGTGTACGGTAGAGAAGTCCGCTTTTCATTTACAGCGGACTAAAGTCCGCGCTCCGTAAAAAAACGAAATAAAGCGCGGCATTACACCGCGCGAGCGAATTTATAGCATTCCGAACCTACTTAAAAATTTGAAACTGCCGAGAGCACCATCGAAAGGATCAGGATGACGGCGAAGATCGCAAAGAGAAATTGCGCGGCTCTTTTTGAACCATTCTCTGTGGATTTGGTCTGTTTTTTGTTTTTTGAAATTTTAGTCATATTAAACTCACTTATACAAGATGTCTGTAAAAGGCTTGAGACATTACCTTTTCCAATTCGTCAATTGTAACAGGCTTCATCACGTATCCATCCGCGCCGAGCTGCATGGCTTTATCAACCATCACATCCGCCGCTTCGGAGGAAAGCATAATGACGGGCAGGTTTTTCCACTCTTTGCGGCGGCGCACGAACTCAAGCATGTCCAATCCGCTGACTTCGGGCATGTTGATATCCAACACCATCAGGTCGGGTTTTCCGCCCGCGAGCAGGGCTTGCGCGGCGAGGCGCGGATGCAAAAAATGCTTGGTTTCGCATTCGAGCAGTTTAAGCATCAAGCTGATCGCGCGTCCCATTTCGTCGTCGTCATCAACGATCCAGATTAATTTCATTTTGATATATTCTCTTCCACCTTCTTTAAGAATTCCGCGAAGGTAATTTCATCCTCTACAAAGTCGTGCCTTTCTGGGTCTTCGTAAGGATGCCAATGCCAGCCTTTTTTGTTGTCTGCTCCAAATATGCGCCGGTCATCGCGGATTTGAGCAAATGTTGTTTTTTTTGTTTCCTGATTATAGGAAATATCAACAAAACTCTTGTCTGTTAATATTGCCCGTATTTTCATCCAGGTAAAGCCTGAATTTAGAACTGTCGCGCTTGCGACAACGGGAGATTTTGAACAGATGGATATAACGTATGTCTCAAACTCTTCGGCGTTCATACGATCCATTGCGACATTTCCTCAAGAGACGCAAGGTCTGTAATGGCGGCTTCCCATTCAAAATCGTCTTTTTCCACTTCATAGGAAAAAGGGTCTTTAATTCTGCCATCGTCACAAGCTTTCTCGAATTCAGTAAACGTCATGCCATACTTGCTTTCAAAATTTGTTATCTGCGCTTTGGTTTCTTTCATGCTTAAACGTACAAGCTCTTTAATGGCAAGCGACAACGCAACGTCAGGGCGGGACTGTCCCGTTAACCTGCGCAGAATGTTATAAACTCCCTTGGGGATGACAACCTGTTCTACAACCATACTTACTCCTATTCCAAATGCGCCTTGATGCTTTCCGCCGCAATAAGGGTCATGCCTTGCACTGCGGCTAACTCTTCCACATTTGCTGCCTTAATCTTATCCATAGAACCGAAATGTTTCAAGAGCGACTTTCTGCGCGCGGGCCCAATACCGGGGATCGAATCCAACTGTGACGCCAAGCCCAACTTCGTGCGTTTTTTACGATGCGCGGTAATCCCGTAGCGGTGCGCTTCATCCCGAATCCGCTGTACGAGGTAGAGTCCTTGCGAATGCCGCGGCAATAGCAGTGGATCACTTTTATGCGGGAAGAAAATTTCCTCTTCCTGTTTTGCGAGACCCACCACGGGAACTTTGTCAAACAAATCAAATTGCTCAAGCACTTTAACTGCGCGGCTGAGTTGACCTTTGCCGCCATCGACAATAATCAAATCAGGGAGGAAGGAGAACGACGCGTCCTTTTTCGCCCCCGGTTGGTGGTTGAGTAGGCGATGATCTTCCGCCGTATCGAAACCAACCGTTTCCTGGGAACCTTTCCATCTCCGAAATCTGCGTGTGAGCATTTCTTCCATCGATGCGAAATCATCGGGCGCGCCGATGCTCGTGCTTTCAATATTAAATTTGCGATACAGATTTTTCGCGGGCGTGCCCTGCTCGAAGACGATCATCGCGCCGACGGTTGCCACGCCCTGCGTGTGACTGACATCATAACACTCGATGCGATTCGGCGGCGCGGATAAGTTCAACGCGGATTGCAATTCTGCCAGCGCGGTTTCCTGTTTGTGCGCATCCGCTTGCCATTGCGAGCGTAAGGCTTGCAATGTTTCTGTAGCGTTCTCCGCTGCCATTTGCACAAGGTCGTGCGGCTGACCTTCCTTCGGCACAAAGAATTCCACTTTCTCGCCGCCGCGTTTTGACCGCAGCCATTGACCGATGATCTTCGCTTCTTCAATTTCGATTTCCTGCGGCAGCATCACCTGCTGTGGAATATTCGCCGCCTCGGTGTAGAACTGTTTAACGAACTCCGCCATCACTTCATTATCAGCCGAATCTTCAGTTCCTTCGAGAATGAAATACTCACGCCCGATCAACTTGCCGCCGCGGATGAAGAATATCTGCACGCAGGCTTCGCCATCGGTGCGCGCCATTGCCAGAACATCCGAGTCTTTGTAATCGGTGGCGAAGATGATCTTCTGCCTTTCAATAATCGATTCAATCGCTTTGAGTTGATCGCGCAGCGCGGCGGCTCTTTCAAAGCGCATTTCATCGGCGGCTTTATGCATCTCCGTTTCCATGCGGATAATGATCTCTTCGCTGTGACCGCTGAGAAACTCCATCAGGTCAGAGATCATTTGGCGGTAGCCTTCTTTGTTGACCGCGCCAATACATGGGGCGTTGCATAATTTTATGTCGTAATAAAGACAGGCGCGTTTATCCAAGCCGGTAATTTCGCGGTCGCATGTCAAATACGGAAAAATTCTGCGCAGCACATCCAATGTTTGATACACCGCCCACGCAGATGTATACGGACCAAAATAGCGCGAGCCGTCTTCTTCCATTTGCCGCGTAACGGTGATCTTCGGGTAGGCTTCACCCCAATGAACTTTTATGTATGGATAACGCTTATCATCTTTAAGCCGAATATTATATTTCGGGCGGTGCTTCTTGATTAAATTCATCTCAAGAATTAACGCCTCAAGTTCCGATCCGACCACGATCCATTCGATGTCCACGATGTCGCGCACGAGGCGGCGCGTCTTCCCGTCATGACTGGAATCAGAATGGAAGTAGGAGCGCACACGGTTCTTGATGCTGATCGCTTTGCCGACGTAGATAATTGCCCCTTCGGCGTTGCGATAGATATAGCAGCCGGGCTTGGCTGGCAGCGTGGCAAGAATGCCTTGAATCTTCTCTGAGAATTCCATTGCGGTGTATTTTAACATGATGTAGTGCGAGATTTATCTCGCGCCATATAACGCGCCCCCTACGGGAACGCTGGATGTGTGACGCTGCTTTCGTCTTGTAAAGCGACATAAATGTCGCGCTGCGTACCATAGGATAATTTTGGAGATTTACGGGTAATCACCCGAATTTCCCGCTTGACTTTTATTTTTTTGACCTTACAATTGATAAAACTATTTCAAAAGGAGAATGCACTATGAATGATTTTGATAACACCCCAATTATGCCTTCGTCATCAGGCACGCCCGGGCCAATGGGCTGGATTCAAACATGGATCAAAGCGATCACTCAACCCAATGAACGGTCTTTTGTTGAGATCATAAATAGCCCCGAGGCGACGCAAAAAACCGCATTCATTTGGGTCTTTATTGCGGGAACAGTCGCCGGATTAACGCAGGCGGTTGTGAATACGATCTCTCTTGCGACGGGAGCTGCTTCACCACTTTCGTCAATTCCCGGACTTGAACAATATTTTCCCTCGGGCGGCGGCAACACAGACATTACGACACTTGCCACGACTTTGTTTACCGGCATTTGCAGCGCTCCGATCGCAGGCTTGGTATCGATCTTATTCTTTGCACTTGGCATAGCGATCATCCAATGGATCGCAAAACTTTTTGGCGGCACAGGTTCATTTGAGAAACTGGCATACGCATTTGCCGCAATTTCCACGCCAATGGCATTAATCTCAGTCGTACTTTCATTTATTGCGGTTATTCCATATGTTGGATTCTGTGGCAGCATTCTTTCCTTCGGGCTTGCGATCTATTCCTTCTACCTTCAAGTCACAGCCACAAAAGCGGTCAATAACTTTGGCTGGGGACAGGCAGCCGGCTCGGTGTTGATTCCTTTAGCAGTGGTGTTTCTCTTCTTATGCTGCTGTGCTGTGATTGGAATTGGCGCATTTGGAAGTATTATCGTATCATCTCAATAAATCGGGGATGAGCAGGAAATTATTGAATTCCCCCCGGAACAAAGATAAACGAGTAAACTAACGCCAGCATGTTTGAAGACATCGAACTGAACGCAATCCAGGAAGAGAACGCGCGCGAATTAGTGAAGCGTCTATTGA
>VFKN01000124.1 GCA_009885525.1 Anaerolineaceae bacterium | reverse complement strand
CATCAAATCCCGAAGGGATGACATGGCTTGTGGCATGGTTTGTGCTCAAAACCATCCCACCCCTTCGGGGTTAAATTTAATTTTGCTTTCTTTCTATAATCATTTCACTCCTGCGGAGTTATTTCCGATAACGTCTAGTAGAAATCCCCTCTTGTAGTTTTTAACTCACCTTACGCACTTTATGTCTTTTATGTCGCCCTGAGCGGTAGCGAAGGGTCTCTGAAACAATCGTAGAGGTTCTTCGCTCCGCTCACATTGTCCCGATGTACTTTCGGGAGAACGACACTGCGTAAGGTGAGTTTTAAAAACAAAACAGCGCGAGCCTGAAGCCCGCGCTGTTTTGTTTTTAACTTTTTAGTCCAATAAATCCTGAGGAATATTGCCGCCGTTTTCGGCGATCTTCTTCAAGACTTCCTTGTGAAGCCAGACGTTCATCTTGGCGGAGTCGCTCATCAGTTCGGCGGGGCAGCCCAGTTCGGTTGCCAGTTCATTGCGCGCCTCGCGGCTGCTGTCGATGTCGAGGATTTTGAGCAGGTCAACGATGGAGACTTTCCAGTTGTAATCTGATCCGGCAGCAAGTTGTTCCAGATGTTTAACCACATCCACTTCCGAGATCGCCACCGGTGCAGCTTTCACGGGCGCAGCCGGTTTAGCATCAGGAAGTCTTTCCAACGCGTCATCCTTTTCGCCTTTATCCATAGCTGGTTTGGGCGTTGACACAGGCGCTGCGACGGTTGCGGGCTTTGCAACAGGAGTGACAGGTGTCGCAGGAGCGACGACGGGAGCGACGGGTGCAGCAGGTGCTGCGGCCTCTTCTTTGCGGAGTCCAAGTTTTGTGAGAATTTTACTGAAGAAGTTCATGATGTATCCTTTCGATAAGTGGTGGGAGTATTATTGATCACAGGTCATGCTTCATAATCAATAACATAATTATAACTGGTTATCTCTCACAAGACATTAAAAAATATCAGGAAAAGGAATGAATTACTTTTACCAAAACTGCCATGCAATATAATCCAACGTATGCAAAACAAAAAACAGATTTTCTGGACTCGCGACTCATCCATACTGCTCGGTGGATTCTTCGTCACCATTTTTTTGATCGTCTACATCTGGTGGCCGCTCGCGGAGGAATATCTCGCGTATGTGGATTGGAACGGGAAGTGGTGGCTGTACATGGATTGGCTGCTGCTCGGTGTTTTTTTCTTCATGTCCATCACGATCGTCGCGCGCGCAAATCTCAAAACGGATGTGTTGATCGTCTTCGTGGGAATCTGCGGCGGGCTGGCAATTGAATCGTGGGGGACGCAGACCAATCTCTGGCATTATTACACCGCGGAGCGTCCGCCGTTATGGATCATTCCTGCGTGGCCGATTGCATCCCTTTCGATTGATCGAATTACAAAATTTTTTGATTTTGGAGTCCGGCGGCTTACATCACCCGCGCAAAGTCAGGAGACTTTGCATTCCATTTTCAAGGCGCTGTATTGGATAACATTCGCGTCTTTTCTGACCTTGATGCTGGTCTTTGTTTCCCCGACATTTGACAAGTCCTATACCTGGCTGGCATTGATCTTGTGTGTTTTACTGATCGCCACGCCCACCGATCACCGCTTTGCGCTGCTGACTTTCATTGCGGGCGCAGGGCTTGGATACTTCCTCGAATTGTGGGGAACCACGCGCGAATGCTGGATGTATTACACGCTGCAAAAGCCGCCGATATTTGCGGTGCTGGCGCACGGCATGGCCGCGGTCGCTTTTTGGCGCGCGGGGTTGATGGTGAAAATGGTGTTGGGAATGTTGAAATTTGGAAAACAGCCGACTCCCGTGCAGGAATGAAAACCGGCGAATCACCTTAAAATTTCCCAAACGGCTTGACTCATACCTTTCAAAAATGTAAGATTAAGTTCAAATTCAACCTAAGAGGAGAAGAGCACATGTCCAGGCACAAGTTCGGAATGTTTTCGTTTTTGTTCGCGTTGTTATTCGCTTTTATAAGCGTCATCGGTGCGGGAGCCGCCCCAAAAGGTGACGCCTCCGTCACCCTCAGTGTAGATCAGACTTCCTTCACTTCATCGGAAAGTGTAGTCGTGCATGTCTTGATCGAAAATCAGGGCAAGAATCCCGTCAAAGTGCTCAAATGGTATACGCCCGCAGAAGATGTGGAAGAACCGCTCTTCGCCGTTTCGCGCGATGGAAAAGCAGTAGATTACACCGGCGCGCATTACAAACGTCCCGCAGCGACAGGCAATGATTATGTAGTGCTTCAATCAGGCGAGAGTTTTACGCGCAACGTAAATCTCGGCGCATACTATGACCTCTCCGCTACAGGTGACTATTCCGTCACCTATGATGTCGGCTCGTGGAATCTGTTCTCTGAAAAGGGCAGCGACAGGAAAGTGGTGGAGAAATTATCGTCCAATACGTTGAGCCTCTCCATCAGCGGCCGCGCGTCCTCCTCCAAGCTGGTTTCCAGCACTGCGTCCTATACTGCGGCAGTAACTGGCGGCAGCACCTATAACAAGTGCACGACCGCACAACAAGCCGCAGTGGCGACTGCCCGCAACGATGCCTATACTTATGCGGCGAACGCGCTGAGTTACCTCAATACCAACGCAGGCAGCCAGCCCACGCTGCGCTACACAACCTGGTTTGGAACATATCTGAATACGCGCTACAGCACTGTCACCACTCACTTTAGCGCCATCAGCGACGCCATGAACACCGCATCCATGACCTTCGATTGCGGCTGCAGAAAGAAATACTACGCTTACGTTTACCCCAACCAGCCCTACACGATCTATTTGTGCAGCGTCTACTGGACTGCGCCCGCCACCGGCACAGACTCAAAGGCCGGCACGCTCATTCATGAGACGAGTCATTTCACTGTGGTGTCCGGTACAGATGATTGGGCATACGGACAGACCAACGCGAAGAACCTCGCTATCAGCGATCCAACCAAAGCAGTTGATAATGCTGACAGCCACGAATACTTCGCGGAAAATACTACCCCCGTCCAGCCATAAGTAATCTGACAAAAAAATAAAAACAGCGGCGACTGCCTATAGGCAGTCGCCGCTGTTTTTATTCAATTCGGAATTGCTTCACGCGATTGAGATCATGCGTGAGGTTGATATATCGCACAACGATTAATTTTCGCTTGACAGGCGGTGGAATCGGCATACAATGTGACCAGTTGGTCACATGACCGTGAGGTCGCATTATATGCCAAAACAAACCTTTCTCAACCTCTCCGAAGAAAAAAGACAAATCATCGTCAACGCCGCCGTTGAGGAATTTGCCGAACATGGCTTTAAAGCCGCATCCATCAACCGCATTGTAGCAAAAAGCGGAATTTCCAAAGGCAGCTTCTATCAATACTTTAAAGACAAGATGGATGTTTTCAGGTATTTAATGGATATGCTTGCAAACGAAAAGATCGAGTTCTTCAAGGATAAACATCCGTCAAGCAGCAATATGGATACCTTTGAATATTTCCGCTGGCTGGTCAAAACGGGCATGGAGTTCAACTCCGTTTATCCGCGTATGACCCGGGCTGTCACCCGCGCGCTGCTAGATGAAGGTTTGTATTACGGAGAAAAATTTGCCGAGTATCGTCAACTGACAACCGACACGCTCGCGGCAATGATCAAACAAGCGCTGAAGCGCGGAGAGATGGATCCCAGCGTGGATGTGGAACTGGCGGTGATGGTCATGAATACGTGGACGAATGCGATCACCACTTACATCTTGAACGAAGGCGTGAAGCAAAAGGATATTATGAAATGGGTCTGCTCGGCAAAGACCCAGGAAAAAATAGATAAGTTGTTATACGTGATGGAATATGGGTTACGCAAAACAGAATCGCAATTTGTAAAGTCGTAGACGAAATGAATTTCGCCGTACTTCAAAAGGAGTAACAATGATCTTTTATCTACGCCTGGCATGGCGCAACATTTGGCGGCACAAACGCCGCACCATTATTATTGTCCTCGCCATGTCGTTAACGCTGGCATTGATGATGTTCTACGATGGGCTGATGAACGGCTTCACCGATGCGATTTACGGCAATGCCGTGAAGGTGCTGGGAGGCAACATTCAAGTTCATGCGGAAGGCTATCGCGCCGAGGCGAATTCAAACCCGCTGCTTCCGCTGGCTGACCCGCAGGCGGTAGTCAAAGCGGCAGAAGCGAATCCGCTGACGCTGGCAGCCACGCAGCGCATCCACACTGGCGGACTGGCTACCAGCCGTGAGGGCGCGTTTGCGGTGGGTATCATCGGCGTCGAGCCTGAAAAAGAAATGCGGGGCAACATCATCGGTCAGAATATCAAAGAGGGACGCAATCTTACAACTGAAGACCTTGACAACATTTTGATCGGCAAAGGTCTTGCGGACGCGATGGGCGTGAAAGTGGGCGACCGCATTACGCTGGTCGGGCGTTCGCAGCACGAGCAGATGCGCCAGCGCACGATGACCATTGTTGGCATTTTTGATTTGGGCATGGCGGATATCGAGAAGCAAAATGTTTATATTTCGCTAGGCGAAGCGCAAGGTCTCTATGAAGTGCAAGGTTCCACCGAGGTGGCGATTTTCCTTGAAAATCTCGGCCAGGAAAGCAATGTGATCGACTCAATGAAACCCGTGCTGCCCAATTACGAGATCGAATCATTCCAGGCGAATTATCCCGACCTGGCGTCCGCGATCAACACCAAAGGCGGCGTGATGAACTTCTTCAGCGTCATCATCATCGCGATTGCAGGCGTTGGGATTCTCAATTTGCTGTTGATGGCGGTCTACGAACGGACGCGCGAGATCGGCGTGCTGGGTGCGATGGGACTCAAGCCCAGGCAAATTTCCCTGTTGTTCATCCTCGAAGGAATCATGATCGGGTTGGTCGGTACTGCGGTTGGCATCATCTTCGGTCTGGCGATCAATGGCTACTTAAGATCAGTTGGAATGGACTTCGGCAGCATGACACAAGCCGCGAGTTACATGGCGCTGGTTCAGGGTCGCGTTTATCCCACGTGGGGCGTCGAGAAACTGCTGATGCGCGCTTCGACGATTGCGATCATCTCCGCGCTGGCGGCGCTCATCCCCGCTGTGGAAGCCGGGCGGCGCGAACCAGCCGAAGCCCTGCATTTTGTATGAGGTGGTTATGATTCAAACTTTAAAAATGGCTTTTCGCGATTTGGGCCGCAACCGCCGCCGTTCGTTTTTCTCGGCACTGGCGGTGGGTGTTGGACTCGCCCTGCTGATTCTGATGTCGTCCGTGATCGAAGGCGAAATGGGCGGCGCGATCGAGAACGCGATCAAACTTCAAAGTGGACATATCCAAATCCGCGCGGCGACTTACGATGAAAACAAGTCGAGTCTCAAATGGGAGGGTCTGGTCGCCAACCCGGATGAAATCGCAAATAAGATTGGCGCGCTGAGTCAGGTCAAAGCCGCGACGCCGCGCTTGTACGCGAGCGGATTCCTCTCCTCGGGGAATCAATCTGCGGGCGCGAAAATCACGGGCATTGATCCGCTTTCCGCGGCGAATGATCCATATCGCGAAGGAATCATCAGCGGAAATTATCTCAACCCTGATGACCGCGACGCAGTGCTGATCGGCAAACCAATGGCGGAGAAGTTGAAATTGAAAGTCGGTGATAATGTCAGCCTTTCGCTCAACACCGCGGATGGCAATGTGCAGGAGCAGACCTTCATCGTAAAAGGCATCTACACCACCAACACGTATGGGTTTGATAACGCCACCGTTTTCCTGCCGCTCACAAAAACGCAAGCGATGACGTTGACGGAGAATCATGCCAGCGCGATTTTCATCCTGCTCAACGACACGGCGATGACAGATACCGTTGTTTCTGCCCTCAGCGTTCCTGCCAATCTCGAAATCAAGAGTTGGAAGGATTTAAATTCCCTGTTTGTTGAATGGGAAGCGATGGCGCAAAGTTACATCTCGATCTTTTACATAATCATTCTGGCGATCACCGCTTCGGTCATCATCAACACGCTGATCATGTCGGTGTATGAACGCACGCGCGAGATCGGCATCCTCTCTGCAATTGGGATGAGAGGCGGAGGCATTCTAACGTTGTTCCTCGCGGAATCATCCATGCTGGCGATTGGCGGTGTGATCTTAGGATTAATTTTCGGCGTGCTGGCAACCCTTTATTTCAATGTCAACGGATTCTATGTTGGCAACATGGGGCTGAGCGGTATTGTCATCACCGATACGATCTATGCCAAGTTGACCATGGACAACGTCATCAACCTGACCATCATGACCTTCGTGGTCACGATCTTATCCGGACTTTATCCCGCCGTGATGGCTTCCCGCATGCAACCCGTCGAAGCCCTGCGCGCTGAAAAATAAAAAAAACTCACCTAACCCCCGTCCTTCGGACACCCCCTTCCCTTTAGGGAAGGGGGGCGGGGAGATAGGCTAAGGAGAAACATCATGGAAGTCGTAAAAATAGAAAACGTCACTCGCGTATATAAAATTGGAAAAATCGAAACGCAGGCGTTGCGCAGTGCTAATTTGTCAATTGCAAACGGAGAATTCACCGCGCTGATCGGACCTTCCGGTTCGGGCAAGACCACGCTCCTGCAAATGATCGGCTGCCTCGACCAGCCAACGAGTGGTCGTGTCATCATCAATGACACGGATGTTACCAAACTCAACCGCAACCAGCGCGCCGATATGCGCCGCGGTCATATCGGCTTTATCTTCCAATTCTTTGCGCTCATCCCAACATTGAGCGCTTACGAGAATATCGAAATGCCGCTGCTGCTCAACGGTTGCGGAGCGAGTGAACGCCACGAACGGATTATGGAATTACTCAAAGCAGTTGATTTGGTTGACCGCGCCAACAACCGTCCCGATCAACTCTCCGGCGGGCAGCAGCAGCGCGTCGCCATTGCACGCGCCCTCGCCACCAAACCAGCGCTGATCCTCGCAGACGAACCCACCGCCAACCTCGATACCGAGAACGGCAGGCAGGTGATGGATATCATGCAGAAACTTAATAAGGATACGGGCGTCACATTTATATTCGCCACGCATGACCCGCGCGTCATCAGCTATGCCGAGCGCATGGTCACATTGGAAGACGGACTGATTGTCAAGGATTCGCAGGTACAAAAATAAAATCTGGATTCCAAAGTCTCCTGACTTTGGAATTTCAACACTGGGTCCGTTGGAGACCGGCATTCCCCTTTCAACACAAACCTGTGCAAAACCTGTGCAACCTGATAGAATTTAGAGGTATCAAGTCACGTTTCACTACAGTACATTTCCCTCGCAAAAACCCTAAAGGTCTTTTTTGTTAATCAGAAATTTACGAAAGGCAAGTAGACCTTTAGAGACTGTTTAATAACCCAATTTCTACATCCCTTTAGCATGATTCCCTGAGCGAAGCGAAGGGTCTCTGAGATGATCGTAGAGATGCTTCGCTGTCGCTCAGCATGACATCGCGAGTTATTAAACAGCCTCTTAGTGTTTGCTTGTACGGTAGTGAAAGTCACGTTAGTACACTGCATGGAGAACAACATAATGAAAAAAGTATTTTTGATATCCGTCATCATCCTCACGCTGGCGTTATCCGCGTGCGGAGCATCATCCACGCCGACAGCCATTCCCACCATGTCACTAGACTCGGCGCAGCCTTCCGCATCCTCATCGGGAAATGCATCCGCAATTGTAGTTCCTGTGAAAAAAGTTGAGCTATCCTTCCCGCTATCGGGCGCAGTCAAAATTGTTAAGGTTGTTGAAGGCGATACCGTCATCGCAGGTCAAACGCTCGTCACACTTGAAACCGCGATCCTTGAAGCAAAAGTCAAAGACGCCGAAGCGGCAGTTGTCATCGAAGACACGCAAGTCAAATATCTCGTCCGCACCGGCACCGACAACGAACGTCTGCTCGCCGCCAAAGCCGATGTGGATCGCGCACAAGCCGCAGTGGATATCGCCAAAGCGCAGCTCGCGCAGGCAACACTCACCGCGCCTATGGATGGAACAATTACTTCCGTCAATATTTCCCCCGCCGAGTTTGCCAGCCCCGGTCAGATACTGATCGTCATAGGCGACCTGACCCACTTTCAAATTGAAACCACCGACCTCAGTGAAAAAGACGTCCCAAACATTAAGATTGGTCAAACCGCAACTGTTTTTATCGAATCACTTAATCAGGAATTCAAAGGCAAGGTCACTGACATTGCACGCGTTTCCGAAACCGTCGGCGGCGATGTCGTTTTCAAAGTTACCATCAAACTCGATCAACAACCCGAAGGCTTACGCTGGGGCATGAGCGCCGACGTGAAAATCGAACAGTGAGTCATTTATGAAAAAAACTTTTTGGATGATAGCCCCCGCGCTGGTTTTGATCCTCGCGGCATGTGGGTCGCCCTCCCCAAGCGCCGCGACTCTGACGCCCACCGAGTCTGCCGCGCCGCAACCAAGCGCCTCTTCACCCGATGTTGTAGTTGCCTCCGCCGAAGCGCAGCCCGCGCACGAAGCGCAGGTCAGTTTCGCCATCTCCGCGCCGGTTAAAGAAATACTGGTAAAAGAAGGTGACACTGTCAAAGCCGGTCAAATCTTAATGACCCTGTATGTACCCGACCTCGAAGGTCAGCTTGCGCAAGCCGTGCTCGCAGAAAAAGCCGGCGAGTTGGAACACACCTACTGGATCCCTCATCGCTTCGACCGCCCGCCCGAAAGAGAATGGCAAGCCCAAGCCGAATGGGATCAAAAGAAAACCGCGCTCGAAATAGCAAAGGCTTCATTTGCGCAAAATACCATCTACGCGCCTTTCAACGCAATTGTAATTGACGTCAACGTGCAAGTAGGGGAATTTGCGCAAACGGGCAAAGTGGTAATTACGCTCGCAGATACCGCGCACATGCAGATCATCACCACCGATTTAAGCGAACGGGATGTGACGCGCGTGCAAATCGGTCAAAGCGTGAATATTTATATCGAAGCGTTGGATAAAAATGTAACCGGAAAAGTGATTCGCATCGCCCCTAAATCTGAAACTGTCGGCGGCGACGTGGTTTACCCGGCCACCATCAAACTCGATGAGCAGGTGGATGGCCTGTTCTGGGGCATGAGTGCGGAAGTGGAAATAAACACCAAATAAAACGTATCATCTCAAAAATTAGGGGAGAGTCACTCAGCCCCACGAGCAACTGAGGTTGAGTTCACGAGCGCGCTTTGTCACCAAAAGGGACATGGGTGGGATCTGTTTT
>VFKN01000055.1 GCA_009885525.1 Anaerolineaceae bacterium | reverse complement strand
GTATCTTCTCAATATTTCGGGGTAACTATTTTTGAGCCTCACCAAATATGGGAAGAAAAGCCATTCTTTCGACTTTCTTGGCATATTTAGCGCAGCCATTTTGTGGCTACCCCGTTTTTTTGAGATGATACGAAAAAACGGTAACAAAAAATAGCCCCGAGTTTCCTCAGGGCTATCAACTAAACCGCTACAGATTGATTTAATAGATTCTGCCAGATATGATCAGCTCGTCTCCTAAGCTTCTCGTCCTTCTTAACCTTGTCGCGTCCATACATAACAGTAGTGTGATCACGTCCGCCGAGCAGATCCCCAACCTGTGGAAGAGATACTTTACTTAATTCAGTTAAAATATACATGGCAATTTGACGTGGAACGGCATTTTTCGCGGAGCGATTTTGTCCGATCAATTCGTCAACGTCAATTTCTGCTTGGGCTGCAACAGCCTCAAGAATTTTATTTGGAGGGATGTTACGTTTTTGAGGTAACAAATCTGCCAAAGCGATTTCGACCAGATTGGGCGTCAGCGAAGATCCGCTTAGATCGGCGAATGCGATTAAACGATTCAGCGCGCCTTCGAGTTCGCGGATATTGGAATTTACACGCGTAGCGATGCTTTCAAGGATTTCATCCGAGATGTGTCTGCCTGTGCGTTCTGCTTTGGATCGCAGAATCGCAAGGCGGGTCTCGAGGTCGGGCGCTTGAATGTCGGCGGTTAAGCCCCACTCAAAGCGCGAGCGCAGACGTTCTTCCAATGTAACCATTGACTTTGGAGGACGGTCAGACGAAACGATGATCTGTTTGTCCTGTCCGTGCAGGGTGTTGAAGGTGTGGAAGAATTCTTCCTGCGTGGATTCCTTGCCCGCGATGAATTGAATATCGTCCACCAGTAAAACATCGGCGGAGCGGTATTTTTCGCGGAAGGCTTGCGTGGTGTGCGTGCGAATGGCGTTGATCATGTCATTCGTGAATTCTTCGGATGAAACATAGAGGACGTTCAAACCGTCGGCGTAACAGGCATTCCCAATGGCGTGCAATAAGTGCGTTTTCCCAAGTCCCACACCGCCATATAGGAAAAGCGGATTGTAGGCGCGGGCGGGTTTTTCTGCCACAGCCTGACAGGCTGCGTGAGCAAGCCGGTTGCCAGAGCCGACAACATACGTGTCGAAGGTGTAGCGCGGATTGAGCGTTACGTGGCGCGGTTTTGGCTCGGGGATGGTCATCTCAGCGGAAGCGGTAACAGGTTCGGCGTCGAAGTGCGAATCGACTTCATCCGACTGGGAAACAACAAAACTCACAGAAACATTCGAATTCAAAGTGTCAATCAGTAAACGGCTAACCGTACCAGAAAGGCGACTTTCCAACCAGTCGCGCGCGTACGCGTTACGAACACCAACGGTTATCACACCGTTATTGTATGCGACAGGACGGGTATCTTTTACCCAAGTATCATAGGATGCGCGGGGCATTTCCATTTGAAGTTGTGCAAGTACAGATTGCCAAGCCTGTTCAGCGTTCACTGCATTCATAAATATTCCTTGATGCTAGATTTTGAGGGTATTAAACTAACCCGCCTGTAACCCTGCACTGGTACGCGGTGCAAGTGTTGCGGTTCAGCATTGTATTACATATTGCTTGTAAAATTTCGTGCAGGGGTTGGGATGTATGAGACAAACATCCTTTATATCAGCGTGCTTACATTCTAGCAGATACATGCCTAAGATAACAAGGCGTAAACCCTACGTTAAGTTAAAAAGATGTGCTTTGTTAAGGTTTGATTATCTTAAAGAAATGCTGTGCACTCGCAGAGAATCGTTGGGTTGAGTAGAACAGGCGTTTCAGCCAAGCGCGCCGACTTCCTTGCCCCCGCCCCCCATATATGGGTATAGGCGTCTTTTATTAGGCAAGGCTCATTGTTCTATCTTAAAAAATCAGTGTATAAAAAAAATAGATGCATATTAAACGAGACTCGAGTTCTCGTGATTCATTTTGCAATGATTCGTGGATTCACTGGTTTACAGGTTTGACGTTACGCGGAACCCATACAAGAATGGTTGTTCCGCCTTCGATCGTTGATGAAATATCGATATCACCACCCACTGCATGTGCGCGCGTTTGCATATTGGCAAGTCCATGACCTATCGAAGTCTGCATCTTATCAAGGTCAAATCCTTTGCCATCATCTGTGATCTCCAACAAGACACGTTCGTTGGTCGTCCAAAGCGCTACCTGTACAATTTTAGCCTTTGCATGCTTGGCAGCATTGGCTAGCGCCTCCTGACAGATATGGAATAATGTTAAGGACTGCGTTTGCGGAAGGTCTTTCAGGTCTGAATCGGGTTCAGTGAAGTTCACTTCAGAGAAAGTGTGCGCGCGATACTCGGCGATCAGACGTTTAATACCGCTCAACAAACCTTCATTACCCAGTTGACGGGGTCTGAGGTCAAGAATATAAGCGCGGATATCGCGAATCGCCTGGTTTAGTCCATCAATCGAGTGATGAATTTGTTCCTTTGCGGATTGAGGGTCTTCGTTCAATGTAAGTTTCGCCCCTTCAAGCACCAACCCCACGCCATAAATAGACTGGATAATACCATCGTGCAAATCCATGCCAATGCGATTACGTTCTTCCAGAACAGCGAGCCGGCGTGCGTTGGAATGCAAACGGGCATTTTCAATGGCAAGTCCCGCCCACGCACCCACGGCAGCCAATAACTGTACGCTTCTTTCATCAAATGGATCGGTTGCGCGCGTGATTACGTTCATCACGCCCATCAAATTTTCACCTGAAAGCAAAGGCACACATGCGATCTGCTGAAAACCTGCCCGCACCACCGCGTCGCGCAGAAAATTTGTATCATTCGTGAGATTCATACCAACCATCGGTTCGCGCGTCTTTGCCACAATGCCGGGATACCCTTCGCCAACATGGAATACATTTTGCGTCCAGAAAGCCTCGGCAGCCTGACCGCGATGCAAGACCATCCGCAGCGTGGTCTTATCTTCTTCCAATAAAAATATTTCGCCGGCCTCGACCTTCATGTAATTGACAACCAGACCGAGGGTTTTGTTAAGGATCTCGTCGAGTTCCAAACTCGAGGTGAGTGTGGACGCGATCCCGTTCAGCAGGGCCATATCCACGTTGCGGCGCGTCAATGCGAGGTCGCGTTCGCGCATTTGCTCGTACAACCTCGCATTTGTGAGCGCGGTCGCGGCATACGCAGCGAGCATTTGAATGATCATCTCATCATCTGCGGTAAATTCAGTTGCGCCTTTTTTTTCTGTCAGATAGATTTGTCCCAATTGTTTATCGCCCGAGCGAATCGGAACCCCTAAAAATGATTCCATGCGCGGATGATGTGCGGGAAAACCGACTGAACTTGGATGATCTTTAATTAAAGACACGCGAATGGGTTTTTCAGTATCCATCAAAGCGCCGAGTAAGCCGCGCCCAACAGGAGGATGTGCAATCTTTTTGATCTCTTTATCCGACATGCCAACAGAAATAAAATTTTTCAATTTACCCTGATCATCCAGCACGCCCAGCGCGGCATAGCGCGCGCCCGCCTGCTCGCACGCAACGGATGCGATCCGCTCAAGCAGCGTCTCCAGTGAAACATCTTTTACCAGTTCCAAACTGGCGCGATGCAGGGCAAATAAACGTTCCTGTAACTGTTCACGGGTAAGAAGCATGGGTGATATTATAATCAATTCATTGTTTATACGGAGTCCAAAGTCTCCTGACTTTGGACATCCAACGACTGGAGTCGTTGGACTCCGTTTCGCTTTTTGATAGGATTTGAAAGAACGCCCACTCTATACTTTGGACAAGCCAATGACAAACTCACGCATCTCTGGATTTTACAATCTGACTATTGAAGAGCGCCGCGCCAAACTGGCGGATGCCGCGCAGCTGACGCCCACCGATCTGCTGCCCTTCACCACCGGTGGACTCTCCCCCGAATCCGCCGACCACATGGTCGAGAATGTCATTGGCATGTATTCATTGCCGATCGGCATCGGCCTGAACTTCATGGTCAACGGGCGTGATGTATTAATTCCGTTTGTTGTGGAAGAACCTTCCGTTGTTGCAGGCGCATCCTTCATGGCGAAACTGGCGCGCGCGGGCGGCGGCTTTACTGCCACGACCACCGAGCCGTTGATGATCGGTCAAATGCAATTGATAAACATCGTCAACATGAATGAAGCAAAACTAAAAATATATGAACACAAAGCGGAGTTGCTCGCAGTTGCCGACGCAATTGACCCGATCCTCAAAAAATTTGGCGGCGGCGCGCGCGATCTTGAAGTCCGCATGATCGAAGACTCACCGATTGGCCCATTCATCGTGATACATCTCATCTACGATGTGCGTGATGCGATGGGCGCGAACGCGGTCAATACGGCCTGCGAAAAACTCGCGCCGCAGATTGAAGCGATCACCGGTGGGAAAGTCCATTTGCGCATTTTGTCCAACCTGGCGGATAGAAGAATCGCGCGTGTGCGCTGCACCATCCCCGTAAACGAACTGACTATGGGATTTGAATCCTTCAAGGGCGAAACTGTCCGCGATGGCATCATCGCAGCGTGGGCGTTTGCCGCGTCTGATCCATATCGAGCGGCGACGCACAACAAAGGCATCATGAACGGCGTGGATGCGGTGGTGGTCGCCACCGGCAATGATTGGCGCGCTATCGAAGCGGGCGCACATGCATACGCGGCGCGTTCGGGCAGATACACGGCGTTATCCACTTGGGGGAAAGATAGAGACGGCAATTTGGTCGGCACCCTTGAGATGCCAATGGCGGTGGGAATTGTCGGCGGCGCAACAAAGGTTCACCCCGCCGCGCAAGCCGCTGTGAAGTTGATGGGCGTAAAGACCGCCAATGAATTATCTGAAATCATCGTTTCCGTTGGACTCGCGCAAAACATGGCGGCGTTACGCGCCCTTGCCACCGAAGGCATTCAACGCGGACATATGAGCCTGCACGCGCGTCAGGTTGCGATTGCAGCAGGCGCATCCGGCGAGTTGATCGAGAAGGTCGCCGCGCAAATGGTGGCGGAGAAGGTTGTCAGAATTGATCGCGCGGAAGAGATTTTGAAGTCTCTGGAAAGTGAAAAGTAGAAAGTGGCGACATCCGTTTTCATCCGTTCATCCGCTAAAAATCCGTTGGAAACCGTTAGCATAATAAAAAATTGGAAAATAATTTATGACCACTCCTAATATTCAACCTCAACATTCCCCCACCCTCCTCAAACCGATCAAGCCGGTTGGCATTGTCGGCTACGGCGCGTATGTGCCGCGCTACCGAATCCCTGCGAAAGAAATTGCACGCGTATGGACGGGCAAAACCAGCGGAATGCCCATCAAAGAAAAATCTGTGCCCGGTCTCGATGAAGACGTAATCACCATGTCCATCGAAGCGGCGCGGAACGCTATGCTGCGCGCACAAATTGATCCGACAGAATTACGCGCCGTATGGGTCGGCTCTGAATCACATCCATATGCGGTCAAGCCCACATCCACGCTGGTTGCGGAAGCCATCGGCGCAGTGCCTAACACGCAAGCCGCGGATTGGGAATTCGCCTGCAAGGCCGGCACCGAAGCGCTGGTCGCTGCAATGGGATTGGTCGGCTCGGGCATGGGACATTACGCCATGGCGATCGGCATGGACACGGCGCAAGGCAAACCCGGCGACGCGCTCGAATACACCGCGGGCGCGGGCGGTGGCGCGTATATTCTCGGCCCCGCGGAAGAGTCGCTCGCAATCATCAACGCCTCATATTCATATGTCACCGACACACCGGATTTCTGGCGACGCGAATATCAAAAATATCCAGAACACGGAATGCGCTTCACCGGCGAGCCCGCCTACTTCAAGCACATCACCGAAGCCGCAACGCATCTCATGGAAGCATCCGGCACGACTGCCAAGGATTACAAGTGGGCGGTCTTTCATCAGCCCAATGTGAAATTTCCGCAGCGGGTCGCGGGTCAACTTGGATTTTCGATGGAGCAGATCGAACCCGGATTACTCGTCTCCATTATTGGAAACACCTACGCGGGCGCAGCCATGATCGGCTTGACCGCGACCCTCGATATTGCCCAGCCCGGAGATCGCATCCTCGTCGTCTCATTTGGCTCCGGCGCAGGCTCGGATGCGTTCGATATCACCGTCACAGATAAAGTGACCGCGCGCGCGAGTCTCGCCACCAAAACACGCGAATACATCGCGCGCCGCACAGAAATCGATTACGCAACGTATGTGCGCTTCCGCGGAAAATTGGCAATGAAATAAATCGGTAAACAAGTAGACACGTTATTACTTGTCTACTTGTCTACTTATATATTTATATACTTATACATAGGATATCAACCATGGCATACTTTGACCTCACACTCGACCAACTCAAGACCTACCTTCCCACGCGCGAAGAACCCGCGGATTTTGATTCATTTTGGAAATCCACACTCGACGACGCGCGGAAATTTCCGCTCAACGCAAAATTCGAGCGGATCGATTATGGACTCGTCGCGCAAGAAACTTTCGATGTTACATTCGCGGGCTTCGGCGGGCAGCCTGTTAAAGGCTGGCTGATTCTGCCAAAGCAGCGCACTGGCAAACTATCCTGTATTGTTGAATACATCGGCTATGGCGGCGGGCGCGCGTTTGGTTTTGACTGGCTGCTATGGTCGAGCATGGGCTACGCTCACTTCGTCATGGACACACGCGGACAGGGTAGCACGTGGTCAGCAGGTGATACGCCCGATCTGTACGCCGACGGCGGCAACGCGCATTACCCCGGCAGCATGACCAAAGGGATTCTCGACCCGCAGCATTATTACTATCGCCGCGTCTTCACGGATGCAGTCCGCGCGATTGAAGCGGCACGCAGTCACCCCGATATAAACGCAGCGCAAATCGCAGTGACCGGCGGCTCACAAGGCGGAGGCATCACCATCGCCGCCGCCGGCCTCGTCCCGGATGTGGTCGCCGCCATGCCGGATGTACCCTTCCTGTGTCACTATCGCCGCGCAACTGAACTCGTGGATACTTATCCATACAAAGAGATCGCGGAGTACTGTCACGTTCACCGCGACAAAGTGGATACGGTTTTCAGTACGCTTTCATATTTTGACGGGATGAATTTCTCGGCGCGCGCAAAAGCAAAGGCTTTATTCTCCACCGCGTTGATGGACCAAGTCTGCCCGCCCTCGACAGTTTATGCCGCCTACAATCATTGGGCTGGCGAAAAAGATATCAAAGTCTATTCTTATAACGGACATGAAGGCGGTCAAGGTTATCAGACAATGGAAAAAGTAAAATTCTTAAAAGAGGCGTTCAAGTGACAGATGTAGTTATTGCTGGCATTGGACAAACCGAAGTCGGTGAGCACTGGGAGATCAGTCTGCGCGATCTCGCTCTCGATGCTATTCAAGATGCGCTAAAAGATTCCGGCGGACTCAAACCGCAAGCATTATTCGTTGGAAACATGCTCGCGCCGAATCTCTCCAATCAGGCGCATCTCGGCGCGTTGATCACGGATTACGCGGGACTGACCGGCATTGAAGCCATCACCGTTGAAGCCGCGGGCGCATCGGGCGGCGCGGCCTTGCGGCAGGGTTATCTCGCCATCGCAAGCGGCATGGTGGATGTGGCGCTCATCGTCGGCATAGAAAAATTCACCGACAAGATTGGCGCGGATGTGGATGAGGCACTCGCGACCGCATCCGATTCAGATTTTGAAGCGGTGCAGGGAATGACTCCCGCATCACAAGCCGCGCTTTTGATGAAGCGTTACATGCATGAAAACGATGTCCCTGCAAATGGGTTTGCAGGTTTTGCTTTAACTGCTCATGCAAACGGCGTCGCAAATAAATATGCGATGTTTCGCAAAGCGATCAAACCCGAGACTTACGCAAAAGCGGAAATGGTCAGCGACCCGTTGAATATGTTTGATATAGCCCCCAACGCGGATGGCGCTGCCGCGCTTCTTCTCACCCGCCGAGATTTACTCCCGCGCGATTACAAGCATCCACTCGTGAAGATTGCCGGTTCGGCGGCATCTTCGGATACATTGGCGCTGCATGACCGCAAAGATATGTTGTATTTCGATACGGCACAAATCTCCGCGGGCAAGGCGATGAAACAAGTTGGAATCGTTTTGGATCAAATTAATTTCTTTGAGTATCACGACGCGTTTAGTATTTATGCGGCATTACAACTTGAAGCAGTTGGATTTGCAATTAAGGGAAAAGGCTGGAAACTCGCTGCTGATAATGCGATTGGGCTGAAGGGGAAAATCCCATGCGCGACGATGGGCGGCATGAAGGCGCGCGGATTTGCAGGCGGGGCTGCGGGTGTGTATCAAGCCGTGGAAGCGGCGATTCAACTGCGTGGGAGTGCGGGCGCGAATCAGATTGCGGGGGCAAAATTCGGGTTGATTCAAAGCCTCGGCGGGCCTGCATCCACCGCGGTGAGTCATATCATTCAGGCTTTGGATTAAACAGGAAGGCTAAAAATCCGCGCATATTTTCAATCGCGAGGAATATAAACATTAATAGAATTGCGATGCCCGCGAGCATATAATGCCAGCTCGCGATTCCGATCGTGATGGGAATAAACATGCGACTGAGCGTGATGGCGATGACGGGCATCCATAGCAAGAAGTTTTTTTGATACATAGCGAGAAGTGCGATAGTCAGGCAGAATAAAACCAGCGGACGATAAATATAGCGGTTGAACTCCGGCAGCCAATCGTATGCTTTGCGCTGCAAAGGAATTAAAGATGTAGAGACCGCGCCTTCGCTATCAAAATATTTAGTATCCTGTTGGCGTCTTGGCTTCTCTCCCGCCAGAGGAAACGTGCTTGTCATAAGAGTAGTGCGTTCAGGAACGAAAGCCTTTTTAAGTTTTAAGAGATATAGGTTCATGGATAATTGGGGATCTTTACGGATGGAATCCTTTGCGGCATCACCCAATAATTTAATCGCCTGTTGTTCATTGTATCCATATTCAAGCAGCGTGGGATAAAGTTCCCAGCCGGTTGGGACAAGCGTATAACCTACCGGCTTATCATACGCCTTGAACGCTTCCGCGATTTTCTGAACGGCGATTGAGTTGGGATCGGTGATTTGAAATCCGCTGGCCTCGCCAAAATAAATCCAGCCATCGTAGAGAACTTCATCCGCGTAATTACTCAAGCCGAAGAATCCATGCACCCGATTATTATGCGCCGACCAGTAAACCAACGGAATCAGCGCGAGGAGAACAGCGACGCCAAGCATTTGCAATTGTTTGGCAGCATCTTGTTTTTCCAAAACAATTTTTATTAAAAAGAAACCAATCCCGATGACAAGCAAGGTCACATTTTCAGGGCGCAGCAAAACCGCAAACGAGCCAGCCAGCATGAAGGCAAGGAGATTCTTCCACGAAAATATTTCGATGGTCGAGATCAACAAAATGCAGCATACCAGCACAAAGAAAATATTCGGCACATCCGACATGACAATATTTGAATAAAGATACATCTCAGGCATGAGGACGACGATCAGTCCCGAGAAAAACGCGAACGAACGCCGCTTGAAGAGCTGCCAGCCCAGCCGATAAAGCACAAGGACTGCGGCAATCGCCAGCAAGTGCAACACCAATTTGACTCCCCAGGGATTTCTTCCAAAAAGTAAAAAAGCAGGAATGAATAAAAACGTTGTCCCGGGTCCGCGTGCGGCGGGAACGCCATCAAGGTTGAAGTATTGCAGCCAATGGATTGCGCCTTGCAAATAGCTGGGGCTGTCTGAAGCGACAATTAAAGGCGAGGTCAAAGCATTGATCGCATGCAGACCAATTGCAAACGCAAGGAGGATGATCATACTGACACGATGCGAGGGGAAAAATTCAGCCTTTGCAGTTATCTTCTCTGTGGAAACCTGCTGCGCAATCTCCTGAATCAACCAGATGAAGAGGATAAAAAAGAAGAAAGCGAAAAAATCCGCTGCTGCAATAATAAAGATAATCAGCCCGCCGGGAATTCCCATTTTATATGAGGTTGTAATCTCCACAGATTTTAAACTTACATCGCCGCCATGAAGTTCCACCTCCAATTTTTTGCCGTCCAGAATAATGGTTACATCGCGACTATCGGGTGAATGCAGGAAAAGCAAATTGACCGGCTCGTTAACCGGACCGAAAAAAGAATACTCGATTGGCATTGAGTTCGCGCTGACAGTTCGCAATAGACCACCCTCAGCCACCCAGCCGCCAGTCCCTTCCAGATTCGAGGGTTTTACCACTCTGCCAGGGGGTGTTTTGAGTTCATGCAGTTCGACGGTTCCCGCAGAATTATTACCTGCCGCTGGAATGATCTCAATCTTATGCCAGATGGAAGGGGTAATAAAAAAGTACCATGTCAAAATGGATGCGGCAATCAATGCCGGGAAAAAGAAAAGCATCCAGCGTTTTTTGGGAATCGCTACGCATATATTCCAAATGCGGTTTAGCAACAACCATATTAGGAAAGTCAGAACGGGAACGGAAAATAAAAGAATGAGTGTTTCATTTAGAAAATTCAGTCCCCAAAAATTTAGGAAGTGCTGTGAAATACCGAGAACAAAAGATAGGCTTACAAAAATAGCGATAAAAGTTTTTTGCCGTTTCAAATCCATTTTGAAATTATACATCTTAACGAATTTGCAAATAGAGTTAGACAAATCCTGATAGAGTTTGAGAGTGGCGCGGGATAGAATTATGAACATAGTTAGACATAACAAGGAGATACGATTATGGAAATTCCAAGACACTGGCGACTAAAAAAACAACGATACGGATTGGTGGGCGAAGTCTGCCCGCATTGTGACCACAAAATTTTCCCACCACGCGATGTATGTCCCAACTGCGGCGACGAAGCAAAGGAACAATTTGCATTCAGCGGCAAAGGTGAAGTTTATTCCTACACCACTGTTTATGAAGCCCCCGCAGGTTACGAGGCGAATGCGCCTTATACCGTAGCCATCGTAAAACTGGACGAAGGTCCCATGCTCACCGCGCAATTGACGGATGTAGACAACAGCGAAGTGCAGATCGGCATGCAAGTGGAAATGGTCACGCGAAAAATGCGCAACGACGGCGATGAGCGCGGGTTGATCGTCTACGGGTATAAATTCCGACCGTTTCGATTGGAACCGCACTAGATCCCCCCTTACCACTGCCCCCTCCTCCTCCCGTGGTGCCTTGCTTTTTTGCTTGATCTTGCAATATCTGCCAAAGATTAAGGCTGAAATGAACGGTTAACTCACGGTTGCGATCTATCGTAACTTTTTTCACCAAAGTATTTACAATCTGCTGCTTGATCTCAAACATTTCCCGCCGCTCTTCATCATTTTGAGGAGCGGTGTTTAATGATTCTATACCTGCTTGCAAGTCAGCGAAATATTCCTTTACTTGCATATCCCAATTATCAAGAGTGTATATATCCATTGCACTTCCAACGGTCACCAACTCACGTTTAAGGGTTAATTCCTGCAATGTCAATGAACCTAATTGATAATCCATATCGCTTTCTGTTATTGATCTTTTGCGCGCCTGAGTGATTATCCACTGCCGTTCTAATGTAATGGCGTCAAGTTCTTTTTGCAACCTGTCTTTATCATCATATAATGCTTGGGCATTATTACGCAAATCATCAACCGCGCCATGGGCTTTTGCTATTAAAATATCAGGGCTATTGATTGCCATGCATACTTTTTCCCAAACGTAATCATCTGCTTTTTTAGTTCCTATGCTACGTGGACAATCCGGAGATACATGTCCTACGTGAATTTGCCTGCAATAATATACCCCTATCAAAGTCTTGCGTTCTACTTTTTCACCTTTTCTATTTTCTCTAAATGCACTTGTACGGGCCCCCATTTACCATCACCACATTTGCAATAGAGAAGCCCGCCTAAAAGATAATCGCGTTTTTGATTATTGGCAGGGTGTGTTTTATTTTCGCGCCGTGTTTTCAGGTATCTTTCGTAAGTTTCAAGGTCAATAATTGGCGGTATGGGTATTTCAAACGATTCCCCTGCTCGCCTTTGTATCTTTATACCCGTTGCATACGTTTTTGCAGATTGCAATATAGCTTGTATGCTCGATCTTGCCCATTGATACCGTCTAGGTACGCTACTGCCTTTTTGCGGGGCATTTGCTATGATAAGTCGCTGCCTGATTTCTTGTATTTTCACTTTGCTTAAGTACCGTGTAAAAATTTGCCTGACCCATTCCGCCTCCTCCTCTACCGCTTCGATAATTTTCCCATTGCGTTTATATCCATAACGATCTTGCCCTGTATTGGCCTTGCCAGCACGCAAGCGGGCTTTTACGCCCTTACTGTCGTTCGGCTCACTCCCAACTGTCGCCCAATTTCAGATTGGCTCAACTTTCCTGCTTTTAAAAGGCGACCACCTGCTATTCGCCTTTCTTCCATTTGCTCACGGGTTAGGTATGTTGGTTTCCATGTCATATCACCAATTGTAAGCCAATCTCAGTTAACCTGTATAACGCACGCATTGTCTACATCGAGGGTAATCACGAGATACGGCTAAAGAATTCAATCACGAGTCACCTGGCTGCCCTAGCGACCCTTGTAGATGTGCGCGGAGAGTCAATTGGCAGCCTCGCGTCACTTTTGGGGCTGGAAAGCCTCGGGATTGAGTACCTCGGCGGCTATCCCAACAACTTCCTCGACTTGGGGCCCATCGTCGTCGCCCATGGGCACACAGTCAGCGGGAAATCACCAGGCACAGCGAATAACATCCTACAGAAGATCGACAAGTCTCACTTGGTGGGACACATCCACCGTCCAGAGTTCGCTGTAAAAACAGTTTCGATGTCAGGTGTTGATAAGGAAATCTTTGTTATGACTTCCGGCTGTCTGTGCAGAGTGGATTACGTTGTACCCGAACACGCGCGCGGATCTGTGTGGCAGCAGGGCATCGTCGTGCTGGAAACATCAGGCGAGATGGTGACACCCTACCAAATCCCCATCAAACACGGACAGGCGATATTCGGCGGACAGGTGTTCGTATCGTCGTTCGATATTAGTGAGTTAAATGCTGCCGGCTACGACAGTGGATATTAAGATTGAGCAGAGACGTGCTCTTCGTCTCTGCTCAATGCATCACGCTTTTAGCGTGATGCGGGATGGTACGCCAGCCACGCACGGGTAACAAAGAGCAGACAATAGACGCCTGAGTGCCGTCTATTGTCTGCTCTTATTCTATTCCTATTACCAAACCGCGCATGTCTCACCACAGGTGTAGTGTATTCTGGCGATTTTGCAGTTTTGCCGATTCCTGTCAGGAATTGAATTTCCATCAGGAGCGCAGTTCGTCGCGGGTGAGACCATAGAAAAGCAGTCACCTTCACGGAAGATTAATTCGGGGTTGCTTTTTTGTTTATCTGGATTTACCAATTGGTTTTCAATCCAAATTTCACTAGACGTTATTGGAAATTAGCCAGCAAAGATTAGATCTTCTACTTCAAGCCGTTTTCAATCCCGAAGGGATGGCAAGATTATAGAAAACGGTGCAAATTCGCATCAAAT
>VFKN01000151.1 GCA_009885525.1 Anaerolineaceae bacterium | reverse complement strand
TTTATCTTTGATTGACCGCACCGATCGTCGCGATAAAAGTCTCTTTCGTTTGGGACTGGATTGGCTCAAATATGCCTTGAAGCACTCTATTGATTTCCAGCCGATATTTTATTTTTTGCCTTTAGAGACGCTATGTCATGTACGGTAGAAAATTTATTTACACTCTCTAAAAGGCTTGAACAAGAATCCCCGCGGAGTAAGTTGTGAAAATTCATCCTGGAAAATTTCTGCTGTTTACAGCGTTTGCATATATAGCCGTTCGATCCTGCATGGAATTTCACCAGATTGCGTGGGGCACTGGAACATGGCTGGGCGAATACTCTTTTAAATGGGGAATGTTATTTTTTATATACATCATCTTTTGCATCATGCTGGCAATTCTGACAGGCTTTGCATTATGGCGCGCTGAAAAAACACAAAGTCTTTTCAAATTGCCGATCAAACTCCGCGAGAAGATGGGTGCTCTGCGCTGGATTCCCGCGCTTTTGATTCTCATCGCGCCAGTCTGGTTCTTGCAATATACGCCATGGGGCGTGGTTTTCAGGGACAACTTTATCCGCTTCATGATTTGGGGGCTGGTCGTTTTTGCGTTCGCTTTCCTAATCTCAAAAGAAAACAAAATAATCGGCTGGCATGAATTCCTCGCGGCGCTGCTGTTGACCTCCAGCGAATTTATCATCGCGGCATCGTTTATCGATGTGACCAATTATCCATTTTCGCTGGGATGGTCTGAAGGCAACCGCATGTGGGATTACTCCATGCTGTTCGCAAAACATTTATACGATATCCCCGCCGGACAAAGCGCGGAAGTGCTGCTCGATCTTGGCAGGCAATTCATCGGCGGCGTGCCATTTATCATTCCCAACCTCAGCATTGAAATGGAACGCGCCTGGCTTGCCACGACGATCATTCTTCCATATCTCTTATTAGGATTCGCCGCCTTCCATTTTGACCGCGCGAATTTCAAGGTCTGGTTTCTCGCGTCATTATGGGTATTGATCTTCCTCAAGCAGGGACCCATCCACCCGCCGCTTGTCCTTTGCGCCGCAGTTGTCGCCCTGCTTTGGAAAAAGCCGCTCTGGATTTCGCTGCCGCTGATCGCTGTCACAAGTTATCTGGCGTGGGCGAGCCGCTTCACCTGGCTCTTCGCCCCCGGCATGTGGATCGGGATGTTGGAACTCGCCAGCGCGGCATTGCAAAATAAACAGTTGGGCAAATCCGCGTGGCTGCGCGCGCTCAGTCTCGGGCTGACCGGCATGGCAGCGGGATTGCTCGGACCTCAGTTCATTAACCTCATTCCACAAAGTTCGATCAATACCGCAGTCACATTGGAAAGCACCAGCGAGATGGCTTCGGTTCAGTCGCTTCTATGGTATCGCCTGCTGCCCAATGCCACATACGGAGTCGGAATCGTGGTGGGATTATTAATCGCGGTGCTGCCATTAATTTTCATTTTGCTGTATCTCGCCAGAGAAAAAAAATGGCAGATTAATATCTGGCAGGCGGCAGCCATTGTCGCGCCGTTATCCGCGTTTTTGGTGGTGGGATTAATTGTCAGCGCGAAGATCGGCGGCGGCGGTGATCTCCACAACATGGATATGTTCCTGATCGGGCTGATGTTCGCGGGCGCGCTGGCATGGTACAACGGCGGGCGCGAGTGGATTCAAAACAGCGGCGCGATCAACGCCACAATGAAAATCATCATCGTATTATTTTTGATCATTCCAGCGCTTTCATCACTGCGTCAGTTGCGTTCCCATCACTTTGGCGAAGACACCGGCTGGCTGATCACGCTCACAGACGCGCCGGATGAAAAATCGCTGGGCATGTTGCCCACACAGGAAACAGTTGATAAGGCTCTGCAAAAAATTCAGGTTGAAGTTTCACGCGCCAAGCAGGAAGGCGAAGTGCTTTTTATTGACCAGCGTCAATTATTGACCTTTGGTTATATTAAAGATGTTCCATTCATCCCTGCCTATGAAAAGAAAGTTCTCATCAATGAAGCGCTGAGCGCGAACGCAAAATATTTTGCGCCCTTCTATGCCGACCTCGCCGCGCAGCGCTTTTCGTTGATCGTCAGCCAGCCGCTGCACGAAAATGTACAGGACAGCGCAGATTCCTTTGGCGAGGAAAATAACGCCTGGGTCAAATGGGTTTCCACGCCGATCTTGTGCTACTATGAAGAAAAAATAACAGTCAAGGAAGTTGGTGTGCAATTGCTTGTGCCAACCACCACCCCAATCGATTGTTCAAGCCAGATACCACAGGAAAATTAACCATGAACATAAAATATTTTTTTCTGCGTCTTGTGCGCCATTTTTTGCCCGAAGGGCTTGCGCGTTTTCTGCTCAAGCGTCGCTGGATCATCCGCCCCGGATTGGAATCAAGCGACCCGACTGCCGCCGTTGAACAATACATCGCGGGACTCACCGCCTACGAAAAGTCGATTCAAAACAAGCGTATCCTCGTCTTCGGATACGGCGGACGCTTCGCAGTCGGCGCGGAGTTGTTGCGCCGAGGCGCGGCGCATGTGGTGCTGTGCGATCACTTCGTGCTGCTCGATAAAGAGCGCAACCTTGAGTTGTTGCCTGCCTACAAAGATTATCTCCTCCTAGAAAATGAAGACGTAAAACCGCGCGCGGAATTCATCACCCTGCTGCACGGTGACATTCGCGAAGATTCGATTCAGCAGCAAATCGCGCAAGTGGATTATGTTTTGAGCACCTCCGTCTACGAGCATTTAGATGACGTGGATGGCATCACGCGCGCGCTCGCAAAATTGACCGCGCCGCAGGGCGCGCAACTCCACTTTGTGGATCTGCGCGACCATTATTTTCAACTCCCGTTTGAAATGCTTGCATACACAGAAAACACATGGAAAAATTTCCTCAACCCCACCAGCAACTTGAATCGTTTTCGGGCAAATGATTATCGCAAAGTTTTCAATACCTATTTTGGAAAAACAAACATCTCCGTCATACAGCGTCTGGAAGATGAATTCAACAAAACCCGCGCGCGCATCCGCCCCGAGTTTTTGACGGGTGATGACGACATTGATTCGATTGCCCTGATTCACATCTTTGCCGAGTTGCCAGCGAGTGATTAATTTAACGAGAAGACCCTAAAGGTTTCCTTTGGTAACAAATACGCTGCTCAACGGGACACATCTGCAAACCAGGCTTATGGCTTGCAGAAAAAACCTTTAGGGTCTGGCTTCGAGAACAAGAGTTTTCCTTATGCAAAATAAATTTATCAATTTTTTTAGCCGCAACGAAACCTTGCTGCAAATTTTCATCTTCCTGCTCTTTCTCGCCGTTTCCATCCCCGGCGTGAAGTGGGGCACGCCCAATTTATGGAATCCCGACGAGATGGTTTGGCGCGCCGCAAACGCGTTGAACGGCGAACTCATCTTCGATGAGACCGAGCCCGATTTCAATTACCCGTCACTGCCAAAATATGTGATGTACGGCATCGGGAAAGTCACCTACGCCATGGGATATACGCGCGCCGATTTTATCGTCGCGGCGCGGATATTCTCCGCGCTGCTGGGCGCGATCAGCGCGGTGGTCATCTATCAACTTGTAAAGACCATCGGCTTGAACGCAATGTATGCCTTCCTCGCCGCGTTGCTTTACATCGCCAGCGGAGTCGCGCCTGCAAACGGACGCTTCGCGCATAACGATCTTTATCTGCAACTCTTTTCCATTCTCGCCGTTTTCTTCGCGATCAAATATCAATTCACAAAAGCGCGCGGCTGGCTTTACGCATCCTTCCTTTTTGTGGGCTTCGCCGCGTCGAGTAAATTCACCGGTGGGAGTATGCTGCTTGTGCCGCTGGTCGTATTTGTTTTTATGAATTGGGATGAAGTGCGCCGCAGTTGGTTCCAAACGCTGGAGATTGCGCTCATCAGCGCGGTGATGTGCTACGGCGGATATGTGATCGGCACGCCGAAAGCCTTTCTCTGGGTCGTGTACTATTTCAAGCGCGTGATTCCCGCGCTGTTGAATTATCCGCAATACGGATTTAACTCCGGCTCGCCGATTGGGCTCATCGGTCAGTGGAGCGTTTTCGAAAGCGCGGTCGGAACTTTCGCCTATCTGCTTTTTATCTTTTGTTTTATCTGGTTCGCAATCCGCCTGGTGATGTGGAAATGGGGAAAGACCGAAATGGAAAGCAACAAGGCGCATGCCATCATGATCCTGATGTTGACCATAGCGATCTTCGACTTGCCCTTTCTGAGTTCGGTAAATTACATCCCGCGTTATTTCATTCCGTTTGTGCCGTTCCTGTCCATCCTTGGCGCGTTGCTTATCAACGAAGTAATTGATATTGCTCAAGCAAAAAAGTGGGATTATGTATCGCCCATCATTCTGATTATCTTGATCGTGGGAATTTCATACTCGCTGCTGAGATTAACCAGCACCGCGCTGCTCTTTATCCACGATGGGCGTATTCCCGCCGGCGATTATGTTGCCACGCTGCCCGCCAAGGGCAAGACGATTGAATACACTTTGTATCCGCCCAATATAGATAAAAAACAATTTGCCAAAGCCTATAACTATCCGATCTATTTTGTAAAATATGCCGCGGATATTGTCCCAACCGGCGGGCATTATGAATACAACTTAGGCGAGCAGGGATTATTGCAGCGCGACACAGATTATCTAATCATTGATAGTTTCACCTACTCACGCTTCTACACGGAATCAATTTGCAAGACAAACCTTGTGGAATGTGATTTCTTCAAGAAATTGCTCGCGGGTAAAATTTCCACCTTCCGCTTGCTAAAAGAATTCTCGTACAGGTTACCGCCCTATTTGCCGGATGTTGAAATCTCGGCGGTTAATCCTGAAGTGAAGGTTTACGAAAGAGTCCGTTAAATAAATAAGGTGACAGTCACTTGCAAGTGACTGTCACCTTATTTTAGTAAATCTACTTGATAAAATTCCCCACCGCGTACACCGTCCGTGCAACTAGCGGCGTTTAGTTTGGGTGTAAAATAAGCGAGAGGTTGATATGCAACAAACATTTCGTACAAAAACACTGATTACCAAAGACGGAAAACTTTCCATCAAGGGATTGCCTTTCAGTGCGGGTGAATCTGTGGAAGTTATCATCCGCCGCGGCAGGCAGCCTGTCCGCGCGGCGAAATATCCTTTGCGTGGAAAGCCTGTGGTTTATCGTGATCCATTCAAAGGCGTTGCGGTGAGCGATTGGGAAGTTTTGCGATGATCGTGCTTGATACGCACATTTGGATCTGGTGGGTACATGGCAGCGATAGGCTTATATCCGCCCAACTCGACATAATTCAATCCAATGAAACTGGCGTAATTGGTATAAGCGCAATTTCCATTTGGGAAATTGCCAAACTTGTTGAAAATGAGCGCCTCGAACTTCCAGTATCTCTTGAAAAATGGCTGGATCAGGCTTTAAAGTATCCCGCTATTCAGGTCATTGAATTAACTCCGGCAATCGCTATTGAGTCCACGCGCTTACCCGGCGAATTCCATCGTGACCCTGCCGACCAGATCATCGTTGCCACGGCAAGAATCATGAAATGCAAGTTGATTACATCCGATGAAAAAATTCTCAACTATCCACACGTAAAAACAGTAGGATAAGAATCGGTTTTTATAAAATTGACTGTCACCTTGAAGGTGACAGTCAATTCATTTATCCAATTCTATCTACTTGATAAAATTCCCCACCGTGTACACCGTTCCAGCAATGGAGGGTGTACTTTTCATTTCGATCACATGACCTTTGGAGAAGGCTTTATGCGCGGCGGCGGCGATTTCCCTTTCAGTGGAAAAATGTTCGTCGCGGATGTCATGCCCCAACATGCGGAACATGAAAACCATGAAGGGTTTTTCAACAGGCGTGCCGTACACCATTTGACCGCCGGGTTTCAGTACGCGGTTCACTTCTTTGAAGGCATGTTCCAACTCAAGCGGCTTGAGATGTTCAAGAATGCTGACCAATAAAACGGTATCAAACGAATTATCGGGATAAGGCATATTTTGCACATCGCCTTTTTCGAGGAAGAGCGGAATATTCATGTGCGCGAAAACCGAGTGCACGGCCTCAATATCCGCGGTCAGGTCGATGCCGTGAATCTCTTTGTACATGTCATGCAAATTGGGAAAGGCAAGTCCGGTGCCAAAACCGACTTCGAGGATTTTATCGCCGCCGGTGCACTCGCCCAAAGCGAGTTCCACGCGCTGGCGGTACATTTTTCCGAACACGGGCCAGTAATAATATTTAATCGGATCGTATTGATTGACGCCTTGATATTTTTCAGCGGGAAGTAGTTTGAGAACAGGAGTGGGCATAGAATTCCTTCAAAATAAATTTACTGCGTTATGTCATGCGGAGCGAAGCATCTCTACGTCAGCGGAGAGACTCTTCGCTCCGCTCAGAGTGACACTGTTATTTCACCGATAACCACGCGCCAAGCAGCACCGCAGCCAGGCCAAGTAAACGTGTAAAGTCTAAAGATTTTTGCGCAGCCCCCAACCAGCCAAAATAATCCAATACAGTGCCGATGAGCAATTGACCCGCCAGCAGGATGATCAGCGCAGTTGCGACTCCCACACGGGGAATCATATAAGTCATTGCGAAGATAACCACCAGGCCGAATCCGCCCGCGACAAGCGCATACCACGGAACACTGCGCCACTCGGAGAGTTTTCCGCCCCCGTAGATCAGCAGCGGAATCAACGCAAAAATCGCGCCGCCGATGTGGATAATGAAAATGCTTTCCAACACGCCCAGCCGCTGGCTGATCATACTGGAGAGCGGAGATTGTATGCCAACCGCCACTCCGCCCAGTACGCCGATCAAAAGAATAAGGATGAAGGGTGACATGTTACTTGCTTTCATCATCCAGATCGTCCTCATCAAGATCTAAAAGGTCGAACTTATTCAACTCTTCGTTGAAATTTAAATTTTCAAGCGCATCTTCAAGATATTCGAGGATATCTTCGTCTTCGGTATTCTCGATCAGGTTGACGAGATAAATGCGCGCGTCCTCGCCGCCGATCTGTGAAAGCGCCCAGACTGCGGCGACCGCGACATCATCATCTTCCTCGTCGTCTTCGAGCATTTTTAACATGATCGGGCTAGCTTCTTCAATGAGCAACTCGCCCGCGGCTTCAACCGCTGCAAAGCGGATGCGCGGATCTTCATCTAATAAGCGGCTGATGACTTCTTCGCGCCAGCGTTCGTCATCGTGGGAGCGTCCCATGGCGTGCAGAGCGCTGGCGACCCACATCGGGTCGGCGCGTTCAAACGCGGATTCGATCAAGCCCATCAACTCAATGTTCGAGGAATATCCCAGCGCTTCGAGTGCGCGTCTGCGTAAGGCTGGATCAGCGTCACTTTTTACAACGGTTACGAGCGCCTTTTCTATTTTGCGCTGTAGTGCGCCATCCAGTTTTTCCAACTCGGCGAGCAGCACAAATTCGCCAAGCAGAGTCGCGGCTTCCATGCGCGGAGCAAGTTCCGCGTCGTGCATGAGAATTTCGACGAATGAGTCGGTTAAGCGGGCATCATCCGCTTCGGCGAGCAAACGAATCGCGCGCGCGCGGACTTCCCCATCGGGGTCGTTTAACAGCGCGCGCCCGATCTCTTCGTAGGAGACGATGGACTCAGAATCGAGGTGAGATAAAAGCGCGTCGAGCAGGATCAACTTGCGGGGGGGTTTAACGCTGCGCCAAATATCCATGAACAGGCGCAAAGACTTGGGGTCCAGATCCGAATAGTATTGCAGGTAACTCTGCGGAATATCCTTTTTGGAATCCAGCAAATGATCGAGAACTTTTTGAAAGGTAAGTTTATCAGCCATGTTATCGAATGGGGATTTGAATGGGGTTGATAATATCCATAATATTGACGAAGATCAAAAGCCCGATCAACAACAGCATGGCGATCCCATTAACCATATTTTCGCGTTCGGGCGGAATACGGCGCTTGAAGAGAATCTCGGGAAGTGTGAAAAGAATGCGCCCGCCATCCAAAGCAGGGATGGGAAGCAGGTTCATCACGCCGAGCGAAACACTGAGCAGCCCGATCAAACTGAGCGTCATATTGGTAGGGCTGGGCGCGGGCGCGCCTGATGGGGCTGATGCGACTTGCTGGCGCGAGGATATGTCCTCTTCAATGGAGACATCGAACATATCGAAGATACCCTTGAAGCCGACCACGCGCGCATCTTTGGGCGCGATAACGCCTTGAATAAGCGCAACGGGAATATAAAGAAGTGTGCCGGCTTGCACGCCGGTAATCATCACACCGCCGGTTGCGACCTCGTAAAAAGTTGACGGACGGGTGGGGTAGGTTAACTCAACGCCCAGCGCGCCGTTTGTGCGGTTCGATAATGGCGTGGCTGTGAGCGTGACCTTTTCACCGTTACGGTCGAACAATAATTCAACGGGTTTATCAAGATTGGCTTTGATAATATCAATGGCAGATTGAATCTCGGTGACGCTTTTGCCATTGATGGAAAGCAGGATATCACCGGCTTGAATTTTTGCCTGCTGCGCGGGGGAATTAGCCACCACTGCGTTGATCTTGACAGAACCCGGAACGGGCACACCCTCGAATGCGATCAACATGGAGAAGACAATTACCGCGGTCAATAAATTCATCAGCGGGCCGGCGAACAAAACGACCAGCCGCTTCCACGGGTTTGCGGAAGCAAGTCCGCCGGGGATATTAGGGTCGTTCTCACCTTTGGGGCGGATGAATCCGCCGAGCGGCAGCGCGTGAATGGTGAATTCCGTGCCCTGCCAGGTGAAGAGCGTGACCAGCTTTTTAGAGGGCAGCCCGAAGCCGAATTCTTCGACCTCGATTCCGGCCCAGCGCGCGGCGATGAAATGCCCGAGCTCATGAATGAAGATCATGAAACTGAGGGCAAAGAAAAACACAATGAACGTTACAAATGTAGGGACCATATATTTCCTTAATCTAAACTTCCGAAGCGAATACTCCTGAAGCCTTATTTTGACAACAAAGGGATTATATCTGTAAATGGATTTGATGAAGTTAAAGATTTATTAGATAAACTGCGCGCTATTTCCCCTCGAAGTTGATTCTGTTTCGCTGATATTTACTTCATCCCCATGCCCGCACGGCGATGAACCCTTCGACAGGCTCAGGAACCACCGCCGTGCTATTCGTACGAAGCCCGCTAAAGCGGACTAAAAGGAGTCCGTCATCAAATTGACGGACTCCAGAATTATTATCTTTGTTAATTATATTTTTACGGAACTTCGTCAAACACATCCGCTGCGGCAAAGGCCACACCCACCATGCTGGGACCCGTGTGCGCCGCCAGAACAGGCGACATGTAATTGACAGGCATCCATGTGCATTTGAAAACTGGCGCAATTAATTTCGTCAGCGCATCCACGCCGGGCTGATTATAAGAATGTAAGACCTGCACACGCAAAGCGGAACCGGGCTTGTGGTATTTGAGCATATTATCGACCAGACCTTGCAGCGCCTTCTCAAAGGTACGCGCCATGCCCAACTGCGCATACGTGCCGCCGACTTTCTCCACGCCGATCAACGGGCGGATCTTTAACATGGAAGCGAATAATCCTTTCATGTGGCTAATGCGCCCGCCATGAATAAGATACTTCAGATCATCCAGCGTGTAAGCCTCTTCGGTCGCATCGCCAACACGCTTCATGAGCGCAAGGATTTTATCCAAAGACCAGCCGGCTTTGATGGCGCGTCCCGCAGCGGCAACGATCCAGCCTTGCGCGGCGCATAGGGTTTTGGTATCCACCACGGTCACATTGGCTTCAGGAACCATCCCAGCGGCAGTACTGGCAGCGCTGTATGTTCCGCTCAAACCGGATGACATTTGAATGGAAAGAATATCGGGGTCGTTCACCGCAAGTTTGCGATACACATCGGCGAAATCCCCCGCTGAAGGCTGCGATGTGGTTGGAAAACTGGGTGTTGCCATTAACATTTTTTGTAATTCATCTGCTTGAATTTCTTCCCCGCTGCGGTAAGACTTTCCATCCAGTGTGATGACGTGCGGCACAACATGAATGGGGATTTCGGGCATTAATTCGGGCGGCAGGAACATATCCATGCCGGTGTCGGTTACGATCTGCATTATTGAGCTCCTAAGTTTTCAAGGTAAATTAATATTATCAGATTCTTTATATACGGAACTTTTCAAATTTTCAGGCGGATAAAAAAACGCGCCGCGACTCCATTGAGGAGAATCCTGTTTTGCTGATATTTGCTCATCTCCGATCCCGCGCGGCGATGAAACCACCGCGCTATTTTTACAAAGCCCGCTTACCCTAAAGGGTGCTTCGCAAAGCGGACTCGATCACCTGCGCCGCGCCGCCAACTCCGGCGACGAGTACATCACTCACACCGGGGAGCTCGCGCAGTTTTGTTTCCACTTCTTTTGCATAATCACCTAAACACATTATATGCACATTTGCGCCCGCATCAACCGTATAGCCGACGGGAAGTCCCTTGCTGCGCCAGTCGCGGACAGCGTGAAAAATCCCAACGGTTGCAGGCTGCCAATACATCAGCGGCGGATTAGAGGTCATCATCACCGCGTGCATCATATCTGAATCGTGTTCGATAATATTCGCGAAGGATTCAAAATCGCGGGTGAGGATTGCGCGGCGGCAAATATCAAGGCGGCGCGGAGTATCCGCTACGCGAGTATTTTGCAGCGGACTGGTTCCCGCGATGGCGTGACCTTCGGTGGAGCCGGTCTTCTTATGTGCGACACTAACAATGGCGACGCAATCCACCAAATTCCAATGACCCACTGGCGCAATGGAAAACGCGTAAGAATCTTCCTCGCTTGCGCCGACCCGCCATTCGACAAACCCGGCCGGGATGGAACGCGACGCCGACCCCGATCCGCGCCGCGCGAGGCGCGAGAGTTCGGGCTCGCTCAAATTTAATCCCGCCGCTTTGGATGCAGCCAACGCCAGCGCCGCAAACGCCGCCGCAGACGAAGCAATGCCCGCGCCGGCGGGGAAATTATTTTCACTGCTCACTTCGGCCTTCTCTTTTATATTCGCCATGCTGCGCACGAGATCAAGAATATAAGAGACACGCTCCAAACCTTTGCCGATGACTGCATGGTTATTAATGCTGAGCGCATCATTTTTAGATGCGCTGAAGGTTACAGTTGTGCGCGCGTACAGCCCACCCAGATTCATCGAGATGGAACCATTAACAGGGAGGCGTAAGGCATTGTCACGATTGCCCCAATATTTAATTGCAGCAATGTTGGGATGGCTTTGGGCGGTTGCTGTGGTCATATGCAAAGTTTATCACGAAGGGATGGTTAAATAAAAACAGACAAGTCTGATCTTTACGCAGGCGCAGTCCGCGCCACATGATGGTTTTGTGCAAAACGGACATGTGTCAAAATTATTTATGTGTCAGGCGCAGGATAAACAAAGATGCGCCTTGAATCACCAGAGTTGTAAAAGTGGCCGCGCCGAATGAAACTGCCAGACTCGAATTTTCGATCAACAATCCTAACGCAAGATAAAACCCCGCAAACGAAAATAAGCCAAGGATCAAACCGCGCAGCACATTGGTGGCGCTTGCATGGCCTTGATGACGATGCGCAAAGATCGTCAGGATGCTAATGTACAAAGGAATGGTGGTGAGCAGCCCCGTAAGCCGCGCACCGATATAAGGCGCAATGCCTGTTATGAGTAAAATAAAACTCGTGCCAATTAAAATCCGCGCGGGGATGTCCCACTTGCCCGGAATTGAATCTGACATTACAACCTCCTGTTCCGGCATAAGCCGCAAGCCGATGAAAATAACGGCAACCACGCAAAAGAAAAGCGGCATGAACGGGATAACTATATTTTGCATCAACGCGGTCATACATGCAAAAACAAACACACTGGTTAAAATTGAGACCACCCAATTGAATCTTTTGGCTGTCCACGCATACGTGAGCGTAAATGCGATCAAGGAAAAGCCGCCGCTCAGCGTGCCGCGGATGGCGTCATGCGCAAAGGCTCTATCATGGCTAAGCGCGAGGAAGAACGCAACGGGTCCCGATGTGAGCGGAAGCCCCACCAGCCAGCCGCTGACCGCTGATCCCCATTTGCGCCCGGCGAGACTGGCAGAGCCGATAATAATGGGGGCAAGAATCAATTTGAGTACAAAAATATTCATGAACACCTATGATCTACAAAGTCTTAACGAGAATACATACAAGGATCGTAAAATCCGCAGTCATGTGACCGAGCACGGGCGCGAGCAGACCTTCATCCTCGCGGCGGATCTGACGCCACAACCAGCCCGCTGTGACCAGAAAAACAAGCGCGAATAAAATCGAGAGAAGTGGAATTCTTCCCCATAAGATCAGCGCATGATAACCCGCGAAGATGAAATCGCCGATATATAAAGTGTTTGTAGCATCTCCAAGAAATCCGCGCCAGAAATATTCCTCTACAAGCGGGTTGACCAGTGAGAAATAAATGATAAAGGGAAGCCACGAAGATGAATTCAAGCCAAGGGATTTAAGTTGCAGGAGAAGAGTATTGGCGACCCCAAACATATTCCAGAAAAAATATAAGTTAATTCCACTGAGGCCGCACAAAATTACGCTTGCAATAGCCCACTTTTTATATTTGCTTTTGAAAAGAATTTCAACGGGAACATCGGAACGCAAAACAAGCAGCGAAAATAAAACAGCAAGGTGAAAGCAAATCAACGCCAGCCATGCGTTTTTTAATAAAAATAATCCCGCCCACACGGCGAGATAGGGAGGGATGGGAGCGAACCATTTTTTGTTCATAGATCAAATCAGAGACAGTCACTTCGACTGTCTCTGCCTAACTCACTTCTGTAATGATAGTCTGCTTTGCGCCAGCGGACATAATGGCCTGCGCGACTGATTCGGCATCTTCCTTTTTGACAAGCGCGATCATGTTGCCGCCGCGCCCGCCGCCGCTAAGTTTTGCGCCGATTGCGCCGGCATCGCGCGCGGCATTCACCAGCCTGTCCAACTCAATAGACGAGACGGACATTTCCTGTAAGAAAGCATGGTTATGATCCATGATCTCGCCGAGCATCTCGGGCATTCCGCTTTCAATGGAACGGCGCGCAATGAGCGAGATTTGCGAGATCTCATTAAATATTGCTTCAAATCTGATGGGGTCTTTTAACCATAAACGGCGCACATCGCCAACGGCTTCTTTCGTGGGTGCCGGCATGCCTGTATCGCCAATAACAATGGTAAAGGGTTTGCCTACTTTAAATCTTTCGCCGGGTTTTCCTTTGATGAAGTACACAGGCTTGGCATACGTAATGACAGTATTATCAATTCCCGAGGGCGTGCCGTGATGCAGTTTTTCGACTTCATACGCCAGATTATTGACCTGCTCATCGGAGAGGGATCGCTCCACGTAGAGCACCAGCGCGCGGATCAACGCGACAGAGACTGCCGCGCCGGAGCCGAGCCCCGCTGCGACCGGGATCGTCGACTCGATGTTGATCTCGAGTCCGCCGGCGGGCGCGGGGAGATCGAGTGTGGAAAATAAATTGTGAATAACAGAAGCAATCGGGTGGTCGGCAGGCAGCGCGTCTAATTCGGCGTGCAGGTTAATTTTCGGGGCGTTGATAAAAATCCCCGCACGCGAAGTGTCCAGCACCTCGACATCCACTTGAACCTGCATGACAGGAATGGCAAGCGCGGGACGGCCATAGACCACCGCGTGTTCACCAAAGAGGATAATTTTTCCGGGCGCTGATGATTTCATGATAGGTAAAATACGGCGAGAACAGCCGCTCCCCAAAGGATCATTGTGATTTGAAACGGGCGGTCGGATAATAAAACTTCTTCGGGCGCGCCACCGGCGTGTTTGACTTCGATGAGATAAAGATAGCGGAAGATGGCGTAAACCACAAACGGAATGGTCAGCATCATGCTGTGATTGTCAGGAACGTTCGGCGCGTTGAAAGTGTAAAGCGAATATGCGACGATGGTTGTACCTGAAACGATCAGGATGTATTGATCGAGCAGCGGAAGTGTGTAGCCATCTAATACTTTGCGGTGTGAGCCTGCGCCGTGTGTAAGCAAGGCGAGCTCGGCGCGGCGTTTTCCAAAACCGAGGAAGAGCGCGAGCAAAGTCATGACGACATAAAGCCACGGCGAAAATCTTTGCACATGGATAAGTGTGACGCCCGCATGCACGCGCAGGACAAATCCCGCGGCGATGATGAGCACGTCAACAATCGGAATATGCTTGAGCCATTTTGAATACGCCATATTGAGGATGAAGTAAACCAAGATAACGGCGGCAAAGTTAGGCGCTAGAAAATATGAAGCCGTGAACGTAAAGATAACTAATATGATCCCCGCAATCCACGCGGCGCTAACAGACAGTTTGCCAGATGGGATGGGACGATTCTTCTTTTCGGGATGCTTCCGATCCGCCTCGATATCGGCGAGATCGTTGAAGATATAAACGCTGGACGAGATCAGACAAAATAGCACGAAGCCTGCAAGCGTATATAAAAAGGATTTCGGGTTGAGAAGTTGTTTGTCAAAAACAAGCGCGGCAAAAATGAAAACATTTTTCGTCCACTGGCGCGGACGCATGGTTTTAAGTAAGGCGTTTAACATAAGGATATTTTACCTGTATTTTATGGAAAGTCAGTTTACAGTCAGTGTACCAAAGCGGACTCCAAAGTCAGGAGACTTTGGACTGCTGTATTCAAAGTAAAATAGCAGCATGACAAAAACAAGATTGGATGTGTTGTTAGTGGAACGCGGATTGGCAGAATCGCGCGCAAAAGCGCAGGCGTTAATTATGGCGGGACAAGTGCGCGCGAACGGAGAAGTTGCCCTCAAATCCGGGACGACGGTGCCAAGCAACACCAAACTCGAAGTGGATTCGGGTCCGCGCTTCGTATCGCGCGGCGGAGAAAAATTGGATGCCGCCCTCGAAGCGTTTGGCATCGACGTGAAGGGTTTAATCTGCGCGGACGTGGGCGCATCGACAGGCGGATTCACCGATTGCATGTTGCAGCGAGGCGCGGAGAAAGTCTACGCGATTGATGTGGGTAAGGGCATCCTGCATTGGAAGTTGAGAAATTACGGGCGCGTGATCGTCATGGAGGAAACCAACGCGCGCTTTGTGGAATCATTGCCTGAGAAAATTTCATTCGTCACTGTGGATGCTTCTTTTATTTCGTTGAAGATATTATTGCCGGTGGTGAAAAAATGGTTTGCGCCCTCACCCCTGACCCCTCTCCCGGGAGGAGAGGGGAATGCGATTGCATTGATTAAGCCTCAATTTGAAGCGGGCAAAAAAGATGTCTCGCGCGGCGACGGCGTGATCCGCGACCCTGAAATTCATAGGCAGGTCTTGCTGGACGTGCTCACGTTCGCAAAGCATGAAGGTTTCGGCTTGCGCGGGTTGATCAAATCTCCCTTGCTGGGGCCAAAAGGCAATACCGAATTTTTAGTCTGGCTCGACTTTAATCGAGACGACAAGTCGATTGAAGAGTTGGTCAATGAAGTGCTACCGGAGAGTGTGGAATGAATTGTCCCAAGTGCAATACCGAGTTGGTTAAAAAATACTACAAAGGCATGATCGAAGTGGATTCGTGTCCCGGCTGCTGGGGCATGTGGCTGGATGCGCCCGAACTCGACAAATTGGAAGATATCGCCTTTGACGATGACGCGCACAAAGGTTCATTAATCCACTTTCAAGCCAGGACAGATCATCCCTGCCCGCATTGCGGAACAAGCCTGACGGAATTTCAATATCGGTTATATGACCTGAAACTGGATTATTGCGCCGAGAACGATCACGGCTTTTGGCTGGATGCGGGGGAAGATGAACGCGTAATGACTCTTATGCATAAACGCGCAGGGGACATTCAACATAAAGTGGAAGTGGAATCCATTTGGAAGCAAACTTTAAAAGAAATGCATTCGTTTCTAAGGAAAAAGTAGGCGCATAAGTGAAATGCGAATTAAAAATCCATATCCCAATTTTAATTCTAATTATCTTGCTTGGAGTTGATGCCTTCAGCCAGCAACGCGGGGCTGTATCCTAAAACGCCAAAAACATTTTTACAATAGCAAGTAAAATATTTACGCCCGAGCCAAGATTCACAACGCGGATACTTTTGAGATCGCGGTCATTGTTCATAAATAAATTGTATTGGGCTTTGGGGTCTCATGCAATGGACGAAGTTCCTGTTTTATAACTGACAAGGCTATAAGGACTCCAAAGTCTGGAGTTGTTGGACTCCTATTTAAGATAAAATTCTATATCACGTTTTATTGGAGATCATTTCATGCAAGTCAACTTTGGACACACGGCGGATGATTATGCCAAACATCGCGCCGGATTCCCGAATGAATTTTTTGATCGCGTTTTCGAGGAGGAAATTGTAAAAATAGGCGACGTGCTGGCTGACCTCGGCACTGGCACTGGCACACTTGCGCGCGGATTTGCAGCGCGCGGATGTAACGTCACCGGCGTGGACATCTCGGCGCAGTTACTCGCGCAGGCAAAGGATTTAAGTTTACAGGAAAGTGTGGAGGTGGATTTCCGCTTTGCGAAAGCCGAAGAGACCGGCTTGCCCGATTCAACGTTTGACGTGGTCTCTGCGGGTCAATGCTGGCATTGGTTTGACCGTCCGCGCGCGGCGCAGGAAGTGAAACGCATCCTCAAACCCAATGGGCGGGCGCTCATCGCACATTTTGACTGGCTTCCGCTTTCAGGCAATATTGTGGATGTCACCGAAAAATTGATCGAAACATACAACCCTTCATGGTACGAACTCTTTGGGAACAAGGCAGGCGTATATCCCGATTGGCTGCGCGATTTCGGTGAAGCGGGTTTTGTGGATATTCAAACTTTCTCATTTGACCTGCCCGCTCCCTACTCAGCCGATGCGTGGCGCGGGCGCATCCGCGCGAGTTCTGGTGTTGGCGCAAGTCTTTCTGAAGAAGATGTGGCGAAATTCGACGCGGAGTTAAAATCCACGCTGGAGGAATTCACGCGGGATGAAAATGCGCTTTTGCAAATTCCGCATCGCGTGTTTGTGGTGCATGCAAGTAAACAATAGTTAATAACCCACCTTACGCACTTTTTATCTTTTCATGTCGCCCTGAGCGATAGCGAAGGGTCTCTGAGATAACCGTAGAGGTTCTTCGCTACGCTCAGAACGACACTGCGTAACATCAGTTAATAACTTACCTTACGCAAGCAGGCGCAATTGATCTCTGTAACGCGACACGCTTTGCGTGTCGCTCTTGGCTGAGAGGAGGTTGCAATGCGAGATAAATCTCGCGTTACGGTTATCACTGCGTAAGGTGAGTCAATAACAAAAAAACTCCCGCCATTGTGCGGGAGTTTTTTATTTATTTCTCGCTTCTTCGCAAAAAGAACTTTGTGATCTCTTCTGAAACAGCGGGAACGAGCGCCAGACCGACAACTACTGCCCACTCACGCCCGGTGAGGAAGTGCGTGTTGAAGATCGGTTGAAGGAACGGCACAGCGCACACAAGCAGCAATAACGTGATCGAAATTCCAACCGCGTACTGCATATATTTATTCGAGAAAATTCCGATGGTGAAGATGGACGCGCGTTCCGAGCGGACTGTGTATGCGCGGAACAACTCAGCCAGCGACAAAGTGACAAACGCCATCGTCTCCGCGGATTGCACATCCACGCCGCGCCAATCGTGACTCAATACGAAGGAAAGCATATTCGCGCCGGCCGGCATGATTGCGCCCGCTTCAAGATGCCATGCCAACCCCGCGATGAATGCGCCCAACACTGCGCCCGTTTGCGTAATGGTCTGGATGAAGATACCAATTCCCATGGAGCGATTGACGATCGGTTCAATTTTCGCGCGCGGCTTTTGATCCATGATATCGGGATCACCTTTTTCCATTGCGAGCGCCAGCGCAGGCGCACCGTCCGTAATGAGATTGAGCCATAAGAGTTGAATAGCGGTCAACGGCGGAGGTAAGCCAGCGAGAGTCGCGAGAAAAATAATCATGATCTCCGCAACATTGGATGAAAGCAGGAAAAACACGAACTTGCGGATATTGCTATAGATAATGCGTCCCTGTTCAACTGCGGCGACGATGCTGGCGTAGTTATCATCGGTAAGCACCATATCCGCGGTTTCTTTGGCGACATCCGTGCCGGTGATACCCATTGCCACACCAATGTCGGCGCGTTTGATGGCGGGCGCGTCGTTCACGCCGTCACCGGTCATTGCGACAATTTCATCATTCGCTTGCAGCGCATCCACGATTCGCATTTTGTGTTCGGGCGAGACGCGGGCGAAGACATCCGTGTCTTCGATAATATTCTTTAGCTGAACATCATCGAGGTCGTCGAGCTGCGCTCCCGTCATCACACCTTTACCGGGGCGCAGAAGTCCAATGGCTTCGGCAATCGCTTTGGCGGTGTTGGGATAATCGCCGGTGATCATCACGGTGCGGATGCCCGCGTGGCGCGCGTGCGCAAGCGCGGGTTTCACTTCGGTGCGCGGCGGATCGATCATGCCGACCAAGCCAACAAAGACAAGATTCTTTTCGAGTTCTTCGGCTTTGATTTGTTCGGGGTCGTCCGGCACATCTTTTTGCATACGATACGCGAGACCGATCACGCGCAGCGCATCTTTGGTCATCGCATCATTTGCGGCTAAGATTCTTTCTTTGGCTTCTTTCGTCATCGGCTGGGGTTTATCATCCATGCCTTGATATTGCGTACAGAGCTCAAGCACAATATCGGGCGCGCCTTTCACCGCGATCACATCCCAGTCTTTATGTTGATCATCATGGAACGGTGATGGGTCACCGGGCTGCGGGTCGCGCACATCATGAATGGTGATCATGCGTTTGCGCTCTGAATCAAACGGGACTTCATTCTCGCGCGGATACGCCTCATCGATCTGAACGTGGATCGCGCCCGCCTTCGCCGCGGCGACAAGCAATGAACCCTCGGTAGGATCGCCCACGATGCGATATGTTTTCTGAGATTCATTCTCGCCCGTTGTTTCAATCGTCGCATCGTTATTTAACAATCCCAACCAAAGCGTCGAAAGAATGGCGGGATATTTTTGCACATCAACTTTCGCGCCGTCCACCTGGAACTCACCAACCGGTGCGTATCCTGTGCCGGTCACATGCACAAATTGATTGTCCGCCCAAACACGCGTGACCGTCATTTCATTTTGAGTCAGCGTTCCGGTTTTATCGGAACAGATCACAGTCGCAGAGCCAAGCGTTTCCACCGATGACAATTTGCGAATCAGTGCGTGGCGTTGAATCATCTCGCGCATGCCGAGCGCAAGCGAGATGGTCACCACCGCGGGCAGACCTTCCGGCACAGCCGCAATCGCAAGGCTGATAGCGATGATAAAGACCTCGGTGATCTCCGACGCGAATTCCTTGAAGTAAGCCAGCGGGTTGGTGAACAACTCGCCGATATTAGTTTGGTTAATAAGCGCGACGATAAACACAAGCGCAACAAGAATCAACGAGCCAATACTCAACGACCTGCCGAGTTGATCGAGCCTTCTTTGCAAAGGCGTTACTTCGGTGTCCACGTTTTGCAGCATGGTGGCGATAAGCCCAAGTTGCGTGTGCATGCCGGTGCTGGTCACCACACCGCGTCCGCGCCCGTAATTGACAAGTGTTCCCATGAAGGCTGTGTTTTTTCTATCACCAAGTGGAACATTTTTTTCCAACACGCTCGCGGCATTTTTTTGAACGGGGAGCGATTCGCCGGTGAGCGAGGCTTCTTCAACGCGCAGATTTATGGCTTCAAGTAAACGCAGATCGGCGGGGATGAAATTCCCTGCTTCCAAAAAGACAATGTCACCGGGCACAAGATTATAAGAAGGGACGGAATTACGCGCGCCGTCTCTTAATACTTGCGCATCCGGCGCGGCGAGTTTTTTCAGCGCCGCAAGAGCCTGCTCCGCGCGCTGCTCTTGAACAATTCCCAGCACCGAGTTGAGCACTACAATCGCCATGATTGCGGCGGCTTCCACATAATCACCCAGCAGCGCGGAGATGACCGAAGCAACGATCAGCAGGATTACGACGAAGTTGTTCAACTGCGCCCACAAGATCACAAGGAAACCCGGACGCGGCGCTTCATTCAATTGGTTCGGACCGTATTGTTCCAAACGCTTCGCCACCTCTTCAGAAGTCAGCCCTTCATTTCGTACTTCAAGATGTTTCAATACATCTTCCGCTTTTAGCGCGTGCCATTCCTGTTCTTTTATTTCTGCCATTCAAGAACTCCTAATTTGAAATAAGGCGACAGTCACTTTTATAATTAACCTGGATAAATTCTAATAAAGTGACTGTCACCTGTCTCCTATAAATTAAAACGAGACTACCACAATCCTCTGTGATAGTCTCGCCAACGTCTACAAACATATGAACCGCCGATGGCGCGCATAGCGTGCCAATGGTATGACGACTCAACCTGGGGCTAAAATGAACACAGGCGGCTACTCCTCAAACACTTTGAGTCTATCATACGCAAATAAATTGTCAAGCAAGATTTGAATGGAGTACAATTCGCGCCATGAACAAAACAAAATCCCCTCTCTTTTATTTTTTTCTTACCATTCTTGCACTGGCGCTCATGGCGTTTTTTGGTCCCGAAGAAAAATCATTGGGATCGAACGTGCGGATCGTGTACCTGCACGGGGCTTGGGTGATCGCCGCGGAAGTTGCCTTCGCCGCCGCCGCACTTGCCGGACTCGCGGGTCTGATCCTGCGCAAGGATATTTTTCACGCCTGGAGCGCTGCACTCGGCAGAACAGGCATTATCTTCTGGCTGACCTATCTCCCGCTTTCACTCCTCGCCATGCAAGCCAACTGGAACGGACTATTCCTCGCCGAACCGCGCTTCCGCCTTGCGATGATCTTTGCCATCACCGGCGTTTTACTTCAGGCAGGCTTATGGCTTTTTGAACTTCCCTGGCTCACCTCGGTGGGAAACATCGTCTACATCGTCACCTTGCGCGTGGTCTTTGCAACGGCGCAAAACATCATGCATCCGCCGCCATCGCCGATCTTCAACTCAGGTTTGTGGAACATCATCATCTTCTTCGTTGCATTGAACATCCTCGCATGGGTTGCGGGATATTTCCTGACGCGCTTCTTCCTGACATTAAAAACAAACGGCTAAAAAATCTTGCGAATCCGATTTCAACTTATCACTTTCATGTTCTTGCGCACCATCCTGAATACAGCCCACAGGATGGTGTATCCATTTTTATCCACCTTCGCGCGCGGACTCGGCGTGGATATTTCCACCATGTCGCTGTTGATGACAGTGCGCTCGCTGATCGGCGCTTTCAGTCCATTATTCGCACCCATCGCAGACCGCCGCGGACGTAAGTTCGGCATGCTGCTCGGCACAGTTATCTTCACGCTCGGTGTTGGGTTGGTCGCCATCCACCCAGCCATTTGGACTCTCGCCGCTGCGTTGATCCTTGCCGTGCTTGGCAAATATATTTTCGACCCAGCGATGCAATCTTATTTCGGCGACCGCGTCCCATACGCGCAGCGCGGAACGGCATTGGCTGTCACTGAAGTTGCCTGGTCAATGGCGTTCATCGTCGGCGTGCCTGCGATGGGATTTCTCATCGCAAAGTTTGGCTGGTCTGCGCCATTCCCGGTGCTGACCATACTCGGGATTTTTATATTCATCACCGTGTGGAGAATTGTTCCGCGCGAAGATCCGCATCACGCGTTGACATCCGATTCGCGCGCGGGCTATCGCGCGGTGCTCACCTCCGTCCCTGCGATCGCGGGAATTTCCATCGCGATGTGGGCAAGCGCGGGCAATGAATTGGTCAACGTGATCTTTGGCGTTTGGCTCGAAGATTCTTTTGGATTGAAAATCGCCGCGCTCGCCGGCGCATCCGCGGTGATCGGCATCTCGGAGTTGAGCGGCGAGGGGCTGGTCGCTTTCACCACCGATAGACTCGGCAAGCCGCTCGCGCTGACCATCGGGTTGATCTGTAACGCGCTGGCTGCGCTGCTGCTCCCATTTATCGGCAAAACCCAAACCGGCGCGCTGATCGGATTGTTTCTTTTCTACATCACATTCGAATACATCATGGTCAGCCACATCCCGCTAATGACCGAGATTGTGCCCGGTGCGCGCGCCACGATGCTATCCATGAACGTCACAGGTCATTCCATCGGACGCGCCCTCGGCGCATTTCTCGCCGCGATCATCTATCAACGCTTCGGTTTTTTGTTTATCGCACTGCTGGCTGCTGTATTCAACATCGCGGGGCTGCTGGCGCTAAAAAGAATGCAGCGGCGTTAATACGAGAATCAAAAAATCCCCGAGACTTTCATCTTGGGGATTTTTTTGCGTTCAGCGAAGATTAGCTGAGAAGAACTACGTTAGCAGCCTGCGGACCCTTGGGGCCTTTCTCAACGGTGAATTCGACTTTCTGACCTTCTTCAAGATTTTTGAAACCGTCGCCTGAGATCGCGGAGAAGTGGACAAAGACATCCGCGCCGCTTTCGCGAGCGAGAAAGCCATAGCCCTTGCTTCCGTTGAACCATTTGACTGTTCCGATAATACGTTCTGACATTGTTTGCCTCCTTTGGCAACAAAAAGAAAATTGGAGGACCCGGTTCTTTCGCCAGAACATAAAAAACAAATCGGCTCATGGACTTGTACCCATGAGCCGATGGTTATACTTCCAAAGCGAACTACTGGTATCCGTGTAGGACACAACTTTATCATGAGGATAAAGTTGTGTCAATGAAAAATGGTGGGCAAATTAAAAAATATAAAAACTCCGAGATCTTTATGATCTCGGAGTTTTTGCATATTACGATTTCACCAAAGTGAACTTGTCTTTTCCAATTCTATAATTGCCGTTGTGCTTCAGAACCTTCTCAACCAATTCTTCGGGAACATCCACATAGGTATATTTATCTTCAATGCGGATCTTGCCAATGGAACTGCCGGGGATATCGGCGTGATGAGCAATGGTACCGACAATATCATTCGGGCGGACGCCATTCTCCTTGCCTTTGTTTAACTTCAAACGTACCATGCCGGCTTCGCTCGACTTGCGTTTATTACCGCCGCCACTTCCCTCGCTGCTGCTACCGCTGCTGCGTCTGACATCTTTGCCCTGGAATTTTCCGCGCCCAAAGTCACGCTCGTTGCGAGGTGAACGCTCGGGAGAAGTCGCATCGACAACATTAGATACGGGGCGTTGTTTTTCATCACCACGCGCGAGTTTTAACGCGGCGGCGGCAATCTCCATTGCTTCATGCCCGTCTTCAATCAGACGCGCCACGACCTCGCGCTCACGTTGATAACGTCCGCGGCCAAGCCAAATTTTCATTTGTTCAAAGAGTTGATTTTCGCGGCGCGCGATAATATCCTGCGCAGTGGGAAGTTTTGCAAGCGTCATCGGCTGCTTGGTCATAATCTCGATCTCGCGCAGGCGGCGCTTTTCGCGCGGCGAAAACAACGAGATGGCGATACCAGTCTTACCGGCGCGCCCGGTGCGTCCGATACGATGGACATACACTTCCGCGTCATCGGGCAATTGATAATTGAAAACGTGCGAAATATTATCGATATCCAAACCGCGCGCGGCGACATCGGTGGCGACCAATACTTTGATCTGACCGCTGCGGAATCTGCCGAGGATTTGTTCACGCGCATTTTGTTCGAGGTCGCCGTTCAACGCTTCGGCGGGAAATCCGCGCGCGGAGAGTTGGCTGGCAAGTTGTCCCGTTTCGACGCGGGTGCGGACGAAGATCAACGCGCTGGTGATCGGCTCCATTTCAAATAAATTCGTCAATGCGGGCAATTTATCGCCTTCGTGAACGAGATAATAACGTTGTTCAGTTCCGGAGAGTGTCAGCGTGGATTTTTTGATGGTGACAGATTGCGGGTCGCGCATAAAGCGATCTGCGAGGGTGCGAATCCGCGCGGGGAGCGTCGCGCTAAAAAGGGCGGTTTGACGCGTGGTTGGGGTCGAGGAGAGAATCTCTTCAACGGGTTCGATGAAACCCATGTTGAGCATTTCATCGGCTTCATCCAGCACGACGGTTTTAATCATGCTTAAATCCAGCACTTTGCGCGCGATTAAATCAATGATGCGTCCCGGCGTGCCGACAACAACATCCACGCCGCGTTTGAGCTGGTTGACCTGCGGTCCATAAGGCTGGCCGCCATAGACAGCTAACACGCGCACTTTGAGATGCTTGCCGTATTGTTCAATCGCAGCAGCGACTTGAACGGCAAGTTCACGTGTGGGCGCGAGGACCAACGCTTGCGGTAATCTTTGATGTATATAGTGGTGAAGAATGGGGAGTGCGAAGGCAGCAGTTTTTCCTGTGCCGGTTTGAGCCTGACCAATCACATCCACGCCAGTGAGCATGAGGGGGATCATGCCTGCTTGAATGGCGGTTGGCGTAATATAGCCAAGTTCGAGGATAACCTGCTCCAGCTCGAGGCGCAGGTTTAAAGAAGTAAATTCGGTTGTCATGTTTATCCTTTTTTAGTTTGTCAGCTCAACTATAGAACGAACAACTAATATTATGGGATGTTTCAATGACTCCGTCTAACTCACTTCTTGCCAATCAAGACTCGTCTTTGCAGATCTGTCTGCCCAACAAAAAACCCGACGATGTTTGTGTCGGGCTACCCCGTGTTTACACCGGGGCGTTCATTCAGAGTGATCGAAACAATTTCCCAGAAAAATTGCCTTCCATTGAAGGCGAAAAATAGTGTACCACAGTTTTTTAGATTGTCATCAACACAATGGCGATTAATGCGGATGCGATCCCGATCCACTGATTACGCGAGAGTCGTTCTTTCAGGAAGATCCACGCGAGCACCACCGTCGCGCCGGGATAGAGGGAACTTAGCACGGCAGCAACATCCAAACGCCCCGTTTGACTTGCAAGGATGAAGAATCCATTCCCGGAAATATCCAGTACACCGTTCAGCGCGATCATCTTCCACGCGGAGTTATCTTCCACCTTCCACGATGCGCGGATGGCGAGCATATACACCGTGGTGAGGATCAATCCGCCGAGGCGCGAAGCAATCATGGGGACGAAAAGAGTCGCGCCTGTTTTTGTCGCTGCGTGCATGATGACAAAATACAGGCCGAATCCAATACCGGCGAGCAGGGGCAACTTCAAGTCGGAGAGGTGCGCGAGAATATCGGTGACGCCGTTCTCTCCCTGCGAGATCATCCACACAGAGAGGAGGGCAAATCCAAACCCGAGGAGGGTCATCCACTTAGGCAGGTCTTCTGTGAACATGCCAATGACAACTGGAAGCATGGCGGCCAGCAGCGCGGAAACGGGCGCGGCGATGCTCATCAAGCCGAGTGTCATGGCGTGAAATAAAAGCAGCAAGCCGAATGTGCCAAGCGCGCCTGCAAGCATGGCGAGCAGCCACGACCTGAGCCCGGGCAGAGGCTCGCCTGTTGCCATTACCGCGAGGATCAAGACCACGATGCCGGCGATCTCGCCATAAAATACGGCGCGGTATGCGGTTGTTTTACGCGAGGCAAGCCCGCCCGTAAAATCCGCCGCGCCCCAGCCAATGGCGGCACTAAGGCCGTAAAGAATAGAAAGCAAAATAGCACTCCTATGTGGATCGCGGACTTTAGTCCGCACTCGGTTTAGAATTTATCGTCATCCAATAAATCGGAGAACGGGAAATCTTTCAGTTTTTCGTCAAGCCATTCTCTTTTATCGTTTCTTACATAAAACCTATAACTTGAAAACTCCCAATCTTCGGGGTTACTCACATATCCATGTTTAACAGGATTGTAGTGAATATAGTTGTATCGAGTCCAAAAATCATGCTCACTGCGCATACATCGATCCCAATAACTATACCAGACCGCCCGCCCTTGGATTCCATCATGCGAGTTTAACTTATAGGATGTAACTCCATTAAGCCGCTGCATGAATTTACCAAGATCGCCTGCCGCTTTCGGCATGAACAAAAGATGATAATGATTTGGCAGCACCACCCATGCGATCAGATAAATTTTGTATTCTTTTACCAACTCTTTGAAGGTTGTTACCCACAAATTGAAATGTTCATCTGTAGCAAGGATGTGTTCTTTATTCACAGTAGAGGCCGTGACAAAGTACCATGCATTATCCATGTATAGGTGCGGCGGACGATGTGGTGAGGTGGACCATTTCATATATTTGCGAGAATATCTGGGTTGCGGACTTCAGTCCGCAATGCGACGGGTTGCGGACTGAAGTCCGCGCTCCAGCACTTTCTGCGCGTTCTTTAACAGCGGCATGTCAATCATCTTGCCGTCGAGCGAGTATGCGCCCTTGCCTTCCTTTTGACTGGCTTCAAAAGTTTCGACAATGCGCTTTGCATATGCAATGGCTTCAGTGTTGGGCGTGAACGCGGTTTGCACGGGTTCAACTTGCGCGGGGTGAATGATCTGCTTGCCGACAAAACCAAGCCGCGCGCCAAACTCGGATTCAACGCGCAGGGCTTCGATATCTTTGTAATCGATGGTGACAATATCTAGCGGCTGGATATCATACGCGGTACACGCGACGATGACCGCCTGCCGCGCGTATAGCAACTCGACCGCGTCTTTGGTGCGCGTCGCGCCAATCGACGCGGCGAAATCTTCCCCGCCGAAGATGACCGCATCCAAACGCGGATGCGACGCGATCTCTTTGAGATTCAAAATCCCTTTTGCGGTTTCGATCCCGATCAAAACGCGGATGGAGTTAACCTGCCAGCCATATTTCAACTCTGCAGATTCAATGATCTTGCTTGCCCATTCAATATGGTCAACAGATTCAACCTTGGGAATCACAATGCCATCGGGATGATATGGCAGCACGGCCTCGATATCATCCTGCTCCCAGCCTGAGCCGTTGGAATTGATCCGCGCCAGTTTTTCGCTCGCGCCGAAATCCAACTCCTGCAAAGCCTTTGCGATGGTGACGCGCGCTTCGGCTTTCTTGCTGACCGCTGTGCCATCTTCCATATCCATGCAAATTGAATCAACGCCCAGCGTGATGGATTTGGTAATCATCTTCCAATTGTCGCCGGGCATGTAAAGTAAGGCTCGTCTTGAATGCATAAAAATTCTCCGTTAGAAAACAGGTTGGAAAGTTTGAAAGTTGAAGGTCTAACCTGTAACTTTCAACTTGTAACCTTCAACCCATTTACAACCTTCAACCCATTACGGCAAAAAGTCCAGCCTTTGTCCCTTCTTCAAAAACATGGCTGTTCTTTCGAACTCGACCACAATTGTTCCATCCGATTTTTTGCCCCAATGTTTGAATTTCACGATGCCCGCATTCATTCTCGATTTTGATTCGCGTTTTTCCAGCACTTCGGTTTCGGCATAGATCGTATCGTTGTGAAAAGTCGGGTGCGGATGCAATATTTTGTCATAGCCCAAATTTGCAATGATCGTGCCTTCGCTTAATTCAGAAACCGTCAACCCGACCACCAGCCCCAACGTGAAAATCCCATTCACAATGCGCTGACCGAACTCGGTGTTCGCGGCGTATTCCTCGTTGATGTGCAAAGGCTGTGTGTTCATCGTCAGGGATGAGAACAGCACGTTGTCCATCTCTGTAATGGTGCGCCCCGCAGTATGTTGAAACTTCATGCCGACTTCAAGGTCTTCAAAATATTTTCCTGGCATGGCTTATTCCTCAACTTCGATCAAAATCTGCTCGCGCTCAACAGTTTGTCCCTGCTGCACATGCAGCGCGGTGACCTTGCCATCGTTCAAGGCCTGAATACGGATTTCCATTTTCATGGCTTCCATCGTCAAAAGGGTTTGACCTTTCTTGACGATATCGCCGACAGCCACAGAGACGCTGCGCACCTGACCGGGCATCGGAGCGATCAGCCCGCCCGCGTAATCGTGACGCACGCCGCGTTTCGCCCCCGAAGTTTTGGTCAGCATCACGGTTTGACCATTGATCGTGACCCAGCGCTTCGCCATATCCGATGAAACATGCGCGACCACGCGCTGCCCGTCGATGGATAATTCCATGCGCCCCGTGCCCGCATCCGCGCGCAGGATTTGAACGCGCACGGTTTGACCATCCACTACAGCGACATACTCCTCACCCGACGGATTGATCTCAAGTGACTGTACATCAAATGTGATTTTCATTTATCACTTACCCTGAAGTTACGCGTTTGCTTCCACGGATTGAACGGGTCGGTTTCATTTGAAATTGCTGGCTGCGACTTCGCGCCCGCGAAGATCACATCCGCAAGGGCGGCGGATATTAAACCCTGGAGTGAAGAGGCTTGCCGCTTCACGTCCAACAGCAAGCTGTTGGACTCCAGAGTTTTCTCCACCCAGCGGGTGGAGACTTTGCCTTTGGCAAAATCTTCGTGCTTCAAGACGGCTTGCATGAAATCAATATTGGTCACAACGCCGTGCACGATAAATTCGCTCAATGCTGTTTGCATTCTTTGAATGGCAGATTCGCGATTCTCGGCGTGGATAATTAACTTCGCCAGCAATGGATCGTAAAAATGCGTCACCTCACTATCGGTCTTGAACCCTGAATCCACGCGGATGTTGGGACCTTGGGGTTCGATGAATTGCAGTAATTTTCCGGTGCTGGGTAAAAATCCGTTGGCGGGATCTTCGGCATACACGCGGCACTCGATGGCATGTCCGCGCTGGGTGAAGTCGCTTTGCGTGAACGGGAATTTCTCTCCCGCCGCAACGCGAATCTGCCATTGAACGAGGTCAATACCGGCGACGAGTTCGGTGATGGGATGTTCAACTTGCAGGCGGGTGTTCATTTCAAGAAAGAAGAAAGCCTGCCCTGAGCCCTGTCGAAGGGTAGAAAGAATGGGATCGAAGATAAACTCGATTGTGCCTGCGTTGAAATAATTAACGGCTTTCGCGGCATTCACTGCGGCTGCGCCCATTTCTTCGCGCAATTTTGGAGTCAATAACGGCGAGGGAGTCTCTTCGATTATTTTTTGATGTCGGCGTTGAACAGAACATTCACGCTCGAATAAGTGAATCAAATTTCCATGTTTATCACCAAAGACTTGAAACTCAATGTGATGCGCGTTGGCGAGATATTTTTCGATCAGCAATCTTTCATCGCCAAAGGAATTCAAGGCTTCGCGCCGCGCGGATTCGATGGCTTCGCTCAGTTCGTTTTCTGCGTTGACCACGCGCATGCCTTTGCCGCCGCCGCCCGCCGAGGCCTTGATCAGCACCGGATAGCCAATTTCATGCGCGGCTTTTCTGAATTCCTCATCGGATTCGAGTCCTTCAAAACCGGGCACGGTGGGCACGCCTGCCGCTTTCATTTTGATTTTCGATTCGGCTTTGTCGCCCATCGCGCGGATCGAATCAACCGAGGGGCCGATGAAGACCAGCCCCGCTGATTCCACTGCGTGGGCGAAAGATGCGTTCTCCGAGAGGAATCCATATCCGGGATGAATCGCATCCGCGTGGGAGTGAATCGCGGCGCTGATAATTTTATCCACATTGAGATATGACTCGCGCGGAGCGGCATCCCCAAGCAAAATAGATTCATCCGCGAGTTGAACGTGCAGCGAATTTTTATCCGCCTCCGAATACACCGCGACAGTGCGCACACCCAGCTCGCGGCACGCGCGGATAATTCGAATGGCGATCTCGCCACGATTGGCAATCAGAATTTTAGAAAACATGATTCACTCTTTGATAAGTTGCTCTCGGCGGCGTCCCCGCCGCCGAGGACGGCGGCTGAGCGCTACGCGGCCAGTATTTCAATATAATCCTGCGTAACGATTTCGGCGCTGCCGACACCGAGCAGGTCTAATAATTCGTTGACGAGTTGCGCTTTGTGGTCGGCGTCTTTGCGGCTCCATGTGCGGCTTTTGATCTCAAGGAAGGAACCCATCTCCGGCTGCTTGACGTGATCGAGGTTGATGAAAAAATCAATCTCGCGATATTGGATATGCCAGCGCAAGCGGTCTTTTTCAACCGAGATTTCTTTTGCGGGTTTGAAATATTCGCGATAGAAACGCGAGGTGTGCACAGCGGGCGCGAGGAAGCGGCTGCGCGAGAGCAGCACATCTTGAATTTCGCCTTCGCGTTTTTGGCCGAGCAAAGTCAAGCGCGAGCGCACACTTTCTGATTCGCCTTTTGTGTTGATAAGATTATCTTCACGGAAACGCAAACGCCCTTGTGATAGATCTTCGAACATGTAGTATTCATCGTATTGATGATAATGTTTATAGGCGTTAATTTCGATCTCGGGGCGCGTCATACTTTCGATCAAGGCATCGGGATTTGCAACCTTGACCTTGATCTGCACCTCGAAGGATTCCTGTTCCATTGAGCCGCCGAGCGCGATCAATTTTGAAAGTACGGATTGTTCACGCGTGATGAGGAAGGCATCTATTTTTTGCGCGAGTTCGCGCGCCTGAATGAGCAATTCTTTCTCGTTCAATGTCAACAGGTTATGGTCGCGCATTAACCATTTGCCGTTGACCATCACATCGGTCACGTCGGTGGATTTGGATGAGAAGACCAGTTGAGCATATGCGTTATGCGGATCACGATGAAAGCGCGGCGAGCTATGCACCGAGGAAGTATCTACTAGAATTAAATCCGCGCGCTTACCAACTTCGAGTGAGCCGGTAATATCACCCATGTGAAGCGCCTGCGCGCCCATGCGGGTTGCCATTAGCAGCGCAGTCGCGGCGGGGACAACAGTCGGGTCATTGGATGATGCTTTCGCGACAAATGAAGCGAGGCGCACTTCCTCAAACATGTCGAGGTCATTATTGGAGGCGGGACCGTCTGTGCCAATGCCAACATTCAATCCGACGTCGAGCATTTTTTGCACAGGCGCAAATCCCGAAGCGAGTTTAAGATTCGATGACGGGTTATGCGAGATACCGGCGTTCGCATGTTTGAGCGTGCGCATTTCGCCAATGTCAATATGAACACAATGCGCGGCAATGACTTTGGCTTCGAACAATCCCTGTTTTTTGACATACGGCACAACCGGCATGCCCTGCTCATTGCGCATATTTTCCACTTCAAATGCGGTTTCAGAAATGTGAATATGCAGCGGCACATCAAACTCTTTGGCGAGTTCGGCACAGCTGCGCAGAATTTCGGGCGTGGTGGAGTAAGGCGCATGCGGCGCGACCGCAGGGACGATCAGCGGATGCCCTTTCCACTTTTTGATAAAAGCGCGCGCCATGGCGAGTGAAACTTCAAACGAGGGCGCATCCGGCGCGGGATATTTCATCACGCTTTGACCGCAGACGGCGCGCATACCCGCATCCGCGGTGGCTTGGGCGATGTCATCTTCAAAGAAATACATATCGTTGAAGGTGGTCACGCCGCTGCGGATCTGTTCAGCGCAGGCGAGTAATGTGCCGAGGCGCACAAATTCGGGGGAGACGAATTCGCGTTCCACAGGCAGCATGTAACCCATCAACCAGACATCGAGGCGCAGGTCATCTGCGAGCCCGCGCAACAGCGTCATGGGCACGTGAGTGTGCGCGTTGACCAGTCCGGGCATGAGCACTTTCCCGTCACAGTCAATAACTTCATCGGCTGAATATTCCTGGACGATCTTTTCCTGCGCGCCAACTGCGACGATCATGTCACCTTTGATGGCAACCGCGCCGGGATCGTATTGATTTAATTTTCCATCCATCGTCAGGACGATGGCGTTTGTGAAAAGGGTGTCTACTTTTTGTGTCATTCATGCTCCTTTTTATTTTATTTGTAGGGCGGGTTTGCAACCCTCCAAAAAGTTATATTTTCAAGGCACTGTCAGGCTACAAGCCTGACCTACTTATCCCAATTTAGCAAAACATTCATGGCTTTTAAATTTTCGTCGAAGTCAATGTATTTATGCGTGGAGAGTTCCATATCCACCGAAACTGCGCCGAGTTCCACGGCGTAGTCGGCGAGTGTGCCTGTAAATCTCTTACAACCTGTATCAAGGGGCGGATAAGGATATTTGGTCACCTTTGCAAGCGCTTTCGCAAACAGCATCGAATTTTTCTCCCACGGTTCGCCGCCGGGGAAAACGCCCAGCGCCGCGCTGTGATAACTGATCAGCACTTCGACATTGTGTGTTTGCAGGAATTTAATAACCGCTTGCGTCTCCGGTTCGGAGCCGGGGCCTGTCCCGCCGGTGGTGGGCAGGTAATCCCAACAGCCGTCGCGATCCCAGGTCGCGGCCCAATTGGTGGGGAAGTTGCGATTCAAATCCACGCCGTGATCGTTGACGCGTCCCTCATAACCATGTGAGCGCGCGTCACCGTCGGGATTTAAATTCCGCAAAATATAAAGCGTAACATCATCCGGAACAACATCCGGATGTTCATAAACATACTTGATCAATTCATCCGCAAGCGCGATGGTATTCCACTCATAACCGCCGTGAATACCCGCGACGATCATACGCTGATGTTGTCCATTTCCAAACGTATACACTTCGATCGGACGGCCTTCCACCGAATATCCGATCGGGCGCAGAAGCGTTCCATCGCCAAGAATAAAAGGCGTGGGCGTTTCCACAACAATCATCGTCGAGCGCGGATTTGGAGTCACGGTCGGCAGATAATATACGCCGTTAGCCACAGGTGTATATGTCGCAGGAAGTTGATTGGAATAAACAGGCTGCGAAGATGATTCCTGCGGCGCGGCAAAGACCGGCTGCAATGCCCAATACGCAACGCCAACAAGCGCGATTCCGCCCAGCCCAAAAATATTCAACGCCCACACGAGCGCGACCCACACGGAATCATTCTTGCGGCGCGGAGCGGGCATTATTATTCCATCTCCTCAAGTGTCATGCGTAACCAATTGAATGCGAGGTTCATTGCCCAACGCGTCAAACTGCGCGGAGGTCCGCCGTATGTGATGTGATGAGTCTTCTCGCCGCGCGGGGTGATCATTGCCATTTCTGCGGAGCGGTCATCGGCATAGGCGGCAACGCCCAGCGCAATATTTGTATTGGATGTGGAACGAACTTCGCGGAGAGATTCCAGCAGCGCGGCTGGAGTCAACCCGTCACGTAGAATCACGTGCGGTAATTTGCGCGACAGAATCCCTTCGAGATTTGATTCAAGCGCGACGAGAGTCAATCCGCGTTTCGCCAGCATATCCAATAGAACTTCTTCGAGTTTATCTTCATCCGCGCCGAAGACAACTTTGCCGAGTCGCTCACGCACCTGCGCTTCAACTTCCGCGATCATCGCATTCGCTTCGGATTCGCTTTTGGCTTTCGCGGTGATACGCACATCCACAACGCCGGTATGCGCGGCGAGCCCCACAGTGGGGTTGCTGAGCATTTCGAGATCAGTGATCTTTTCATCAATCATGCCTTCACCAAGTCCCGCGCAATGCAGCACGCGGACTTTGATAATTTCGTTAAGGCTGAATCTTTTTTGAAGATAAGGAATGATGGACTCATGCAAAACATGTTCCATCTCATTTGGGACGCCGGGGAGTGAAATGACGACCCTCACCCCTTCGCCCCTCTCCCGCTGGGAGAGGGGTTGGGGTGAGGGATATTCAACAATAAAACACGGCGCAGTGCCAACAGGGTTTTTTATGCCCAGCGCGCCCTTCGGAACATACGCCTGTCGTTTTTGATTTTCGGAAGGTGTGCGCCCATAACGTCCGATGGTTTCAACGACCTGCTGCCACAGGTCTTCGCGGAATTCAGTTTCAACGCCCACGGCTTTTGCAACCGCATCGCGCGTGGGGTCGTCAATGGTGGGTCCCAGCCCACCGGTTGTGATGACAATATCGGCGCGCGACATAGAATCGCGAATGACTTCCGCGATGCGATCCGCGTTATCGCCGATGGTGATGGTGCGATACAAGTCGATGCCAAGCCCGCGAAAATTGCGCGCAATATAACGCGTGTTGGTGTCGACGATTTCGCCGAGTAATATTTCCGTTCCAATTGTGATGATCTCTGCTGATGTCATTTTTTAACTCTACCATTTTTAACACAAAGAAGAAAATGCAAAGGCAATATTCTTCATCCTTTATCCTTCATCTTTCATCCTTTGTTTTTATCAAACCACATTGTACTCTTGAATCAAACGTCCTTCTTCAAAACGTTTAAAGTCAAGCATTGAAACATCCAACGTGGAAAATTTGCCGTCCAAAATAAATTCACTCATCAACTTACCCGAAACAGGCCCGTGCATAAAACCGTGTCCTGAAAAGCCGGTGCAAATCGTAAAGCCGTTCACATTTGTGCTGCCAAAAATCGGATGCGCGTCCGGCGTCACTTCATACAAGCCTGCCCAATGCGAAGCGCGGCTCGCTTTTTCGACAACCGGCAGACGTTCGATTGCGGCTTCCAAATTCACCAGCTCAAAATCTTCATCCACGTTTTGGTCAAAGCCGGGCTGTTCATTTTGATTGCTCATCCCAATCAAGACACCTTCGCCTTCGCGGTGAAAATAAAGCGACTTCGCAAAGTCAATCACAAACGGAAAATCAGCGGGGATTTCTTTCAACGGGCTGGTTGTAAACATCTGCCTGCGCAGCGGGACAAGCGGAATTTGAACGCCCGCCATTTGAGCGATCAACCCAGACCACGGACCCGCCGCGTTCAAAATTTGACGCGTCTTGATCGCCCCCAAATTTGTTTGCACTTCCTCGATATTCCCGCCGCTCAATTTGATTCCAAACACATCGGCGCCGCTGATGGCTTGCACGCCCATTTTTTGCGCCGCGCTGATATATCCACTGACGACACTATTCGGGTCAACAGTCCCATCTTTGGGGTTGAAAGTTCCCGCGAGGGCGTCATCGAATTTCATCAAGGGCAGGCGCGCGCGGACTTCATCTCCGCTTAAGAGTTGGGTTTGCACACCGAGTCTATTTTGCATTTCCACGTTGCGCTTGAAAATATTCGCATCGTTTTGATTCGTCGCGACGAGTAAATATCCGCAGTGACGATAACTCACATCCTGCCCGATCTCATCCTTGAAGCGCTCAATCATCGGCAGGCTTTCAATTGAAAGTTTAACGTTGATCTCGGTGGAGAATTGATAACGCACGCCGCCCGCGCATCTGCCGGTTGCGCCGGTGCCGAAATAATTTTCCTTTTCAAGCAGCACGATATTCTTCATGCCGCGTAACGCAAGATGATAAGCCGCGCTTGCGCCCATCACCCCGCCCCCGATAATGACAATGTCTGCTGTGTTTGGTAGGTTCATAATAATTTAAAAAAGCCCCGTTCTCACGCCTTCGGCGGAAAACGGGGCTCTATCATCCTTTAGTATTTGTTATTCAACGCCGAGATATGCCTTCTGCACCATTTCATCATTCTTGAGGTTTTTAGCGCTGTCGCTCAAAATGATCTCACCGGTCTGGAGCACATAGCCGCGATGAGCAATCGAGAGCGCCATCAGCGCATTTTGCTCCACCAACAGAATGGTGGTGCCTTCCTCGTTGAGTTTCTTGATGATGTCAAAGATCAACTCCACGAGCAAGGGCGCAAGCCCCATGGACGGTTCATCCAGAAGAAGGATCTTTGGCTTCGCCATAAGCGCGCGCCCCATCGCGAGCATCTGCTGCTCGCCGCCGGAGAGCGTTCCGCCTTTTTGTGAAATGCGTTCTTTCAGACGCGGGAATAACGAAAAAACATGGTCAAGTTCTTCATTGAAGGTTGTGCGATCCTTACGGAGGTATGCACCCATTTCAAGGTTTTCCATCACGGTCATACGCGGGAAGATCATACGTCCTTCAGGGCTTTGGGCAACGCCAAGCGTTGCGATCTGATGCGCCGGAAGTTTGTGTAATTCAACTCCGTCAAGCACAACCGACCCTGAGCGCGGCTTATTCAAACCCTGAATAGTCCGCAGCGTGGTGCTTTTGCCCGCGCCGTTTGAACCGATCAACGTGACGATTTCACCATCATTGACTGTGAGTGAAATCCCTTTTAAGGCGTGGATATTGCCGTAGTACGTGTGGACATCTTTTAATTCAAGCATCGTGTGCCTCGCCTTTTATTTATGTGATGTACCCTTGCCCAAATACGCTTCGATCACACGTTCGTTCTTCTGAACTTCCGAAGGCGTGCCTTCCGCGATCTTTTCGCCGTAATCCAATACAGAGACGCGGTCTGAGATCGCCATCACCACGCGCATGTGATGTTCGATCAACAGGATGGTCAGGTCAAGTTCCTTACGCAGACGCTGGATGAAGTTGGTCAGGTCAATGGTTTCGTTCGGATTCATACCGGCGGTGGGTTCATCCAGAAGCAATACCTTGGGCTGGGATGCAAGCGCGCGGGCAATTTCCAGGCGGCGCTGTAAACCGTAAGACAGATTCTTCGCGGTAACATGCGCGTCGCTGCGCTTAAGCCCCACATACTCGAGCATATCCAGCGAACGGGCGCGGGCATCCGCTTCTTCTTTCATGGTGGCTGATGTGTGAAGTATCTGCCCGATCAGATTGGAAGTCAGGCGGCAATGCTGCCCTACCAAAACATTTTCCATGGCTGACATGTTCGCGAACAAGCGGATGTTTTGGAACGTACGCGCAATACCTAATTTGGTAACTTCAAATGGCTTCAATCCATTCAGGCTATTACCATCAAAAGTCATTTCTCCGCTGGTGGGGGTATAGACGCGAGTGATCGTGTTGAAAAAAGTTGTCTTGCCAGCGCCGTTCGGGCCGATGACGCTGGCGATCATGCCCTTTTCCATGCTGAAATTAACTTTATTCACAGCGGTCAAACCGCCGAAAGTCATTGTGATATCTTTTGCTTCGAAGAATGCCATCTCAGCCTCCTATTCCTTTGTCTCTTCTTCGGCTGAATGTAATTCTGCGCGCACCTGCTCGTTGGGGATCAACCCTTCGGGGCGCACGGCCATCATAATGACCAGCGTTAAACCAAACAGGAGGAAACGATACAGGATTGGGTTGGCATTGTCTTTGACTGCGAGCTGCACAACAGGATTGCTAATTGAGGGAAGAACAGTGTGCGTCAATAACGATGCGAGGAAGTCCTTTAGCGCGGGCAGGAAGAGACGGTCAGCGGTCATAATGACAAGTCCGCCTACAATTACGCCGTTGATATTGCCGATACCGCCCAGAATAACCACGCATAAAATAATGATGGACGCGCTGAAATCGAATACGCTCGGGAAAATACCCGCGATGTAAGCAGCGTAGAATGCTCCCGCAAAACCGGAGAAGGTCGCGCCCATCGCGAACGCGGCTAATTTTGTTTTTACCGGATCAATGCCCATCTGTGCCGCGGCAAGTTCATCTTCTCGAATTGCCATCCACGAACGTCCCAAGCGGCTGTCGCGCAAGCGGCGGATGATAAACACGGATAGGATGATGATGCAGATGATCAGGAAATACCATGGGATGGGATCACTGGATTTGAACTCGCCGATGAATGGCAAGTATGGTCTGCCAATTGGGCTAATCCCTTTTTCACCTGCGGTCAAATCTTCATGCTCCAGGAGTGTAATACAAGCCATTGTAGTTTTCGCGCCAAATAAATTAATAATCCCCGGCAGAATCCAACAGGTAAACGGTTCTTTAATGGTTACATCTATTAAGTTTTTGAAAAGAACAGGGACGATCTCACCGAAACCAAGTGTAACAATCGCGAGATAATCACCTCGAAGCGGCAGGGTAGGCGCGCCAAGCATAAATCCCCATATGGCAGCCATCCCGGCGGCGATCCAGATCACCAGCCAAAAGTTCATGTAGATACCGTGCTGAGGAGAGGAGAGAATGCCTGTTGTATATGCACCAATCGCGAAGAATGCTGCGTAGCCAAGATCAAGCAGACCCGCATATCCAACTACGATATTGAGACCAAGTCCCAGGATTACGAAGATTAAGGCGAAAATAATCTGGGCTGTCCAACGCAGCGAGGTTAATTTATCTACGAAGGGAAAGGCAACAATGAGAAGTGCAAGCAGCGCCATTTTCCATTGCTGTTCCCGCTTTTCGGGAAGACCATGTAATGCAGCAAGCAATGTCGTAAATAAGACAGCGCCTAAAAATCCCAACAGGCTGCCATACAAAACAATGGTGCTTTCAACCGGGTGTTTTCCGATTGCCTCTTGAACAAAACTATTTTGGTATATGCTGAGCAGGACGAGAATTGCACCAGAAACCAAAGCCGTTGGAAGGACGGAGATTGCAATCTGCACAGGGTCTTTACGTTCCAGTTTTGCGCCAAGTCCCATACCCAGACCAACGCCCATTAAGCAGCCGATAATCACAACTGACCAGCCTCCAAAAAGGAAAGTGAGCAGACCGCCAACAATACCGAAGGTGATGCCAGATCTAATATTTTTCATGGATACGCCTCTTAGGCTTTTTGACCCGTTTGTTCACCAAGTAAGCCGGTGGGACGGAAAAGCAGGATAAGAACAAGGGTTGCGAAAACCAGGGCATTTGTCCAGCGAGCATTAAGGTAACCATCGCTAAAGGATGCCAATAAGCCGATCAGGAAACCGCCCAACATACCCCCGGCGATGTTGCCGATGCCGCCAAGTACCGCCGCCGTAAAGGATTGCAAGCCTGCGCGGAAACCCATGAACCACCAGGCAGTGTTGTTATATAAACCTGCCATTAAACCTGCTGCGCCAGCGAGGCCGCCGCCAATTAAGAATGTGGCAGTAATGACCCAGTCGATATCAATGCCGAGCATTTTTGCGGCATCCCGATTTTGTGCGGTAGCGCGCATGGCTTTGCCAAGACGGGTGCGTTGAACAAAAAGATATAAAGCGGTCATTAAAATCACAGCAAGGACGATGACGAGTACATCCTTAATGGTGAGGCGCAGAGCAATGCCGCTGGATGCAAGTAAATTAACATTCCAGCCCATGCTTGTGAAAAGGATGCCGAGCATATCCGGAAACACTTTTTGGGAAGCGCCGCCGGTTGTACCAAAAGATGGAACGAGCCATGCTTGCGCCGCCCACATCAGCCCGATATTTTCAATAATAAAAGACATGCCAATTGCGGAGATCAATGGTGCCAGGCGTGGAGCATTACGCAGCCGCCGATAAGCAAGGCGCTCAATGGTCGCATTGAGGATTGCGCAAAAAACGACAGCGACAATCAGCGCCAGGATAAGTCCAAAAACTATTCTGACCGGGTCTTTACTTTCCAGCGTGCCAGTCACTGAAAGTACAGTCAGGGATGTGAAAACGCCGATCATATACACGTCGCCATGCGCGAAATTGATCAACTCGATAATGCCGTAAACCATTGTATAACCCAAAGCAATGATGGCGATAATGGCACCATTGGAAATGCCGATGATCAGAAATTGAACTAATTGAAGTGGGTTGGCTTTTACTGCCGCATAGATTACTGGGATATCAAGCCCTACGATCGGTCCAATAAGTAAAACGATATACAGGACAAGTGCGGCGATGAGAAATCGCCTCCAGTTAAACTTTTTTCTGGTCGTTTCCATGGTTCTCCTCTTTTATTGCTGCTTAGTTAAAAAGGATAGGGGGGCGACATTTTTATGCCGCCCCCCAATTTTACAGAAGACTTACTTGAAAGTGCCGACGGGAACGTAAGCGCCGTCTTTGACCTGGTAGAAGGTCATATCGGTCAAGGTGGTGTCACCATTGGCGTCGAATGACCAGGTGCCGAGAGCTCCACCAAAGTCTTTGATCGCGAAGACAGCGGAGTTGATAGCGGCGCGATCGGTGGGGTTGCCACCAGCGGCGCAGACATCTTCGATTGCCTTGAGGGCAATGTTCATGGTCTCATAACCATACACAGCGTAAGGTTCGGTCAGTTTGCCATATTTGGCTTCGTAGTCTTTCACGAATTGCAATCCAGCAGGGGGCAGTTTGTCGAGAGCAACACCAGCGACGGAAGCATAAACGCCAGCGGATACATCACCAGCGCCATCAATGAAGGCTTGAGTCTGGATGCCATCGGGACCAACATACTTGACTGTCTCGTTGTCACCCATGATTGCGACCTTGTCCTTCAACAATTGGGAGGCGTTGTTATCAACAACCATGCCAACATAAATGGCATCGGGGGCTTTTCCGCCATTGCTGGTGGAGATCTTGGTCATCAAAGCCTTGTAGTCAGCGGCTTTGGGGTCAATGCCTTCGTGGCCAACAACGGTCATGCCAATTTCCTTGGCGGTGGCTTCGAACACATCCGCAACGCCCTTGCCGTAGAGTTCCTGATCGTCAAGAATATAGACGGTCTTGGCGCCGAGGGATTTCACGAAGTTGGCAGCAACCTTGCCCTGAATATCATCAGCCGCAACAACGCGGGAGTACGAGCGGACTTTGGTCGGGTAATAGGAATCGGTTACGCCGGGGAGGTCCTTGTCAGCCTTGGTCAAACCAGGGTTGGTGTTGGCGGGGGAGATCATGGTCAATGGGCCGGAGGCGTTCAAAATCGGAATGGAAAGTTTGGCAGCGCCGGAGTTGAAAGTGCCCAAGTAAGCGATGATTGCCTTGTCGGCAGCGGCTTTATTGGCGTTTTCAGTTTCGACAGCAGGATCCCACTTGCCGAGAGCGGCAGAGGCATCATCCCAAGCTTCGTATTCAATGACGTACTTGCCACCACAGGCTGAATTTTTTACCTGCTCAAGGCGCAACTGCATGGCGTTTACAATGGTTTGAGTCTGTGTTAGGGAAGAACCAGTCATGGGAAGGCTGGAGACGATCTTCAAAGCAGTGGCCGCAGCCGGGGCTGCACCACCACCACAGGCGGCGAGCATCAGGCTGGCGAGAACCAACACTGACAGTAGGGCGAACAAACGTTTATTCATTTACTTACTCCTCCAAAAAAAAATATTAGGTGAAATCAGATTTCCGCATAAAGCGGGGACGACAACCAGCGGACAATGCTTACAATGTCAGCCTCACCTCCTTTTGGTATAGGATATTACAAAGAAAGCCCGAAAATTCTTGGAAGGATTTTCCAGGCTAATCTCGCGTTATTATACAACCATTCAAATTATTTAAGGGATAATGATAAGTTCATTTTCGTATTAGGTCAGATAGATACAAGAAAGACAACAAGTAATTTTTGATCTATTTTTGTAACTGCTCAACCATGTCTTTGCGAGGAGGGCTCTTGCTCTTCCCGCCGACACTTGCACCGCGCTGCAGATGCAGTGCAGGTGAGCAATCTCCCGCTATCAGGAGACTGCTTCGGCACACCTGCCCTGCGGGTGGTGCAGGGAAACCAAGAACGCCTCGCAGCGACATGATTGCAAGTGTGGCGGATGGCTGAGCAGTTATCTATTTTTTATCTGCAGGGTATAACACCTGTTCGCGGATGCGCAAGTCAGTGTTGCGGATCTTCATCGCAAGGTCGGCAGCGAGGTTATACATCAGACGATACCCCAACTGCGGATATGTTTCACACAACATGATGATCTTATCGCGCTGGATGACCAGCAAACGCGTATCTTTTTGCGCAGCACAAGCGGAAGCGGAGCGCAGACCTTCATCCACCAAAGCCACTTCGCCAAAGGATTGGCCCCTGCGCAGCCGCGCAACCACTGTCCCGTTTTTATCTTCATCGCCGGTTACAGTGCGATGAATCAAAATATCCACTTCACCCTGCGCGATGACATAAAGTTCCTTACTGCGGCTGTTTTCCGGAAAGATTACATCCCCTTCGTTATACACAGATTCCTGGCACAAATTTGCCACCAGCTCCAGTTGAGTCGATGTGAATTGGTAGAAAATATCGCTTTGTTTTAAGAAATTAACCACAACATTCATATAGATAATATCCTTTGTGTGAGTGTAGCATATTAGCAAACGAATCGCAACGTAATTTTTTCGTCATTTATGGATAAGGCAGCATCAACCAATCCATTGGGTCAACTTGAATACCATTAACCCATAATTCCCAATGCAGATGCGCGCCTGTCACGCGGCCGGTTCCACCCACCAAACCAATCACATCACTCTGCTGCACGATCTGGCCTACTTCCACATTGATCTTGGATTGATGCCAGAAGCCGCTATAAACACCCCAGCCATGATCTATGATCGTGGCATTCCCGCGTACAGTAAGCGGACTCGCGAAAACGACTTTCCCAGCCGCAGGCGCCATAATATCAAGCCCCTCGCCGCCGCAAAAATCGAGTCCTGTATGAAAACCCGGCAGCTGGATTTCGGTATTCAAAACCTTATATGTTCGGTAAGTACCATAACGAGAAGTGTAGCAATCAGGGTATGTAGATGGGTTCGTGAGTACACTTTCCCAATATCGACCAGGCGTTTCCTCTGAAACGATTGACACAATTTGTTGAAGCTCAGGCTCCGTTACGGCCGGGTCTATAGTGCTGGAATCATTAAGCGGAATGATTTCGCTTCCGTAATTGCCTGTGTTTATCACGATGAACTGCTCATACGATTGCACGCTGCCATCGGGAAGTGTCGCGTCTAATCGCAGCGGGTAAACACCCGGGGGAAGCAAAGCATGAACGCCTTGCAAAGCGACTTGTGTCCCGTCATCCATTGGAAAGAAATGCAATGGGTGGTCAACTAAAATTCCACCGAGAGTTACATTGGGAATCGTCTTCACTTTGATGACACCCGTACCGCCCTGCTTGATCGGCAAATCGCGGATCTCCGCGCTGATAAACGCGGAGGGCAAACCGCTAATTGTTTGATCTATCGTTCCGCCAGTTGTGAAAAGTGTATCGCCGGGGATTGTATCCCACGAGCCTTGCAGTTGATTGTAATACGCGAGAGTCCACGCATCTGTATTTTGTTTGACAGCCAACTCAAGCAATGATTCGCCTGCCCCTATTGAAACGCGCGTAGTAAGGTCACTCACTGCGTTCGCAGGCATAATCATTGGAGCACCAATATAAAATTCACTGGGACTGACAAGATGATTTAATTTCTTGAAAAGATTTTGAGGAATTTGTGTGCGGCGTACGAGGCTGCGATACGAATCGCCGAAGTTGATCACTTCTGTATTTAATAAACCCGTAACGCCTTCAAGCCCCGGGATAACCAGCTGCTGCCCCGCGCCAAGTTGATTCGGGTCAGTGATCCCATTTGCAGACATTAGATCGGTCAGGTTCACATTAAATCGCACGGCAATGGAAGATAAACTATCACCGGGCTGCACAATATAAACGGGACCGGTTATTTCTTGGGCTTGAACAGATTGGGAGGAAAAGGCAAAAGATAGAAGAAAAAAAATTATTATTGCATGTTTATACATTCTTGAACTCGACTTTATCGCCGACCTCATAATCTCCAAAACGATCCGGGTGTATTTCTAATGTATATTTTGCATCCGCTTTCGGGAAGTAAGCAGGACGCCAGGATTTCGCAATGATCTTATCCACCACGATCATTTCAGAGTTGATCCAAAACACGGCGAGGTCAAAAGGAACGAAAAACATGTGGATGGAAGTATTAACGCGGGAATCGCTTTTCTCAACCAGGATCAATCCCTCATCGTGGTCAAGTCGCGTGCGGAACATCAATCCGCGCAGGCGGCATAAAAACGAGTCACAGTATCCAACTTGCGCTGGCTGCTTGATCGGTCTTGTCAAATTGTGAATAATGGCGGGTTGGGGCATAATCACAAAAATCAGGATACTTTTTTACTGAGTACTTTTTCAACACTATCCATTAATTCCTGCGGGCTGAACGGCTTGGCGATGTAATCGTCAACCTTTGCAATATGAATCCCGAGCACCTTATCAATGTTTTGCGCTTTGGCAGTGACAACAATGACGGGGATCATGTTGATGGCCTCATCGGATTTTATTTGTTGATATACTTCCCATCCATCCATATCGGGCATCATCAGATCAAGCAATATCAGGTCAGGGTGAGTTTCCCTAACCATCCTGAGGCCCACTTCTCCGCCAGCCGCGCCATGCACTTGAACGCCGCGACGGCTGAGAATAAGCCGAATCAATTCGATCATTTCCGGGTCGTCTTCGATACAAACGACCTGTTTAAGAGTTGTCTTATCCATATTGCTCCTGTCTCGTGAATAAAGTTTACCATAAACAATTAAGGCATAGACGTATGAAAATCATTACATGGAATATCAACGGAATCCGCGCGGCACTTGGCAAAGACGCATTAAATTGGGCATTCGCGCAGCAGCCTGATTTTTTGTGTTTGCAGGAAGTCAAAGCGCGTGAAGAGCAATTGAAGGCAGATCAACGCGCGCGGTTGAATCTGCCCTACGCGTGGAATCCCGCTCAGCGCGCCGGTTACAGCGGCACGGCAACTTTCTTTAAGGAAAAGCCTGATGAGATTGTGATCGGCATGGGCATTGAGAAATTCGACGTGGAAGGCCGCGCGATTCAAACCGTCCACAATGGAATTCGGCTCTTCAATATTTACTTCCCCAACGGGCAGCGCGGATACGACCGCGTGGAATATAAACTTGAATTTTACGAACATCTTCTCAACCTATGCGATGAACTCCACAAGCAAGGTGAACAGATCATCATCACCGGTGATTTCAACACCGCGCACCAACCCATTGATTTAAAGAATCCCAAAGAGAATGAAAAGACTTCCGGCTTTTTACCCGAAGAACGCGAATGGGTGCAAAGATTTTTGGATCACGGCTTCGTGGATATATATCGCAATCTGTATCCCGACAAGGAACAATACACCTGGTGGACGTATCGCTTCGCGGCGCGCGAGCGCGGAATCGGTTGGCGCATCGATTATTTCCTCGTCTCCGAGTCACTCGCGTCGCGCGTGAAGGATGTCATCATCCACGAAAATATCATGGGATCGGATCATTGTCCGGTGGAGTTGGTGTTGGAATAAAAAAGACGGCTTGCCTTTTTAGCAAGCCGTCTTTTTTATTATTGAGCAAGCAATTCAGAAAATGGGGATTAAATTCTATGGAAGTTGATATGTAATTTCAAATGGCCCACGATACCAATAAGTAATACGATCTACTTTTATATTCAGCACACCAGAGACATAAGTATTATTAGTCAACCCTGATGATTTTCCAGGAGGAATCACCAAATCAGCAGATATTTGATATGGAGCGCCCAATTTTCCTCCGTTAAAAAATACCCCTTTCTCAGGATCACCAAATGAGGGATGCATCAAAAATATATCGGCGGGAAGATTTAAAGGCTCCATATATAATAGACGTTATCGGAAATTAGCCAGCAAAGATTAACTCTTCTACTTCAAGCCGTTTTCAATCCCGAAGGGATGACAAGATTATAGAAAACGGCGCAAATTCGCATCAAATCCCGAAGGGATGGCATGGCTTGCGGCATGGCTTGTGCTCAAAACCATCCCACCCCTTCGGGGTTAAATTTAATTTTGCTTTCTTTCTATAATCATTTCACTCCTTCGGAGTTATTTCCGATAACGTCTAATG
>VFKN01000131.1 GCA_009885525.1 Anaerolineaceae bacterium | reverse complement strand
GCGACTCACCCTCACCCTAGCCCTCTCCCGTTGGAGAGGGGACTCCCTTCCCCTTCGGGGGAAGGCGATGTCCTGAACCTGTCGAAGGAGTTGGGGATGAGGGAGCGTCTTGCGTAAGTCCTATTCAGAATTAAAGTCTAACAGGTTAAATTAGAGATGTTTGGAAACCTGTCAGGTCTGTATTGAAAGAAAATTTTTACTGGAAGGGTTTGTATGATTAACGGTTGGATAGGGCCTTTGCTGGCGGGGCTAAAAACTCTCAACCAAATTTTGACGGCGGGGATTGCCATTACGGCGTTTTCGCTGTTCTTATATGCGCTCTCATTTAACTTGCGCGACAGGGTTGCGCGTTCATTCGCGATCATTTTGCTTTGCGTAGTGGTGGTGTTTACTACGGATGCCATGCAGGATAAATCGTTGAGTCCGTGGGCAATTGACCTGCTTTTACATTTGCAATGGTTCGGCATTATCTTTCTCCCGGCTGCTTATTTACATCTTTCTGATGCCTTGCTTGTCACGGCGGGACGTCCCTCACGCGGACGCAGGCGCTTTGCCGTGCGTAGCATGTATGTGGTTTCATCCTTTTTTATCCTCCTGCTCGCATTCAATCTTTTGCTAGGACCCTTTGTACCTAACGGTCAGCCCGCGCCTTATCTTTCGCGCACCTTATGGACTGAAGTTTTTACCGTATTCTATGTAGCTGCAATGGTTTGGGCAGGTGTGAATTTCCTGCGCGCCTATCGTCTTATGCTGACCAGTTCTGGGCGCCGCCGCATGGTTTACTTGATGGCTGGCGCGACCGCTCCCGCGCTTGGCTCATACCCCTATCTTTTATTCGGTTATGGATTCGCCGCGATACACCCGTTATTTTTCTGGAGTGTCGCAACGATCATCAATGCTTTGGTCGGCGTACTGGTGATCTTAATGGCGTATGCAGTCGCTTTCTTTGGCGTTTCGTGGCCAGACCGTGTGATTAAAAGCCGCTTGGTCAAATGGATCATGCGCGGACCCGTGACCGCATCTGCCGCGCTCGCGTTGATGACCATTGTCCGCCGCAGCGGGGAATTGCTCGGCTCGCCTTATAATGCCTTCGTCCCGTTTACGGTGGTCGCCACCGTTCTCTTAATTGAACATTCCATTACCTTTGCTGCGCCATTTTGGGAACGCTGGCTCTTCTTTGGCAGTGATCGCGGCGAACTGCAATTGCTTCAAAATGTGGAAGAACGTTTGTTGACGCAAAGCGATTTGCATCAATTTTTGGAAACGATATTGGCTGCCGTACGCGACCATTTGCAATCTCCCGCCGCTTTTGTTGCAGCATTGGATAATGAGACTTTATCCCCGATCGTGATGGCTGGCAATCGCGCCCTGCTCGATCAGGACAGCCTGCCCGCAGTATTGGAAAATGTGCACAGCGATACGCGCCATGAATTTCAATGGGGAAATTTTTGGGTGCTGCCTTTACATCGCCGCCGGCATTCCGATATGGATCGGGATGCTGTGCCGCCGTTGCTTGGCTTGCTAGGCGTGGCGCTGCACGATGCTTCGCATCAGGAAATGGAACACGACCAGCGTGAGGCCTTGTGGCTGCTTGCTGACCGCGCCGCGCTTGCCCTCGAAGATCGACAGCTACAGCAGAGTGTTTTCCGCTCCCTTGCGGATTTGCAACCCCAAGTGGAGATGATCCAACGAATGCGCGCGGCAGGACGTTACGATGCCCGCGCAACTTTACTGACCGAGCCTATTTTGCATGAAGCCGACCTCGCCAACTGGGTTAAGGATGCGCTCACACATTATTGGGGCGGACCAAAGTTAATGAATAACCCGCTAATGAATTTGCAAGTAGTTCGTGAAATTGCCGAAAAAGATGACGGTAACTCCGCTAATGCATTGCGAGCCTTGTTGCGTAAAGCGGTCGATCAAGTGAAGCCGAGAGGCGACCGTAAATTCACTACGGAATGGATTTTGTACAACATCCTCGAAATGAAATTCATCGAGGGGCGCAAAGTGCGCGACGTGGCTTCCCGTCTTGCCATGTCTGAAGCGGATTTATATCGCAAACAGCGTGTCGCGGTTGAGGCTGTTGCAAAGGCGATTCTTGAAATGGAAGAAAATATTAAAGTTTAATTGTAGGGCAAGTTGCTGGCTTGTCCCACTTGGTAAAGATATATGAAGGAGTCTATTATGAGTAATCAAAAAGCAGGACAGGAAAATCCGATGCCCCTTATTGACGAGGGCTGGTGGACATCGGTGCTCGCGGAGGAGAGTCGGGTCTCATCGCGCGCGGTGGGAAATCATCGGGGTGAGGTCAGCGGGGAGGTGAGGTCTGCGCAAAATCGTGGGCTGCGCGAAGCGAAGGAATCCGCGTCCCAATCCGTGGTGAAAGAACTCATCTCCGATTGGAATCATCTTAAAGAACTGTATACGCAGGATCAAATCATTGACCTGAAAGTCACCGGGCACAATCGCGGCGGTTTGCTTGTGGAGGGCAGCGGCTTGTGTGGTTTTGTGCCGTTCTCGCATCTGGTTGATTTGGCGGGCAAGGCGGAGGATGTTAACCGCGACCACGATCTCGAAGCGTATGTTGGGCGTATGCTGCATTTGAAGGTGATCGAATGTGTGCCGGAGGATGGGCGCGTGGTTTTCTCTGAGCGCGCGGCGCAATCTGAATCAGGCAGGCGCACTGAGATATTCGGCGCTTTGCTGCCCGGGCAAAGTGTTCAGGGGGTTGTCACGAACGTAACTGATTTTGGTGTCTTTGTTGATCTGGGCGGCGTGGAGGGTTTGATCCACATCTCCGAATTATCATGGGGACGTGTTTCGCACCCAACATCCATCGTTCAAATGGGCAGCACCATTGACGTGCAAGTGCTTGACCTTTCACCAGAGCGATGTAGGGTGGCGTTAAGCCTCAAACGTTTGCAGGCAAATCCGTGGGCGAATGCCGCGGTTGAATTTCCTGAGGGAAGTGTCCATTCTGCCACGATCACCAGCGTGCTTTCATTTGGCGCGTTTGCGCGCTTGGATGCCGGCGTGGAAGGACTCGTGCACGCTTCTGAAATTCCGCAGTTGAATGGCGGCTTGCTAAAGGATATCCTTTCCGCAGGACAAAGTGTGCAAGTGCGCATTTTACATTTGGACCCGGCGCATCAGCGCATGGGATTAAGCATGAGGCTTGAATAGTGCCTGATCCATCCGCCCGCAAAAAGCAATACGAGCAAGCCGAACCGCCTCCCACTTTGCAAAACGATTGGCTCGAAAGGCTGGCTCGTTTAAACCTGCATTTTGGACGCTTTATGCGCGACGCGCTGGGTGTGATTTTGATCGCATTTGCGTTGATGTCTTTACTTGCTGTTTGGGGCTTTACCGATGGCGCGCTGCTGACCCCGTTTGCAAATGTGCTTACGCTTTGGTTTGGCTGGGGAAGTTTACTCATTATCTTCGGCATCGGTTATTTTGGATATTCTTTCCTGCGGCGCGATGACAGCGAAATCCGTTGGGGGCGAATCATCTCGATTGAGCTCGCGGCGCTGCTGACACTGGGACTATTCGCTATTTTCGGCGCGATCTTCGGCTCGGATAATATTCTCATCCGCGCTGAAGCCGGCATGGATGGCGGGCGGCTCGGCTGGGGATTGATTGCGCTGGCGTGGAAATTCATGGGCGCGATTCTCGGGTCGCTATTTCTTATCCTGCTTTGGGCTTTAGCCGTAATGACCGGTTTTGGGCTATGGTCAAAGATAGAAGCGTGGCTGCTGCGTGTCGCAGGCGAAGCAACTCCAGTTGTTATCACGACTCCCGTTCCCGTTGAAGAAAAAATGGAAGTGCAGCCCGTGAAAGATGCTGCGCCAAAAAAGAAGGCTCAGCCTTTACCTCCAGAATTTCGCACATCTTTAAAACCTGCTGAATCTAAAAAAGAGACCAAGCCTTTCAAAGCGCCTCCGCGCGGAGAGGCTTTGCCGCCGCTCACTCTTTTGCTTACCGATTCCACCTCCCGCCCGGATGAACGCACCATCAATCAAACCGCGGGATTGATCATGAAGACGCTTGCTGATTTCGGCGTCCCCGCTACTGTGATCGGATACCGCGTCGGACCTTCAGTGACGCAATTTGCAGTGCAGCCGGGTTTTATTAAGAAGCCCGGTTCGGATGAAATAGATGCGCAGCAAATGAAGGTACGCGTTGCGCAAATCGCTTCGCTGGAGAAAGATATTGCGCTCGCGCTATCCGCCCAACGTTTGCGTATTGAAGCGCCCGTTCCCGGTAAGCCGTATGTTGGTATTGAAGTTCCGAACACGCACAGTAGCGTTGTGCGTATGCGGACTTTACTTGAATCAGACGTATTCCATAAAGTTGCTGCGCCGCTCACTATTGCGCTTGGACGCGATGTCTCAGGTCATCCGTTGATGGTTGATCTTGCGCGTATGCCGCATATTTTGATCGCGGGCGCAACTGGCTCGGGTAAATCGGTATGTATTACATCCATTGCCGCGTGTCTTGCAATGAATAACACGCCCGAAGATCTACGTATGGTAATGATCGACTCGAAAATGGTGGAGTTGATCCGCTTTAATGGCTTGCCGCATTTATATGGAAAAGTGGAAACGAATATCGAACGCATCCTCGGTGTTTTGCGCTGGGTCGTTGTTGAAATGGAACATCGCTATCGCCTGCTCGAATCAGCACACGCCCGCGACCTGGATTCATACAACCGCAAGATTACCCGCAAAGCGGATGGAAAAGCACTTCCGCGCATTGTGGTGTTGATCGATGAACTCGCCGACTTGATGATGTCCGCGCCCGATGTAACTGAGCATAACCTTGTGCGCCTCGCGCAAATGGCGCGTGCCACCGGAATTCATCTCGTCGTCGCAACACAGCGTCCATCCACGGATGTGGTCACCGGTTTGATCAAGGCGAATTTCCCTGCGCGTTTAGCGTTTGCAGTTGCATCCGGCATTGATAGCCGCGTCATTTTGGATTACACCGGCGCGGAGTCTTTACTCGGCAAAGGCGATATGCTCTTCCTGAATCCCGAAGTGGGCAATCCCGTTCGCGCCCAAGGTGTAATGATTACAGACGCGGAAATTGAACGCGTCATCTCGCATTGGCAGAAAAGCGACATCGAAGTGGATGACGTCCCGCCGTGGGAAAAACTTTTGCAGGAACCCGATGAAAATCAGGATGACGGCTTGATCGAGCAGGCGATTTCAATCGTCCGCTCAAGTCAGCGCGCTTCCGCATCCTTGTTGCAGCGCCGTTTGCGAATCGGTTATCCGCGTGCCGCGCGATTGCTCGATCAACTTGAAGACATGGGAGTCGTCGGTCCCTCACAGGGCGGCGGAAAGGAACGCGATGTCCTTGTCAGCGAAGAGGAATTTGGCGAAGAAGGAAAACCCGGAAAATAATATGAACTCAAAACCAACATTCTCCGATAGTTTGCGAAAAATATTTAAAGGTATCCTTGACCCCATCGGTGCATTTCTAAACCGCACGGGATTAACACCCAATGCGGTCACTGGCTTGGGGCTGGTCGGCACAACATTTGGAGCGTATCTTCTCTCGCAAGGGAAAATGACCATTGGTGGTATTACCATTTTGCTCTTTGTCCTTGTGGACGTGTTCGACGGCACCATGGCGCGTCTGCGCGGCGAACCCAGTGACTTTGGCGGCTTCGTAGATTCTGTCAGTGATCGTTATGCCGAATTCATCACCTTTGGCGGCATCTTATATTATTTTCTTTCAGTGAATGATCATGTCGGTGTGATGATAACTTTTTTGGCGGCGGCCGGCTCGGTGCTGGTCTCGTATGTCAAAGCACGCGCCGAAGGGCTGGGCTTTACTGCCAAAGTCGGCATTCTCACACGTGTTGAGCGTTATATCGTCTTAATTCCCTTGCTTATTTTTAATCAACCTTTTGTCGCAGTGACGTTGATCGCTTTGCTTGGTAACATCACCGCGTTTCAGCGCATATTGCACGTCCGCGTACAGGGACGCGAGCGAATGCGAAAAGCAAAAGAAAATAAAGAGTACATCCATTGACATTATCTTTTGAAGGAATTTCGCTCGGCATCTTATTCTTCCGCTGGAATGGTCTTCTCATTGCACTGGGTATCATCACGGGCGCATTGCTTTCTGTATACGAAGCAAAACGCCGCCGCGAAGATGGTAAACTGATTTATTATCTTTTTTTACCGATAATCATTTGGGGGATAATTGGCGCGCGCCTTTGGTATATTTTTACGCCGCCACTTTCCTCCACTCAATTAGGTTTGACCACCCAATATTATCTTTCCCACCCGCTGGATTCGCTTGCGTTGTGGCTTGGCGGCTACGGAATTCCCGGCTTGTGGATTGGGGGAATCATCGCGCTGATATTCGTCTCCCGCCAAAATGATATTCCCTTCTGGGATCTCGCGGATCTACTCGCCCCCGGATTTGCTCTCGCCCAGATAATCGGACGCCTCGGCAATTATTTCAATCAAGAGCTATATGGCTTGCCCGCGTCCGCGTCATTGCCGTGGAAGATATTTATCGCGCCCGAATACCGGCTGGCTGGCTTTGAATCCGTGGACTATTATCATCCGCTGTTTGCCTATGAATCCATTTTGAGTTTTGTGAACCTGATCTTGTTATTATGGCTTGCGCGCCGTTATTTAAAATCAGGCGACCTTTTTCTTGCATATCTTATCGTTTATTCAGCCATTCGTTTTCTGCTTGAATTCCTGCGTTTGGATGTTGCACTGGTAAATGGAATTAATGTAAATCAAGTTTTTTTTGCAATCATATGTGTGTGCGCAGGAATTCGCTTGTATTGGACGCATCGCCCTGCAAAACTGTAAGTTCCCTGTTACGATTAATGTAACGATATGGGGAATACAATAAGACCCAAGTGTAGGTAATTCACGAAAATATAGTAATGACTTCAATTGTTCGGGCAAAAGCGGCTTTGGTTGTTGCTAAAAGATACTTTAATGAAGTACTGAATAGAGATGCTTTGACAAGGAATGATTATGATAGAAACAACTGACCTGAGCAAACAATTTCACGATTTTATGGCAGTGGACGGGGTTAACTTTTCCGTCCAACCCGGGCAGATATTGGCGCTGTTGGGGCAGAATGGTGCAGGCAAAACCACCACGGTGCGCATGTTGACCGCGCTACTTGAACCCACACGTGGAACGGCACGCGTCGCGGGCTATGATGTCGTCAAGAATGGGCATGATGTCCGCGCTTCGGTGGGCGTATTGACCGAACAACATGGTCTCTATATGCGCATGAGCGCCATTGAATACCTTGATTTTTTTGGACAAGTTTATAGCCTTTCACCCGCTGCGCGAAAATCTCGCAGCGATCATCTGCTGGAATATTTTGGGTTGGCTGAAGCCGCACAACGACGCATCGGCGAATATTCCAAAGGGATGCGCCAAAAACTGGCGCTGGCGCGCGCGATGATGCACGACCCCGGCGTGCTGCTGCTCGATGAGCCCACCTCCGCAATGGATCCCGAATCCGCGCGATTGGTGCGCGATGAAATTGCGCGCTTGAAATCCTCCAAGCGCACGATCGTAATCTGTTCGCACAATCTAACTGAAGTGGAAGCGCTTGCAGATCAGATCGCCATCATCTATCGCGGAAAAATTTTAGTGCAAGGTACGTTGGAAGAGTTGAAGCAAAAAATGCTTGGCGCTCCCGAATACGAAATCAAATTTTCAAAAGCGTGGGACGCGCCCGCGTCCGCGCTGGAGTTACCCGAGGGTGTGGAACTACTCACGCAAACAACGACCAGTTTGAAGGTGCGTGTTCCACATCCGCAGGAATCCAATCCGCTGATATTGAAGATGTTGTCCTCCAAGTCTGCATCCGTAATGGCGTTCCAGGAAGAACCGCGCACGCTTGAGCAGGTTTATTTGAGGGTAATGGCTGAAGCAAAAGGGAGAGAGAATGTTCACTAAATTTAAACTTGTCTGGCTCGTAGCGCGCCGCGAGATGCGCGATCAACTCCGCGATTGGCGTGTGCTGCTCCCGATGATTATTCTCGTGTTCTGTTTTCCGATCCTGATGAATGAATTTGCCAAAGAGACGGTTACTTTCCTGAATAAGTACAGCGCGAATTTAATCCTTGACCGGCTTGTGCCGTTCTCCATTATGATCATCGGTTTTTTTCCGATTACGATCTCATTGGTGGTCGCGCTGGAATCATTCGTGGGTGAGAAGGAGCGCGGCACCATCGAGCCGATGTTGAGCGCTCCATTCGACGATTGGCAATTATATTTCGGGAAACTTTTGGTGGGTGTCATCACCCCGCTGGTCGCCAGTTATCTTTCCATTGCGTTTTATCTTGTGCTGATCACACAGCAGGAAAAGTTAACGATTCCAACTCCCATGGTTATGCTGCAGTTGATGTTGTTGACAACCGCGCACGCCGTCCTGATGGTCAGCGCCGCGATCGTGATTTCTGTGCAGTCCACTTCTGTTAAAGCCGCAAACTTGCTTGCATCTTTCATTGTGATCCCGGTTGCAGTCTTAATGCAAGGCGAAGCGGTGATGTTGTTTTGGGGCAATGAGCAGGTGCTTTGGCTGGCAGTTGTGGGCGTGATGATCATTTCGCTATTGCTGATCCGCATGGGCATTGCCCATTTTGAACGCGAATATTTACTGGGACGTGAAATTGATGTCATCAATTTAAAGTGGCTTTGGGATACGTTTTGGAAAAATTTCCTCGGCGGAACACATTCAGTGGGCGAATGGTATGGTTTTGTTTTTAGAGGCTCGCTGCGCCGCATCCTGCCTGCTATCCTCGCCATTGCTTTTATTGCAGGAGCGAGCATTTGGATTGGATACGATTGGGTCATGGTGAACCTGCCGCAAGTGATCTCCAAGGCGTCTCCTGAAAACCTTGCAAAGATTCAAGACCGCGTTAGTCAAATGCCCGACCTGGCGAGTTTGCGCGGTCAAATCAATGCGCCCTTCCTATTTTTGAATAATACCCGCGCAGTGGTCATGATCTTTTTGATTGGGCTGGTTTCTTTTAGTGTGCTGGGTGTTTTACTTTACATGGTCAATATCGGTTTGATCGGGGGATTGTTTGCTTTGCTGCAATTGCTTGGAGTTTACCCCCTGCCGCTTTTTATTGCGGGTGTTTTGCCGCATGGGATTTTTGAAATTCCCGCGCTGATGATCGGCAGCGCGGCGATGCTTTATTTCGGCGTTGCCATTGTCACCCCCCAAACAGGAAAATCACTGGGCGAGGTCATCATTGAATTGCTCGCCGACTGGGCAAAAATTTTTATTGGAATTGTAATGCCATTATTGGCTGTAGCTGCTATGATCGAGGCCTACATCACGCCTGTTCTTTTAGCGAATGTCATGAAATAGACGAAATGAGGTTGCGATAAGTCCCATGTCAAAAGTAATCATTCTTGGCTCGTCCAATGCGATTCCTACACTAAAAAGCGAAAACACTCACATGGTGATTGTGGGAAGTCAGCGTGTGCTGCTGGTGGATGCTGTCAGCAATCCTATTTTGCGTCTTGAACAAGCCGGTTTGGATTGTAATGATCTTACCGATATTGTCATAACGCACTTTCACCCCGATCATGTTTCGGGACTTCCACTTTTACTAATGGACATGTGGCTGATGGGGCGCAAAAATTCGCTCAATATTTACGGTTTGCAAGACACGCTTGATCGTATTAAAGGGATGATGGATCTCTATAACTGGTCTGAATGGCCTGATTTCTTCCCCGTTGTTTTTTCTGCTGTGCCTCCCAGTGAAATGACCGTTGTTTTGGATTGTCCGGACTTCAAGGTCTACGCTTCACCCGTTCATCACATGGTCCCTAACATCGGCTTACGAGTCGAGTTCAAGGACTCGGATAAGGTGATGGCGTACTCCTGTGATACGAGCCCTTGCGAAGAAGTTGTGCGCCTCAGTGAAGGCGCGGATGTTCTACTCCACGAAGCGACCGGTGAAGAGTGGGGGCATTCCTCCGCGAAGCAGGCAGGCGAAACCGCCATGAAAGCGGAAGTCGGCAAGTTGTATTTGATCCACTATGCCACAGGCAGATACGCGCAAGGTGATTTGGTTGCCGAAGCCCGCTCCACTTTTTCGGGCGACATTGAGCTTGCTAAGGATTTTATGGTGATTGAGTTTTAAGAGAGGGAGGGGAGATGAATATAAAAACCTTTTCCAACTTCGCTAATTAAAAATTTGTATCATCCCCGTCATTTGACGGGTTTTTTTTACCATTTTGACTCATCAGCAAAAGGGCGAACAAACCCTTTTGCCACAGAGCCCTGAGACACGGAATTTTACCCTTGTTTTTCTCAGTGCCTCTGTGCCTCAGTGGCTCAAAAATGTGCAACCAATCTCTGGCAAATATATTTTTTTACCATTTTCCATATTCACCTCACCACCCCGAAATATAAGGCTCCCACTCCGAGTTATCTGAAATGTGCCGCCCAAAAATATACGCCGCACTTGCAGGCGGCTCTTTGGGAATGTGCAGCAAACGCATGTGCGACTCTTCCACCTTGCGCCCACCCTTACGATGGTTACAAGCAGAGCAAGCCGCCACCAGATTTGTCCACGTATGCTGGCCGCCCATATGACGCGGCATCACATGGTCAACGGTCAACGTCACGTCGCGCCTGCCGCAATACTGGCAGGTATAATTATCCCGTCTGAAGATTTCGCGGCGTGTTAATTTAACGCGCGTGCGCGGCTTATGAATTTGCGATTCCAATCGAATGACGGAGGGACGCGGCAGCAATTGTGTTACAGTATGAATGTATCCGCGCCCGTTCGCTATCAGTTTGGCTTTTCCCGCAAGAATCAAGCCCATTGCCCGTCGTGTTGAGCACACATGGATCGGCTCAAAATTAGCGTTGAGTACCAGCACTGGTTCGTGCATCATGCCTCATTAATCTGCGTGATTATACTTCCAGTTTATTGAATTCGTCACATTACAGGAACATTCGAAATGAACATTATGATTTCAGGCGGCTCGGGTTTTCTTGGTCGTGCGCTCACAGAATCTTTTCTCTCCGATGGCCACAAAGTTTTCATCCTCACGCGCGGCGCGGAAATTGTTGCAGGCGCGCAAATGGTTCAATGGGACGCAAAAACAACCAGCGGATGGGGAAATCTCGTCAACGATATGGATGCGATTATCCACCTCGCGGGAAAGAGCCTCTCCACCTTTCCGTGGACATCCTCCACGAAGCGCTCCTTCCACGAATCCCGCGTCCTCTCCGGCAAAGCGATTATGGATGCCATTACCCAGTCGACTCGCCGCCCGAAAATTCTCATCCAAGCCTCGGGGATTAATCACTACGGCTTATCGGGTTCCACCGCCGATGAATCCACTCCGCCTGCGGATGACTTTCTCGCGCAACTCACCGTTCAGTGGGAGGATGCCACTCAACCCGCCGAAGAATTAGGCGTGCGCCGGGTCGTTATCCGCACCTCGCCTGTGCTTGCAAAAAATGGCGGATTGCTGTCATTGATGGCGCTGCCTGTTAAATTATTTGTGGGCGGTCCCATTGGGGGCGGAAAATTTTCCGTGCCGTGGATCCATATTGACGATTGGGTGGGCGCGGTTCGTCATTTAATCGAAGATGAAAATGCGCGCGGGGCATATAATCTCATTGCACCTACACTCACATCCAACGCGGATTTCAATCGCGCGCTCGCAAATATTTTACGACGCCCCTATTGGTTCCCCACTCCCGCTTTTCTTTTGCGGATCCTTTTGGGCGAAATGAGCGTCCTTATTGTTGAAGGCAGATATGTTCGACCCAAGCGTTTATTGGAATCCGGTTATAAATTCCAATTTGAAAATGTCCGCGATGCGTTTGTTGATTTGTTTAAGTGACCCGGACTCCAAAGTCTCCAGACTTTGGAATTCCAACGGCGGGAGTCGTTGGTGTCCGATTTTTAATAGGAGAAAAATCCCATGAAGAAATATATTCTTTTGCTAACACTTTTTCTAGCAGCATGTATGCCTGCCGTTGAACAACCCCAAGCAGTGCTGCCCGTTTTCCTTGCAACACCCACCGCCTTCATTGACCCCGCTTCTTATCCGACGGCACAGGTACAACTCGCTGCGCCGAATCAAACCGCAAGCGGAATCGACGTCCGTATGGAAAGTGTCTCGATGGACGGAAAAAATCTCAACGCGAATGTGTGCTTTACGCTGCCCGACACATCCGATTGGGGAATCCTTTCTGCGAGTATCACATACGCTGGAACGGTCATGCAGGAATTCGGCACGACATTAGCAAGCATACAGGAACCCATTAACGGCGGCGCTGGCTTGCGCTGCGACACACTCACGTTTATTGTCCCACCCGATGCTGATCTTACTAATGCAATTATCACCATTGATTCCATCGGGGCAACACCGCGCGAAGATGATTACTGCTCGACCTACCTGCCCAAGATACAGCAATCCCTGTTGGAACGCAGCGTTGGTATTACGCTCGATTGCGTGGACGTGAGCGGCGTACTCACCATGCAGATCACCGGCTTCCCGCCTGAGATGACTCAGCAGCAAGCCGAAGAGATTGTGTACAGCCCTGATTTTTATACTGTAAAAGGCCCGTGGAATTTTCCATTTAGTTTGTCGCAATAAAATTCTTGTTGTATAATAGCGGCATGTTTAACGTTAGTTTTTCAAGCAAGTATTATTACTACACCCGTCCATAAACTCTTGCGATGGTGTGCTATCAAAACGCGCCCTCATCGTGGGCGCGTTTTTTGTTTGTCAAATCCCACATGTAAACCTTTAGGGTTTCAAGGAGAAATATACATGAACATCGAAGAACAAGTTGAATTATTAATGCAAGGCACTGAATATGGCGACGAAGACTTGAAGAAAGCCATGACCGCCGAACTGCGCGCGCGCCTGTTGATCGCTCAAAACGAGAAGCGCCCCCTGCGCGTGTATTGCGGCTACGACCCAACCTCCACAGACTTGCATTTAGGTCATACAATCTCCATGCGCAAGCTGCGTCAGTTTCAGGATCTGGGACACGATGTCACTTTCCTTATCGGCAGCTATACCGCGCTGGTTGGCGATCCTTCCGATAAAAATAAAGCGCGCCCGATCCTGACTGAAGAGAAGATATCCGAGAACGCGATAACTTATGCCGAGCAAGCCTACCGTGTGCTGGATCGTGAGAAGACAAAAATCCGCTATAACGGTGAATGGTTATCCAAACTTTCACTCGTAGATTTGATTCGCCTCGGGCAGAATTTTACTGTGCAGCAATTTTTAGCGCGCGATAACTTTGCCAACCGCATTGAGAAAGGCGAACCGATCTACATCCATGAAACTTTTTACGCTTTGATGCAGGGCTACGACGCGGTTGCAATGGAAACGGATGTGCAAATTGGCGGTACGGATCAGCTATTTAATATCATCGTTGCCGGGCGCAAACTGCAGGAAGCGCTTGGGCAAAAACCGTTGGTCGGCATCATCACTGCGATCCTGCCCGGTACCGATGGCGTTCAACGCATGTCGAAAACCACGGGCAATATTGTGCCGATCAATACCGGCGCGAATGATATGTTTGGCAAACTGATGTCCGTTCCCGATTCTGCGATGGGCTTATATATGCGCCTTGTTACGCGCTGGACTCCGCAGGAGATCGAAGCCATCGAGCGGGATGTCGCTTCGGGTGCGTTGCATCCACGCGATGCGAAGATGAACATGGCGCGCGAGATTACCGGCATTTTTTACGGTGACGCGGATGCGAAATCCGCGCAGGAGAATTTCATCAAGATGTTCCAGCAAAAGGAAATCCCTGATGAAATGCCTGATTATGCATTACAGTCCGGTCAGACGGTTGTGGATGTTATCCTTGCCGCGAAATTGGCGGAAAGTAAAAGTAAGGCGCGTTCATTGATCGACCAGAAAGGTGTGCGCTTGGATGGCGAAGTGATTGAGCACGATGTTCCCTTCCCGCATCCGGGTGTATTGCAGGTTGGCAAGCGACGTTTCCTGCGTGTCAATTAACTCACCTTAAGGCGAGTTAATTAAGAACTTACAAGTTAAATGCTTGCACAAAAAGCAAGAATTTTTAACACAAAGGACACGAAGGTCACAAAGGGGAAACCCTCGGTTTGTATTACTTCGTGTACTTTGTGGTTAAATCTTTTGGTTTCGACTTGTCCGAGTTAGGTAAACCTGAAATAAAAATGCGATGAATAAACTCATCGCATTTTTTTGTTTTTATTTTTTTCTATCAACGGGTCTGGTTGTTGATGCTTTTCGATCATTTTGCAAAATGCTTCTACAACCCGCGAGTCGAACTGTTTATCTGAAAGACTTTTAATGTATTTCAATGTCTTTTTACCTGACCATGCGGGGCGGTAAGGACGGTCGGAGAGCAGCGCATCCCACACATCTATGATCGCGAAGATTCGCGCAGCGAGCGGGATGGCTTCGCCTTTTAGTCCACGGGGATATCCACTGCCATCCCACCATTCGTGGTGGCAGTAGGCGATATCAATCGCGGAGCGCAGATAGGTAATTGGGGAGAGCAGGTCATACGCATATTGAGGATGTTTACGCATCTCAGTGGATTCTTTTTTCGTAAGCGGTCCCTTTTTGTGTAGGATGTTATCTGGCACACCCATTTTACCGATATCGTGCAATAAGGCGCCGCGGCGGATGTTTAATAATTCTGTTTCGGGAATACCCATTTGCTGTGCCAGCTCAAGGGTTAGGTCGGTTACGCGGCGCGTGTGACCCTGAGTCTCTTTGTCGCGTAATTCAAGCGCTTTGCCCCACCCTTCGAGGGTGGTATCGTACGCCAGCGAAAGTTCCTGATTGGTGTGCTGGAGATTTTCGAATAGCTGCGCATTATCAATTGCGATGGTGGCTTGCCCCGCAAGCGCTTGCATGAAATCCTCCCAATCTTCGGTTGGAGAAAACGGCGCGCGGAAATAAGTTTCGAGGATGCCTCTTGTTGCGCCTTTGCTGAATAAAGGGATCGCGTAATAACTTGTAAATTTTTCTGTAGATAGAAGTGTTTTGAAGCGCAGGTTGTTTTCTGCTTTTATATCGTTCACATATAATGTTTGGCGGCTGAGCAGTATCCTGCTGGTCAATTCATCGCCAATTCCGACAGGTACGCGCAGGGGTTCGCGGTTGTAGAATCCTTCCGCGGCAAAATATTCCAGCATTTGGCTGTTCGGGTTGAAGACGAGTACGGCAGCAGCATCCGCGTTCATTTTTGCGATCAAGTTCTCCACAAGAATGTTCAAGGTGATGTGCAAATCAAGGCTGGACGCGATGGCCGTATCCAGCTCGCGCAGGGTGGTGAGTTGGTTGATCTGTTCTTCGCTTTGCTCAAAAAGATTGGAGCGATATATGGCGTTGCCAGCGATCTCTGCCAGCGTGGTGATCAAACGGACCTGATGCGCTTCGATCTTGTGGGAAGTTTGTATGGCGACGCTGATCGCGCCGATGGTATCTGCTGTGGTGCGGATCGGGACGGTAATGCCGCCCCAATTTTTCCCGAAAAAATTTGTGTTCTCGGGAGCAACCGAAGGGTCGTTAATAAACTCATCGCTGACGATCCTTTTGCCGCTGGCGTATACCTTTCCAACGATGCCTTCATTTGGTTTGAATGTGGATTGCGGCAAATCCTCGAATCTTCCGCTGGTAGCTTTTGGCTCTAAACTGTTTGTGTCGTAGTTGTACAACCAGATAGCCGCCGAGTCTGTCTCCATGTTTGTCTTAATTTCGTTGAGCAAAATGGGAAACATCTCTTTTGTATCGTGCGCGGCGCGCAAGGAGGAAGAAACGCGGCTAATGATCTCCAATTCTTCCAACCGTTGTCGTGTTTCGGTAAAGAGGCGTATGTTTTCGAGCGAGGTGCCAGCCTGGTGGGCGAAGGTCTGCGCGGCAATGGCGTCATTTTCGGTGTAGGCGTTTGGTGTCAGACTGTCTATGTTGATGTAGCCGATCACCTGCCCGCGTGCAATTAAGGGGACACCGATCCACCCGCGTGTGTAATTCACATCAGCCCATTTTTCAAAGCGCGGGTCTTTCTGACAGTCTTCGATGATTAACGGTCTGCCCGTTTCGTTTATGATCTTGCAGAGTATATTGTCTGATGGATAAACGACCCCTATCGTTTTTTCGATATTGGGGATTCCTCTTGCAGCCGTGATGCGAATGCCGTCTTTTTCAATTTCAAGAATGGAGGCGCTGTTATATGGCGTGATCTTATACAGCCAATCGAAGATGGCGTTTTGTAAAGATAGGATATCAAGCAGATTGGTGAGTGCCGTGGTAGCCTGCCTGACTGTTTCAGCATCTTTGCGGCGCTTTTGTTCCAGTTCAAATAAACGCGCGTTCTGGATCGCAACTGCTGCTTGTTGTGCAAGGCTGCTTAAGAATTCAAGATCCGTTAATCGGAACTCATTATCTTTACCTGAACGCCAAACAACCAGAAGACCCGTCAGTTGGTCTTTTGAAAAGACCGGTACCCCCATAATATGCTCGTGTGGATCTATCTCTGTCCCTTTAACGATAATGGTGCGCGGATCTTGCACGATGTTATTAACGATTTCCCCAAATTTTTGCAAAGCGATACTACCGAGAATGCCTTCTCCTTGCTGGATGGGGTCGTCTTTAATTTCGTCTGAATCCATTCCGATTACGGCAATTGCTTGCAGGAGTAGTCCATTGGATTCTGCAAGATACACGGCGCTGGTCTCCGCTTTTAACAGATTCTTGGCATAGGTGGCAATTCGTTCAAGTACGATGTCGAGCTGAAGCGTCGCGGAAATATCGCGCCCGACTTCGGCAATGGCGGCTGCTTCCTGCGCGCGCCGTGTAGTTTCCTGAAACAAGCGCGCCGACTCAATTGTGACCGATGCCTGGTGGGCAATATTTACCAGAAAATTCAACTCGGATTTGTCGAATGCACCGCCCGATATTTTTCTCCACGCGTTGATTGCTCCCATTGGTTTTCCGTATAAGATCAATGGGGCAGACATCATTGTGTCATGTTCAGCATCTTCTTTGGGTGTGCCGGGTACTGTTATTCTGCGCGGATCTTTTGTGATGTGCTCAACAATTTCCGGTTTGCCGGTTGCGATAATGCTGCCGGTAATGCCTTTGCCGATCTTGATCGTATGTGACAGTAATTCGTTTTGATGATCGCCTTGCGCGCTGACGATTTTTATGGTTTCGTTATCATCCTGGAGTAAATAAACTGCGAGTGTACCGGCGTTGAGAAGTGATAGCGAGAGCTGGGCGATCTTATCCAGCATGGGTGTAATCTCCAGCGTGTTTGCAATCTCATTTGCGATGTTTGCCATTGCCTCGATAATTTTTGATCGGTGGCTTTCTTCATGAAATAAACGCGCATTTTCTATGGCGATTGCAGCTTGATTGGCAAATGCATGCGCAATGGCGGCGTGTTCTTCGTTAAAAAAACCGGGTGTATGGCTATTAAGATTAAGCAATCCGATTATATTTTTTTGCGCGACAAAAGGGATTCTCATCCAGCTACGGACGGGATCCATTTGCCCGGTTGCACTAAGCCGTTCGTCATTCCGGGTATCAGCGACGATCATGGGCTGGCTCAGGTTTTCAACACCATCCCATTCCTCAATATTGAAATGATTTTTTTTGCCGATCAACTCTTTAGTGATGTTTTTCCCCGCCGTGATCACAAGAAATCCGTGATTGACCATTTCAATGGACGCGCTGTCGTAACTTACCAGTTTCGCGAGCGAAACGAAAATATTCTCAAACAGAACATCCAGATCAAAGGATGATGTTAAGATACCGGTTGCTTCGCGCAGGATATCTGCTTCTCTGCGGCGTTTTTGTTCCAACTCAAAAATCTGAGTCTTTTTGATGAAGTTAACAATCCCGCTTGCAATAGTGTTGAGCAGTCTTTCGTCGCTCTCTGTGAAAGCGTTTAATTCTTTGCTCTCCACGTTGATCGTGCCGATGATATTTGACCCATTAATAATCGGGACGCAAATCTCGGATTTAATCCCGCTTGTTGCTTCATAATAATCAGACTCTTGTGAAATATCATCCAGTCGGATCGGCTTTCCTGTCGTGGCAACTTTACCAACAATGCCTTGCGTGAGCGGGTAGTTTTTGATCAATTCCTTATCTACTCGTATCATCTCAAAAATTAGGGGAGAGTCACTCAGCCCCACGAGCAACTGAGGTTGAGTTCACGAGCGCGCTTTGTCACCAAAAGGGACATGGGTGGGATCTGTTTT
>VFKN01000163.1 GCA_009885525.1 Anaerolineaceae bacterium | reverse complement strand
GAACTCAAGGCCATCGACCTTGCCCAGGGCAGCCCCACCTTCGGGCAATAGGCTGTTTATTTCGTTTTGCTGACAATTATTTCATTTTGCATAAAGCCTCAGGTATAATCCGAAGTAATTATTTATGGAACAAACCACTTCTCTTGTTCAGATCAAAGGCATCCGCGACGGACTCCTTGCCACATTTTCAGGTGCGGCATGGGAAGACCAGCGGATTGCGCTGCTTGCCCAAATTGATGACCGCCCCGCTTTTTTTCAAGGCGCGCGGCTTGCCATCGATATTGGTTCACAGATATTAAAAGTGAACGAGATGGTTGACTTCCGCGACAGACTCTCCGAACGCAGCGTATCTTTGTGGGCTGTCGTCAGTGAATCTTCTGTCACCGAACAGACCGCCCAACTGTTGGGGCTTGCCACGCGCATCTCGAAGCCGCGCCCCGAAGAACATAAGCGCGCCGAATCAACTCCGCAGGACGTTGCTTTATTCGTCAACAAGACGCTCCGCTCAGGGCAGCGTGTTGAATATCCCGGGCATATCGTTGTCTTTGGTGATGTCAACGCGGGCGCTGAAATTGTGGCGGGCGGCAATGTCATCGTATGGGGGCGCGTGCGCGGAATGATCCACGCGGGCGCAGGTGGTGACCGCGCCGCGACGATCTGCGCGCTTGATCTTTCCGCTACGCAACTCCGCATCGCAAGCGAAGTATCCGCGCTGCTGAAGCCGCAAAAAAATCCACAGCCTGAGATCGCCAGCATTAACAACGAAGGACGATTGCAGTCTGAAGTCTGGCGTACAGGCTAATCTATTTTTAGGAATGTATATGACCGCTCAAGTGATTACTGTTACTTCTGGAAAAGGCGGCGTGGGTAAAACCACCGCCGTTGCAAACCTTGCCAACGCGCTTGCGATGGATGGCAGGAAGGTCGTCTGCATTGACGGCGATATCGGCTTGCGTAATCTCGATGTCATCATGGGACTTGAAAACCGCATCGTCTATGATATTGTGGATGTGATCGAAGGCCGCTGCAAATTAAAGCAGGCGATGATTCGTGATAAACATTACCCCGATATGTATTTGATTCCTGCCGCGCAGACTCGCGACAAAAATGCAGTCTCGCCTTCGGATATGATCCGCATTTGCAACGATCTTCGACCCGATACCGACTTCGTCATTATTGATTCTCCCGCTGGTATTGAGCGCGGTTTCCGTAACGCGATTGCTCCTGCGGATCGCGTTCTCGTTATAACCAATCCGGAAGTTAGCGCGGTGCGCGACGCGGATCGCGTAGTGGGCATCCTTGAAGCGGAGGAAAAAGGCAGTCCCGCGTTGATTCTTAATCGCTTGAATCCCGTCATGGTCAGGAATAACGATATGCTTTCCGCAGAAGATGTCTTGGATTTGCTTGGCATTAAATTGATCGGTGTCGTGCCCGAAGATGAGAGTGTTATTATCGGTTCGAATCGCGGCGCGCCCGTTGTGACCGACCCGAAGAGTCGCGCGGGGCAGGCGTTCCGCAACATTGCCAAACGCATCCAAGGACAGGATGTGCCTTTTATGGATCTCGACCAGCAGACCGGTTTGTGGGGTGCGATCCAAAGACTAACGGGGAGGAAGTAAGATGGGATTTTTCTCACGCAAACGCAGCGCTTCCAGCGCAAAAGAACGCCTGCAACTCGTCCTCGTGCATGATCGAACCGACTTGACTCCCGCGCAATTGGAAGCATTGAAGAACGATCTGCTTAAGGCGATCTCGAATTATATTGATATTGACCCCGATGCTGTACAAATTGGATTGGAACGCGACGGCAGGTCACAACGTCTCGTCGCGGATATTCCCCTGCGAAACGTTACCCGTCAATAACAACGCGCCCTCATCCCCAGCTCTTCCCCCAAAGGGGGGGAAGGGAGTTAATCCCCTCTCCCTCAGGGAGAGGGTTAGGGTGAGGGAGAGTTCTTCCCTAATTACCTAATCCCTACCCCCCTATGACCCGCGGACTTTCCTGGCGTAACTTCGATTTTCTTTTACTGGGCGCAGTGGTGCTTGCCTCATCCTTTGGCACCGCAATGATTCGCTCTGCGATTGCAGGGAATGAAGTGCTGCTTCCACTCATTGCGCGTCAGGTCTATTTTGCCATATTGGGTGTGATCGTAATCTTCACGGTCGCCTCCATTGACTACCGTTACTGGCTGGCGTTGTATCGCCCCATGTATATTGTGATTATGGGTTTTCTTCTAACACTGACCGGTTTGGGGCAGGTGGCGTTTGGCGCACAGCGCTGGTTTCAGGTGGGCGTTTTGTTTTTGCAGCCAACTGAGTTTGCCAAGATCGTTGCGATTGTCATCCTTGCGCGTTATTTTGAAGCCACCCAATATCAGCCGCGCGATTTGCGTTGGGTGCTAGGATCGGTTATTTGGGCATCCGGCATTATCGTCATGATTCTTTTGCAGCCCAACTTAAGTAATGTGCTTGTGCTTTCCGTTATTTTGGCGGTCATGTTGTGGATCAATGGCGTGCAGATCAAACACGTCCTGATCGTTGGGGTTGCAGGCGCTGTGATCGCAAGCAGCCTGATCGCCGTTTCCATCCTCGGAATCAAAACCTCACTTTTGCAGCCTTATCAACAGCAGCGCATTGCAAACTTTTTAGTGCCTGACCCAAACGATACCTACGGTAACAGATACAATGTGCAACAAGCCTTGATCGCGATTGGATCGGGCGGTATGTTTGGACAGGGATACGGACATGGTACGCAAACACAGTTACGCTTCCTAAAAGTCCGCCACACCGATTTTATCTTTGCGGCGAGTTCTGAAGAATTTGGCATGGTCGGCGGCGTTTTGATTATCTTTACCCTTGCTGCTGTTGTCTGGCGTTGTATTCGCGCCGCGCAAAAATCCCGTGATGTTGCCGGGTCTATGATCTGCTTTGGCGTGGCGACCCTCATCTTTTTTCAAGCATTGGTCAACATCGGCATGAACCTGAATGTATTACCCGTTTCCGGCTTGCCGCTTCCGTTTGTCAGTTACGGCGGCAGCGGCCTGACCGCCTTGATGCTTGGCATCGGCTTGGTAGAATCTGTTGCTATGCGTCACACGCAAATGGAATTTTAAAATTAGATTGTCATTGCGAGGGCGATCTCCCTGGCACCGCCCGCCAGGGCAGGTGTGTTCTTGCCCGAAGCAATCACATGTCACGAGTAGATTGCTTCGTCGCACAGAACGCTCCTCGCAATGACGAAAGCATCAAGGAGTTCTCATCATGTCTATCAAACCTGCACGCACTCGCATCGCCCCCTCTCCAACGGGACACATGCATCTCGGCACGGCGCGCGTTGCCCTTTATGATTATCTGCTCGCGAAGAAAACCGGTGGGCAATTCATCCTGCGCATCGAAGATACTGACCTCAAACGCACCGTCCCCGGCGCGGAACAGGAAATCTTTGACGGCTTGCGCTGGCTCGGACTTCAATATGATGAAGGTCCGGATGTTGGCGGCAAGTTCGGCCCATATCGTCAAACCGAACGCCGCGAGATTTATCAACAACATGCTAAAATATTAATTAATAACGGCAGCGCCTATCCATGTTTTTGTGCACCCGACCGTTTGGAAAAGGTGAAGCAGGAACAAAACGCGCGCAAGGAAAATCCGCATTACGATGGAACCTGCCGCGTACTTGCTCCCGATGAGGCCGCGCGCCGCATCGCAAATGGCGAGGCGTACACGGTGCGCTTCAAAATGCCGCATGATGGCGTCACCGTCGCCCACGATCATTTGCGCGGCGACATTACCATCGAGAACAAGCAGCTCAACGATTACGTCCTCTTGAAATCAGACGGCTTGCCCACTTATCATCTCGCCGCAATCGTTGACGACCACGAGATGCAGATCACGCACGTCTTGCGCGGATCGGAATGGCTGGGCACATTTCCGCTGCACGTCAACATTGTCCGCGCTTTTGGCTGGGACGAACCGATCTGGATTCATCTTTCTGTTTTCCTCAAACCCAGCGGCAAAGGCAAGATGAGCAAACGCGAAACCGCCGCTGCGATGAAAGACGGTTATTCCATTTTTATCAAGGACATGGAAGAACTTGGCTTCACACCCGAAGGTGTCTTAAATTGGTCTGCGTTGATGGGCTGGGGTGTCGCCGAAGATGACGTCATGACCACCGCTCAAATGCTTGACCGCTTCAGCGTAGATGGCTTGACTCCTTCACCCGCCGCGATTAATTTCCAGCGCCTCGATCACTTCAACGCGACGCATATCCGCCTCTTTACAGCCACCGATCTGGCAGCCCGCCTCAAACCATACCTCATCCGCGAAGGACTCAACGTGGACGAGGATGCCCTGCTAAAAATTATCCCGCTCATTCGTGAACGTCTTGTCACCCTCGATGATTGCATTGCCTTTGGTGGATTCTTCTTCAAAGACGAGGTGACACTCGCGCCCGAAGATTTAATCGCCAAAGGATTGGATGCAAAACAATCCGCCGAGATCGCGCGCAAGTCTTATGAGATTCTCTCCGCGCTCGCCAGCATGGATCACGCCAGCGCGGAGCCGCCCATGCGCGCCTATGTCGAGTCCAGCGGACTCAACATCAACCAGATTTTCGGCATTATTCGTGTCGCTGTCACCGGGCAAAAAGTCAGCCCGCCGCTGTTCGAGTCGATGGAAATTATCGGCAAAGAAAAGTGTTTGCAGAGAATAAAGAACGCAATCGGGATTTTGGAAAAGATTTAAATAAAATGAGGCTCTAGCGCTTTTACCGGGAAAGAGTAAAAATCTATCCGCAGATTTTAAAGATTAAGCAGATTTTTGTACTCGTCAGCAAAAGGGCGAACAAACCCTTTTGCCACGGAGACACAAAGGCGCGCAGTTTTACTAAAAGGAGCATGGCGTTGCGAGCCGCGCTTACTTCGACTGGCTCAGTACAACGCTTGGTTTTGGCGGCGAAGCAATCTCAGACAAGCAAGAACGGATTGCTTCGGACGAAGAACAAGAGCGTCCTCGCACACTGTCCCGGTGTTTTATGGGAAAGACATATCATTTTACGTAAGGGAGTGTTTCTTAAGTCCAATTCACCATAGACACCTGTACGAGTGACCGATACAGATTAAGCAGATTTTGTTTTAAAAATCAGCGAAATCGGCGTATCTGTGGATAAACCCCGCCAGAAACGGGAGAGCCTTATTTTTCAATCCCACCTCCACCACGGACGGGTCGAGTACCTATTTAGTGAACACCGCGTCTGTGTCGCGCTGGAAGTCATTGTTCCAGGTGTGAGTGTCTATTATCTCACTCGCGTTCCAGCGCTCTGACCGATTGTAAAAGATGGTTCACCCGCTCGCTTAATAGCAGGACGATCATGCGATGAAAAACACTCGCGAATTCGGGGTCGTCAGTTTCCATTCTACTGAGGTCTTCTGTCGAGAGTGAATAGATCACAGAATCTTTGTCCGCGATGACATTGGCGGCGCGGGGCGTTTTCAAATAAAACCCCAATTCGCCTACCGTGCGCCCGCCATACATCGTCTCGAGGCGCACGGGTTTTTTTCCGGGGGCTTCCAGTTGAGCGGTAACCTGACCCGCTTCGATGAAGTACATCAGGTCGGGCGCGTCGCCCTCTTTGATCAAATACTCACCCGGGGCATATTCGCGGCGTTGAAAATAGGCCAGCAGCTTTTCTGTGTCTCCGCTTTTCGCCAGCGCGGAAAGTTGAGCGGCGAGATTGGCAGTGTCGCCCTCTTCTGTAAAATATTTCGCGACGATCTCATTCTCGCACCATTCCAACCCGTGATCGAGGTCGGCAAAAAACTGCATAGAATCATCCCGAATGTCTTGCAGACTGGCTTGCAGGAATTGAGCCCGCAGGTTTCCTGTCAGGCCGGTCAGTACCAGGGTGATCTCCTGTTCGCGGCTCCACTGCATCATGCGTGCAAAACTGAGCATGCCGGTGGAATCGACTCCGCTGACCTTTGAGAAATCCAGCAGTACATATTTGACGGCGCGGTTGGACTCCGATTTGATCAAGTCGCGTGTTTGAATGAAGATGCCATTGGCCGTGCCGAAGAAGATGAAGCCTTCCAACTTCAAAATGTGGATCTGATCGCCATGCGCGTCGAGTGTCTGCTGTTCGGGTAGATTGCGCGTAACGCGGCTGTGATATTCACGCCCGCTCAACGCGAACTTGATTACGCTGATGCGGCTGTAGCTGACTGCGAACATCCCCACCGCCAATACCAATCCGGCGATGATGGCTTGCAAAAATCCGCTGAACACGATCACCATGAGGATGGTTAAGATCACCAGAAAGTCACTGCGCGAAAATTTAAACCAGGCAATGTAGACCCACTCGAGCAGCAATTGAAATCCCAGAAAAATCAGCATTGAACCGAAAATAAATTTGGGGATGTAGAGAATCGCCGAGATGCCAATAAATAGCGTGGAGGCCATAAACAGCCCGGCAAAAATCCCGACCAGACGCTTGCCTCCATTCATCGAATGATTCAACGTGGAAAAACTAATATCCTGAAAGCCGGTCAAGCCGCCCATCATGCCTGCGGCGAGGTTGCCAATTCCGGCAGCGATCAATTCACGGTTCAGGTCAATATCTTTCTTTATGATTAACTCAAGTCCGCTCGAGTTTAATAAAAGCGCAACCACACTCATCGCCGATATCGGAATAAGCGCGGGCAGCTGCTTGAGCAACACATCCCAATCCACATTTGTAAGAATATCTTTTCCAAATGGAAACTGCCATACACCGCCTGATACGGAAGAATTCAGCAGCCAGCCAAGCGCTTGAATTTGCCCAAATGAAATCGAACTGACCCAGGCAATGCCATAAAATAAAAGGGTCGCGAGCAGCATCAACGCTGGAATTGTGTAGGGCTTATTAATTTTTTGCGTCGCGTAATGAATGACGATCCCCAAAACAACGCCGGGAATCCACAGTCTCAATATGTCCCATTGAAACCATGCCCAACTCAACGGAACGTCCGTCATCAATCCGATCGCGCCCTGGATCAGAAGCCAGCCGGTACCTGCCAAAAAACCTCCGATGATGGGGTACGGTATAAAACGCGTCAGTCCGCCCAATTTGAAAACGCCGATCAAAAGCAGCAATACCCCGGTCATTACGCTGGTGATCACGATCATCATGGTGACCGTTGCGAACTGGGCTTTGGCTGCGCCCGCCAATGCGGCAATTACGCCAGCCGCCGCGACGCTCAACATAACGCCCGGCAAATCCTGTTCAACTGCAATGACACCTGAAGTCGAGCTCAAAAACGCAATAGCCATGCATAGAACGGCATTCCCAAGAATGGTAAAACCTAGCGCCTGTGGAATTTGGCTGGAAAGTTCTCCCGAATAAATCAAGGCCGTGAAGGAGATGACAAAGATCATCTCCAGCGAAGCGATCAATAAGGCGGCGAAGATACTCGAGCCGAGCGCGAGGGTGGAGGATGGAACTTGATGAGCGGAAGAGCGGAGATTGGGCGTCATTGTTGTTTCTCGTCTTGAATTATTTTGCTAAGAATATACGGTATTTTGATTTGTATTTTTATCACTCACCTGATCCCAACATTATAAACGTCATTCATGCCGTAGACCAGTCATGCCCAGCAATTCTCAGTGTGGCTTTTTTCATGCGCAGATTTCGCAGATTGAAAGAAAAAAATCTGCGAAATCTGCGCAATCTGTGGATATAGATTTTTTATAATCAGTACTTCACGAAAAGACTTCGTAGTTGCGACTTTAGTCGCTTTTTAGCCAAACGACTGAAGTCGTTACTACGTTTTCGTGATCTACTGATAATGAGAATTACTGAGTCGTGTCACCCTGAGCCGAGCGAAGAGTCTCTCCTTTTATTGACGTTAAAAATAACAAAAAAGCCGCGTCGTGATTTATCACGACGCGGCTTTTTTCATTAATGATCACCCGGATCATCCGCCATTTTGACAATTCTTGGCGAGAACTTGCCGAGCACATCTACAAGGTCGTGCTGCGCGGCGATGACCTCGTCAATGGGTTTGTACGCCTGCGGAGATTCGTCAATGCCGCCGCCGAGCAGCGTTACGCCGCGTTCCTTAAGATACTCATCCCGCGCCGACCTGCTGATCGAATTCAGCGCGGCTCTCCGGCTCATCAATCTTCCCGCGCCGTGTGAAGCGGATTCGATCGACTCGCTCACGCCCTTGCCGCGCACGAGATAACCCGCGTCGCCCATCGAACCGGGGATGATTCCCAGCACGCCAGCACCAGCAGGCGTCGCGCCCTTCCTGTGAACGTAAACTTCTCGTCCGTTAGGTAATTTTTCTCTCCAACAAAAATTATGATGATTCTCCACCACCGCAACTTCCTTCAACCCAACTGCCGCCGCCACCCGCTTGTGGATGATGGTGTGATTCGCCGATGCGAAGCGTCCCGCAAGTTCCATCGAAAGCCAATATTCCTGACCATCTTCCGAATCCAGCGAGAGCCACGCCAGGTGCTGCACACTCTTATCGAGTTCGGGATGTTTCTCCATCGCGAGTTTGCTAAAGCGATCCGCGATCCTTGCGCCGACTCCGCGCGAGCCGCTGTGCGAAAGCAGCGCGAGATATTCACCGGGCTCCAATCCGAACATCGGCTCATGCAGCCTGAACGATCCCCATTCTACAAAATGGTTTCCCGTTCCGCTCGTGCCGAGTTGATTCATCGCAGTATCTTTCAACAGTTTAAGTTGCTTCGTCGCATACCAAGAGTCGTCATCCAAAACTTCGTGCTGCGCTTTTTTACTGCCCGTCCATTTTGAACCCATGCCGAAAGCGGTTTCATTGATCAACGCATTTTCAAACATGCCTTTCTTTTGTCCGAGTAAATACGGTGAGACTTCATATAAAGAGAGTCTCATGCGGCAGGCAATATCCACGCCGACCGCGTAGGGGATGACGACATTATCCGTCGCCAGCACGCCGCCGATGGGCAGCCCATAACCAACATGCGCGTCCGGCATCAGCGCGCCGCTCACAGTCACGGGCAGTCGCATCGCATTTTCCATTTGCTTCACGGCTTCATCGTCAATATGATCCCTGCCCCAAATCGGAAATGGAATCGGTGCGTCGAGCAACTCATCGCTGGATTTTTCTTTCGGCTGATTAATGCGGATGCATTCCCGCGCGAGGTTTGCGAATAAAGAATCCGCCAGAAAATTTCCGGGACTCTCCCGAATTTGATCGAGCTGCGCGAGCACCGCGTCTCTTTCCATCCCCCGATTTACCAGCTCCTCCGCAATATTTTTTGCAATCCCGATGATCTTCCCATCGGGCCAGTTATTTAATTTCAGAATCTTTCCTGTAATAACGTCCATGATATTTTTTCCTTCATAAGTAGGTCACGCTTTGAGCGTGACATTTTTATTTTACGCACTTTAGGCGTGTCACCCTGAGCGGAGCGAAGGGTCTCTGAGACGATCGTAGAGGTTCTTCGCTTCGCTCAGAACGACACTATGTGAGTTATTAAAGCCGTCACGTTGCAAACGCGACCTACGCAATCGGGTCAGGCTTTTCGCAAGGCCCTTCGCAAGCAAGCGTGGTGAATACTTCCACTTGAATCAACCACTCACCATTTTCTGCGCGCTGCCATTTTGCCGAATACACACCTGACGCCTGTACCAAAATTCCTTCGGCGGTGTAACTGCCTTTCCAGTTACCTAATTCCTCCGCCAGGCCCCATGCTTCGTTGACCATGACCTCACGCGGCGTACGGCGATAAACCACTGTCGGGTCTGCGCGGAAATTTTCAGCCCAGCGTTTCGCTTCTTCGTCCGCGCCATGAAATTGCGCGCTGCGTCCCGTGACGATGTGATATTCTGGCGCAAGCAAGGTTCGTATGCTGTTTGCATTTTTATCCGCAATGGCCATATTAAAAATTTTTCGAGCCATGCGTATCATTTCATTAGACATATTTTCCATTCTCAATTCTCCACTTCGCTCTATCGGGGGCTTAGCCCCCGATAGAGCCTGAATTTTAATTTGTACTTTCTTCCAACTTCCACAACTCGCGCATCTCCGGACTTATTTCTAGTAACGATTCTAGTGTACCTTCCGATTCAATGCGCCCGTCTTTCATCACAATAATATGATCCGCGCGTCGCAAAAGCGGACGGCGATGTGAGACGACGAGACAGGTTAAATTATTCTTCTCGAAGATACGCTCCCAAAGTTGCTGCTCGGTTTCCACATCCAGTGCGCTGGAGAGATCATCGAAGACGACCAGTTCCGGTTCGCGGATGAACATGCGTGCGGCGGCGGTGCGTTGTGCCTGCCCGCCGGAGAGTTTCACGCCGCGCGCGCCGACCGTGGTTTCGAGGTTGTCATCGAGTTGTTCAAGGTCGCGATCCATCACAGCCAGTTTTGCTGCCTGATAAATTTCTTCATCGCTTTTGTTCAAGCCAAGCAAAATATTATTTCGCAAGGTATTGCTAAATAAGCGCGGAACTTGCGCCGTGTATGCGCAGCGCGGCGGCACAAGAAAATCTCCGGGCGCGCTGAGGATGTTTTCATTCCAGCGGATCTCACCCGATTCAATTGGGAGCAATCCCAGCAGCGCGCGCAGCAATGTTGTTTTGCCGGAACCGATTCTGCCGGTGATTACCGTCAACGATCCGCGCTGGATGTGCAGCGAAATATTTTCGATGCCGTTCGTTGACCCGGGGTAATGAAATATCAGGTTTTTTGCCGACAGACTCCGCAGTGAGTCTGTCGCGGTTTTCGCGGGGTAGAGCACTTCGGGCAGGGGACCATCCAGATCGATTTTGCTGTGCTCGACGAGCGCATCCAGCGGCGCATTTTCCATGAGATGATACATGCGCTGCACCGACACGCCGAGTTGTTTGTAACGTGCGGCAAGCATACCCGCGAAAGTGGTCAGGTCACTCATGCTTTGCAGCAGGTACACGAAGAGCGAAAAATCGCCAAGCGTGAAGTTGCCCGTGCGCATGGATTGACCGACCAGCACCAGAATGATGCCGGTGCTCAGCGTGGATGTGTTGCGATAGATCGACCCCAATATTTCGTCAAATAATTTTTCACGCACGGTTAACTTTTGACGCTCATCGTTCAGTTTGTGGAAATGCTGAATGACTCCTTTTTCGGCGGTTGCCACTTTCACGGCTTGCACCGCGCCGAAGAATTCACCGATAAAGCCGGTGACCTTGCCCGCGGCCTGACGCGATGTGCGGCGGTACAACTCGATGCGCTGGGTTGCCAGGTTCGCAATGATGCCGACCACGATCACAGGCGCCAGCGCCATGACCGTAACCGAAGGACTGATCTGCGCCATCAAAATGATCGCGGTTGCAACGATGACCAGCCCGATCATAATGTCGTTGATCATAATCACGAAGAGCGGAATCTCGATCACATCGTTTTTGAAGCGGCTGACCGATTCGCCGGGCGAATCAGGTAACGCTGACGCGCCAGGCCTGCGTAAAATATATTGTAAAAGATTCTTGCGTAACAACGTGCCCATGTCTGCAAAGATCGGCACATCGGCATAATAAAATCCGTAACTTGCGATGACGCGTCCGATCCATAGCGCAACGAAGCAAGCGACGATCGTCCAAACGCCGAAGATCAGTTGCGCGTCGCCGGTCACCATGTCGAAGAAGGCTTTGATGACCAGCGCGGGCGCGATCTGCCAGCAAAAGCGAATGAGCGCAACGGATATAAAATCCACAAAGCATAACCACGGCCGAAAGCGAATCAACTCCCAGGTAACTTTCCAGGTGGGTAATGCGGGTACTTTTTGATTGATGCTTGTTTCCATAATAAATTCCTTTTCGTGCCCTCATCCCCAACCCTTCCCCCGATGGGGAAGGGAGTCGT
>VFKN01000087.1 GCA_009885525.1 Anaerolineaceae bacterium | reverse complement strand
TCGCACATGGGCGCGTATGATGTGCGCGGCGCGGATGCGGCTTCGTTCCTCGATACGGTCTGCGGCAACGACTGCGGCGGCTTGCAGCCCGGCGAGTCTTTGTACACGCATTTCCTCACGCCCGATGGCGATGTGATCGACGACACGCTCGTCTATCGTCGCGGCTGGGATAATTATCTCGTCGTCGTGAATGCGTCGAACGATGATAAGAATCGCACGTGGCTCGAAAGCGTGCGCGATGGCAAAGTGAAAATTGATAACGCGCGACCATGGGCGCGGACATACGGCTACGAAGCGAATATTCGCAACCTGCGCGATGCGAAGTCGGGCAATGACATACGCGTGGATATTGCGCTGCAGGGACCGAAGTCGCGCGACATCCTGTTGGCGATGGGCGCTGATGAAGATACGAAGATACGAGTTACAAAGTTAAAGCGCACGGAATTGTGCGACGCGGTGATTGGCGGTTTCGATTTGATCGTCTCGCGCACAGGTTACACCGGCGAGAAGATGGCTTTCGAGTTGTTTGTCCATCCCGACCGTGCGGTTGATTTTTGGAACGCGGTGATGAAAGCGGGCGAGTCGTTTGGCGTCAAGGCAATTGGTTTGGGCGCAAGAGATTCACTCCGCACCGAAGCGGGACTTCCCTTATACGGTCACGAGATGGGACTCGGCTCGGGCAAGTTTGGCGGGCGTGATTTGGGAGTCGCGGAAGGCGGATTTGGTTCTTATGTGAAAGTATATAAACCATATTTCATCGGGCGCGAGGCTTATATAGCCAGAGAAAAAGAACGCAAGGGCGCGGTCATCCGCTTTACGTTTGACGAGCAGCGCACGCGCATGGCGCACAACGGCGACCCCGTGAAGAACGCCAACGGCGAGCCGATCGGCTTTGTCACCTCCTGCGCCATTGACGGACAGAGATTCATCACAGGTCAGGCGTTTGTGGAGTTTGCGTCCATGAAGGAAGGCACGCCGATCCTGATCCATCAGGGCGGCAACATGGAACGTCCCGCCGCAGCGGCGAAGGTGGTGAGTAGGTTTGCGAAGTTGTAGGGGATTTGGAGAATAGAGAATGGGACGATCTGAGGGTGGGGCGGGTCGTCCTTTTTGTAACTTGACATTTTGGACGTATTGAATAGAATTAACTATAAATTTATATAAATAAGGTTAATTTTATGCGACCAGAAATTAAGTCTGCTCTTCAGGTTTTTAAAAAAAATAAGGTCATGCGTTCTGCTGAAGTTTTTGAGCAGGGAATTCAACCGCGCACGTTGTATCAAATGCGCGATGATGGGTTGCTCGTTCAAGAAGGACGCGGACTGTATCGGCTTGCGGATGCGCAAATCTGGAGCGACCCCGACCTTGCGGTTGTTTCGCTGCGGATTCCAAAAGGCGTGGTTTGCTTGATTTCCGCTTTGTATTTTCATCAACTCACGACGCAAATTCCGCATGAGGTTTATGTGGCGCTGCCCAAGGATTCAGAAAAGCCGCGTATTCAATATCCGCCGACACGTTTCTTTTGGATTTCTCCTGAGCCATTCAAAGCGGGAATCGAAAAACACAAAATAGACAATGTAGAAGTCAAAGTATATAGCGTCGCAAAAACAATTGCGGATTGTTTCAAGTTCAGAAACAAAATTGGTATGGATGTTGCTTTGGAGGCGCTGCGTGAGGGGCTGCGGTATAAACGTTGCACGCATGAACAAATTTTGCGCTTCGCGCGGATCAATCGCGTGGAGCAAATCATGCTCCCCTATTTGGAGGCGTTGATATGAGCGCGGAAAAACGTAACCTGCCTGCTTCCATTCATCAAAGGCTGTTGAATAAAGCGCATGAAACAGGGCGGTCTTTCAACGAGTTGCTGCAATACTACGGCATTGAAAGACTCTTATACAGACTTTCTACATCGGAACATGCTCACAAATTCATCCTCAAAGGCGCATTGATGTTCAACGTGTGGGGAATGGCGAGCCTGCGCCCCACACGCGATATTGACCTGCTTGGGCATACATCGAACGCGATTGAATCTGTCACGGAAATTTTTTGCGATATTTGCAGATTGAAAACAGAATCAGACGGGCTGCAATTTGACGAGCATTTGCAATCCGAACGAATTAAGGAAGACGCCGACTACGCGGGTATTCGCATCACGGTGACTGCGCGTTTGGGAAAAACAAAATTTCCGATTCAAATTGATATTGGCTTTGCAGATGTGGTCACGCCCGCGCCTGAAAAATTAAATTATCCGACCCTGCTTGATCATCCCGCCCCATATTTATACGGCTACCCGCGAGAGACGGTGATTGCGGAAAAAGTTCAGGCAATGACTGTTTTGGGCATGGCAAACAGCCGTATGAAAGATTTTTACGATATTTGGCAGTTGATTGAACAATTTGAATTTGACGGCGAAGTGATCCAAGACGCGCTTGAAAAAACATTTCAAAACAGGAACACGGAACTGCCTGGAGGAGACCATATCATTTTCTCAGATGCCTTTTTGGAGAGCAAAACGGTACAGTGGAATGCTTTTATAAGGAAACTCAAAATTGAAAATGCAACGGAGATGAAGGGCGTACTCAAAGTAATAAAGGAATTTGTTCTCCCTATGATGGATGCCAGCCAGCATAGCGTTATATTTGAGAAAAAATGGAAAAATGGATGGCGATAATTGCAAAAGGAAAACCTTACAATTGAAGTGAAAGTGCAGGGCTTTCCTTGTAGATTAAGCAGTAAAATTGGACTTGTCGTCGCCGCGGCGGCGAAGGTGGTGAGTAGGTTTGCGAAACTTTAGGGTAATTGGTAAGTGGTAAATGGGACGACCCGAGGGTGTGGCGGGTCGTCCCATTTATTTATTATTACGTTAGTTATTTGAGGTAAAAGTCTGTATAATTCATATATTAGCCAAAATGGATGGTAATAACATGAACAAAGTCAAATCAATTTCACTTCAAAACCTTCTAATAGATTTGCAAAACCCAAGATATGACCCTCGCATAAATCAGCGTGAAGCAATAACAACTATTGTAAATGAGCAGGGCGCTAAGTTGGTTGCTCTTGCTGAGGATATAGTCAATGAAGGTGGCTTGAATCCAGCAGAATTACCAATGGTTATGTTGTCGGGTGATGATAATTTATTTATAGTGATTGAAGGAAACAGGAGATTAACTGCTCTGAAATTGATTTTATCACCGTCACTTGTGTCGAGTTTGAATTTATCCGATAGTGCGGTGAGGAAATTTAAGACGTTTCATGAAAAGGCAAAAGATACTTTGTCTACTGAAATTCCTTGTACTATATTTGAATCAAGGGAAGAAGCAAAGCATTGGATAGAATTGCGTCATACTGGAATGAACGGGGGAGTCGGTATCGTTCCATGGGATGGTATACAAACTCAGCGCTTTAGAGGGATGTCGCCATCTTTACAAGCTATTGAACATGTTCGTCACAGCGAATATATTGACGATGATACGCGAAGTAGGTTGCCTAAAATCGCAATCACAAATATTGCGCGTGTTTTGAATACTCCGGAAGTACGCGGGATTCTTGGCGTTGATATTAAGAATAATGAATTGGTTTTCAAGGAACCAGAAGAAATTGTAATCCCTCGCCTTGCTAAAATCGTAAGTGATATTGCTACAAAAAAGAAAAAAGTTACTCATTTGGACACAAAAGAACAACGTGTTGATTATGCCAGGGAGGTTGTAGAGAATCCTGTAACAAGAATAGATAAATCAAAACCTGCAACTCAAAAGAAAAGTGATTCCTCTGTAAATGTAAGTTCTGGGAAGTCCGAATCTTTGCCGAAGCCAATTCCTGCTCATCGAAACACATTGATTCCAAAACGTCTGAAATTAAAAATACCTGTTACTAGATTGAATAAAATATACGACGAATTGCAAAGGCTTGATGTTGGCGCTTATGTTAATTCCTGTGCTGTTCTACTTCGGGTTTTTATAGAGTTAAGTATGGATGAATATGCTAAAGTAAATAATATTCCAATAAAAAGAATTATTCCCTCCAAGGTGAATTCAACTGGGGAGAGAATCCCAGAGTTCGAAAAAGAATTTTCATTGAGAGATAAGATAAGCGCAGTTGCTGACTACATGGAGAAAGAAAAAATATGCGAAAAAGATGAAATTCGTGGTATCCGAACGATAGTTGCGAACAGAGAACATGTCTTATCAATTGAAAGCCTAAATGCATATGTTCACAATAGAAGTTTCAACCCTTCTGATACTGATTTGAAAGTTACATGGGATAATTTAGAAGATTTTATGAAGCATATTTGGAGTGCCTAGTATTATGGCAGCATATAGATTTACCAGTCCACTTCGTTATCCTGGAGGCAAAGGTATGCTTGCAAACTTTGCTAAACTTTTGATTTCTTTAAATGAAATTAATGGTGGCGAATATGTGGAAATATATGCAGGTGGAGCTGGTATTGCATGGGCTCTGCTTTTTGATGGATATGTAAAACGCGTTCATATAAATGATATAAGTAAGCCTATATATGCATTTTGGAAATCTGTAACAAGCTATACTGATGAAATTTGCCAATTAATTTATGATACACCCGTAACTATTGAAGAACGTAGTCGCCAAAAAACAATACAGTCTAAGCCGAAAGAACACTCTGTTCTTGAGTTAGGCTTTAGTACATTTTTCCTAAATCGAACAAATAGGTCTGGTATTCTAAAAGGCGGTGTAATTGGAGGGAATGCGCAAATTGGCGAATGGAAACTAGATGCTCGATTTAATAAAATAGATTTAATTGCAAGAATCAAAAAAATAGCTAGTTACTCTTCAAAAATTAAGTTATACAATAAAGACGCTTCAGTTTTTATGACAAGCTATTTGCCCAAAATATCACAACACTCACTTGTGTATCTTGATCCGCCGTATTACGCTAAAGGAAACAGCCTTTACGAAAATTATTACTCAAACGAAGACCATGCAATCGTTGCAAATTTGGTCTCGAAAATTACTCAGCCATGGGTAGTTTCTTACGACAATGTAGTTCCTATTTCAAAGTTGTATAAAAAATATCATTCCATCGAATATAAGTTGAGTTATAGCGCGCAAGATAAATATGCTGGTTCAGAGATAATTTTTTTCAGCAAAAATCTAACTATACCTAAAGTGGAAAATCCGGCCAGGGTAAAACTTAGTAACATTCTTATACCTGCTTGGTTGTAATCAACGCTTTTGTTTTCTTTGCCTTCGACCACTAATTCCTTTCACGAATAAACAAATGATGTCGGCGCTTATTTGTTTATTCGTGAAAAATTCGAGGTTGGTTGTTGAGTACTGTAAAAGAAAAGGAAGAGGGAGGAAGCAGGGTTGTAAGCGGCGGGATGGTCTTAACCATGATTAGAAGGATTAGAGGATTGCCATGATTGGCATCTTACAAATCAAGGCGATCAGGCGAATCAGGTAAATCAAGGTTAAGACCTTCTCTGCGTCATAATCAACAACATGATTTGCCCCTCTCCTAAAAGGAGAGGGTATGGTTTTGTCCGCTTTTGTGGGGGATGAGTCAATAGATTTCTCAGAGCAATTTTGATTTGGATATAAAAAAACAAACTCCGAAGTTTTTGGCTTTGGAGTTTGTAGTTAAGTCAACTTCCCTTGCTTGTAAAGTTCTTTTATCTTTGCCCACCGAAAAAATACTTCCATCTCGCCATCATCATCGCCACGAGTTAATCCATTTTCAATGGCAAATCGAAGCAGCGTATTGATCTGCTTCCAGTGTTTTTCAACGGACATAGAACGCAATTCCTGCCGCTCGATCTCTTTAACTGCATTCCAGCGGTCACGGTAAAGTTTAATGTCAATATTCGCTTCCATATGGTAATTATAGCACCCGTGAGAGGAGTAGAGCCAAGTACAAAAGGAAAGAAAATGGGAGGGAGTAGGGTTGTAAGCGGAGCAAGTGGTGGACGGGAGAGGGGGTAAAATACGTTATGCCAATCAAATCTGTCAAAATTACCGCAAAATACCAAATCACAATTCCGAAGCCCATACGGGAGAAGTTAAATATCAAAGTAAGCGATTCTTTGTTGGTGGATGTTCAAGATGAGATGCTGATTTTGATTCCGCAGGGAAAGAAATCCGCTTACTTGCAAGGACTTCATAGCGAAATTTGGAAAGGCGTTGATGTTCAGAAATATCTTGATGAGGAACGCGAGTCATGGACGAATTCATAAGCCCGCCTGCTTGCGTGGTGATTGCAATTGACAGTAAGAAGTCTTATGATGAACCTGCCTCTCTGGCAAATATATCATTATCAGTACTTCACGAAAAGATTTCGTAGTTGCGACTTTAGTCGCTTTTTAGCCGAACGACTGAAGTCGTTACTACGTTTTCGTGATCTACTGATTATGGAGAAAATCATGAACAAAGACACACTTCGTCAACTTGCAAATGCGTTTTCGGTTGCGCTTGCACTCACGGTTAATATCCTCGCCAGTACCCTTCCGCTTAATGGACAGAACACAGGTGAGATATCAGACCGCTTTCAGGTTTACTTCGTCCCGGCTGGATATGTCTTTTCGATCTGGGGATTGATCTATATCGGCTGGATCGCGTTTACCATTTATCAATTTCAATCCGCTCAGAAGGAAAGTCCGCGGCTGCGCAATCTCGGATATTTATTTGCCTTAAGCGGAATATTCAACGCCGCCTGGCTTGTCTGTTGGCATTACAACCAGTTTGGGTTGAGCGTGCTGATCATGCTGACCTTGCTCGGGCTGCTGATCGCCAGTTACCTCAAGTTGAATGTCGGACGCACACCTGTCAGCGCTGCCGAAAAATGGAATGTGGATGTTCCCTTCAGCGTGTACCTCGGCTGGGTTTCTGTCGCTACCGTTGCCAATATCACCAGCTGGTTATACTTTATCAACTGGAATGGCTTTGGCATCGCGCCGCAAGTTTGGGCAGTCATCATGCTGGCAGTCGCATCTGTGCTTGGGGTGTTGATGATATTCATGCGCAGAGATAGCGGGTACGTCTTCGTTCTGGTTTGGTCATTTATCGGCATCGCGCTCAAACAAGCGGCGGAGCCTTTAGTCGCAAATTCCGCGTGGGTGGCGGCGCTGATCGCATTAGGGCTGGCGTTTTACAACATCATCCAACGGAGACAGGCTGTAAAGTAAATTTCTCTACATCCTGAAGAATTAACGGCTGCAAGATAATCTTTGTAAACCTCCGAAGTTATGGCTTTGGAGGTTTTTGCGCGAGTGGAAAAGAAAAGGGGTAGTGGTTAATCTGTAAGTGATGGTGATTGATGCTTTAAAAACTCGTGCTATTCGCTTATTCTTGGAATTTGTGTAATGGTCAGGAATGGGTTGCACACTTTTTGAACCACGGAGACTCGGAGTTGCGGAGAAAACCAGAGGAAAAACTCTGTGCCTCGGTATCTCGGT
>VFKN01000159.1 GCA_009885525.1 Anaerolineaceae bacterium | reverse complement strand
ATGCGGCAGACTTGGTTGTCAAACACCTGACCAATCGCACCCGCTCTCGTAAATCTCGTTTGCGAAAACAGCAAGAAAAAGACACTGTAACTTGACATTGTCAAACTACACAGCCTGTTCGTTTTTCTTCTTGCAAGCACAGACCCTAAAGGTTTCTTCTGTTAACCTTGGTCACATCTGGCAGGAAGGTCTTACATATCAAGACGGCTGATAGCCGAGAAAACCTTTAGGGTCTACCTTTTTTACTACAACTTCTTCACATAATGAATCAGCCGCTCGACTTCGTAATAACCCATCTTCTCATGCGCGCGGATACTGGCGGGGTTATCCAGCCACGTATCAGATGCCATTTCGGTGCAGCCTTTTTCGCGCGCCCAATCTTCGGCGGCTTGCGTCATAATTCCTACTATGCCTTTTCCGCGATATTCTTCCTGAATGAACCAGCCTTCAAGATATCCAATAGGACTGGTTTCGCACCCTTCTCCGTAATCTCTCAGTCGCGCTTCAGTCAAACCAATCGGCTTACCATTATCACAGGCGAAGAATACCACGTCATTTTCACTGGCAAGGATTTTGTCCATATCAAAGCTCATGTATTCATCGGGTGCATCAGGCCAGATCCCTTTACGCATACGAAACCATTCGGCTTTATCTTCCTGTGTGACGCGGCGAACTGTGATTTGCATATATCTCCTGAATTAAGGGACTGCAAAGTCTCCTGACTTTGCAACTCCAACGACTGCCGTCGTTGGAGTTCATAAAATAAAAAAAGAGCCTAAAGGTAAAAACCTTTAGGCTCTTAAGTATAAACCTAATCGTCGCCGCGTTTCCCGAGACGGTGATCGAGCATCAGCACGGCTGTGCCGCGATCTTCAATGAGTTTGAGATTCGCCACGATCTCCGCGGCGTTCTTCTCTTCCTCCACTTGTTCGCTGATGAACCATTGCAGCATGATCTGGGATGGGTAATCTTTTTCTTGAAGTGCAAGTTCATATAGCGCGTAAATTGAAGAGGTGACCTTCGCCTCATGCGCGGCAACTTCCTCCGCAACTTCGAGCGTGGATGTCCACTCGGTACCGGGCGCATCAATGGCTTTGAGAGTTACCTTGCCGCCGCGCTCCAAAATAAATTCGTAGAATTTCATCGCGTGCTCGCGTTCTTCGGCTTCCTGCACGCGCATCCAATGGGCGAACCCCGGCAGGTTTTTATCTTCAAAATACGCTGCCATCGAGAGATACAGATAAGAAGAAAACATCTCCTTATTGATCTGTTCATTCATTGCATCTTGCATCGCTTTGTTTAGCATACGTGCCTCCTTATACTTGAATTATACACTCCCTCATCCCCAACCCTTCCCCCGAAAGGGGGAAGGGAGTCCCCTCTCCATTCGGGAGAGGGCTAGGGTGAGGGCACAATCACTCGCCAAATACGAACAAATCGCTGAGCGACTCACGGTTGAAGTTATGATGAATTGCATCCGCAAAGACCTGCGCAATCGATAGCACAGTCAACTTGGGATGCATTTTTTCGGGCGGAATATAAACCGTATCAGTTGTGATGATTTCACTGATCTGCGGAACAGATGCCAGTCTTTCGACTGCGCCCTGCGTAAATACCCCATGTGTGCAAACCACGAGAATATCCTCGACACCTTCATTGATCAGCACGCGGCTCAACTCGTGGATCGAGCCGCCCGTGGCGATCTCATCATCATAGATCAAAGCGCGTTTGTGTCCGCGCACCTGATTCCCGACCAGACCGCTAATCACCACCTCGGTATCTGAAATGCGTTCCTTATTTCCAGCGGCAATCGGCAGATCCAACGTCCGCGCAAAACGCGCCGCGGATTTGGCTTGTCCCATATCAGGCGAGACGATGATCGACCCGCTCAGGTCGTGCGTGGAAAGATAATCCCTAAAGACTATACGGCTGCTTAGCGGGTCGGTGGGGATTCCAAAAAATCCATGCACCTGCGGCGAATGGAACATGATGCTCATCACATGCGTAGCACCCGCGGTCTTCAACAAATCCGCGACGAGCCGCGCCGTGATCGAAATACGCGGCGCATCTTTTTTATCCGAACGCCCAAACGAATAATATGGAATGATCGCGTGGATCTCCGAAGCAGCCGCGCCGCGCGCAATGTCGATCATCATCAACAGTTCCATCAAACTGTCGTTGACCGGCTGCGAAAGCGACTGCACAATATACACGCGCCGATAACGCACGCTGGCGCTCAACTGAATGTATAAATTATCATTACTAAAGCGCGAAATATGCGTGCCATCCAAAGGCACGCCCAACTTCGCCGCGATGCTCTCCGCCAATTGCGGGTTTGAACTTCCGCTAAACAAACGCACTTCCCCAGCCGGGATAGAACTACTCATTGTGCCTCCATCGGTATGGTTAATAATATCTATTATCAATACTTCACGAAAAGACTTCGTAGTTGCGACTTTAGTCGCTTTTTAGCCGAACGACTGAAGTCGTTACTACGTTTTCGTGATCTACTGATTATAAGCATGTATACTTACATGGTACCGTATAAATTATAAAACTGGAATTTTCATGTTTGCTCGTGATTTCGATCAAAGTTTGAGTGATTTAGGAGATTGCCTTACGCAGAACTCAATCCCGAAGGGAAGGGAAGGGAAGGGAAGGGATGGCATGGTTTGCTTCATAAAAACATGACACCCCTTCGGGGTTATCGTGCCGGTTTTTCGCAAATCTATAATCATTCCACTCCTTCGGAGTTTTGCTTGCGTAAGGTGATTTACTAAATCATGTTCATATCAAATCAATTTAACACAAAGACGCTTATTTCATATCCATCCGTCACGCGCATTATTTCATCCGCGTTCAATTCTATTCACGCGGGCGAAGCCGTTACAAAATATTTGCGCGCCAATCCAATGCCGCCCGCACAACGCATCTACGCTTTTGGATTAGGAAAAGCCGCCTGCGCGATGACCTCCGCCCTCGCGGATTTGATTCCCTTAACTGATATTCTCATCATCACCAAATACGCGGCACACGCCCCCGAAGAAGCCACTGTTATTCTCGGAAATCATCCCATCCCCGCTGAAGCCAGCCTCGCAGCCGGAAACGCCGCGCTGAAATTCGTCTCGCAACTCACCCCCGCTGATCTGCTCATCTGCCTGATCTCTGGCGGCGGCTCGGCATTGATGGCAGCGCCGATTATCCCTTTGGATGAATTACAAAAACTCACCGCCGCATTATTAGCCAACGGCGCGCGCATTGACCAGATCAACACCATCCGCCGCCACCTTGATTCGCTCAAAGGCGGCGGATTGGCGCAATCTGCAAATGGCGCAAAGATTATCAGTTTGATTCTTTCAGATGTTGTCGGAGACTCACTGGAAGCGATTGCATCCGGCCCCACCGCGCCTGACCCAACAACAATTGAGGATGCGCGAAACGTAACGCAGGCTTCAAGCCTGCACTACAAAATGCGCGAAACACTAAAACCAAACGACCCAATTTTCGACAATGTTCAAAATCACATCATCGCCAGCAATGACATGGCGCTGCAAGCCGCAAAACAACAAGCGGAGGCTGAAGGCTTTTATACAGAAATTATTTATTCGGGGTTGCAAGGCGAGGCGCGTGAAGTGGGGAAAAATCTAGCAGCGAAATTAAGAGAAGCCGATAAAAAATATCCGCGCCCGTTTTGTTTGCTCGCGGGCGGAGAAATGACAGTCACCCTTCGACACGGCTCAGGGCAAGCCATAAAAGGCAACGGCAAAGGCGGGCGCAATCAGGAACTTGTATTAAGTACCGTAAACGAATTGCGCGATATGAAAAACGTAATGCTCATCTCAATTGCCACCGATGGCGAGGATGGTCCCACGGATGCGGCGGGCGCGGTTGCGACAGACGACTCCGCTCGGCGGGCGGAAATACTCGAATTGGACGCAGCAGATTACTTGTCAAGAAATGACGCGTACCCGTTTTTTGATTCTCTTGGGGATTTGATCAAATCCGGGGCAAGCGGAACAAACGTTAACGACATCATCCTTATGTTTGCATTTTAATTTTCGATAGCAACAAAAGGTCGCTTAGGGAGTCAGTTCAGTAAGTAAACAGGTAAACAGGTAAACAGGTAAACAGGTAAACACGGATAAATTCAATGTCTACTTGTTTACCTGTTTCCTTATCTACTTGTATACCTACTCCACGATCACCCAATCACTGCCGCTTCTGCCAAAGACTTCGGGAGAATACATCTCCTCGGCTTTTGCGGGCGGAACGATAAACGTGCCGGGCGTCGTTGCTCTCGCAAAGTAACTGTAATCGTAGACGCCATCCCACAGCAATGAAGTGAACGCTTCGGCGCGTTCGTCGCGCATGTTTTGATGTTCGTACCACGGTCCCCACCACCACCAACCATATTTGAAATCGGGGCTGGTCGTATCTTGCGGGATGCTTTGCGAAACCGCGAGGGCTGGGTTGATGATCTCAAGACCCGCCGGAAGTGGGTCAACCAGCGCGACGTGATAGCGGCGATTATCCGCGACCATTTTGATTTTGACTTTCACGCGCGTACCAGCCTTGATGTGCCAAACGCCATCGCTATCCTGCGAGACATCTTCGGGGTTATCCACGCCTTCATAACTGCGTTGAACTACAAAGCCCATATCAAGCGGATCGAGTTTCAGATCGGTGGGCGCGTACGTTAAGCCAAGCCGATAATACAATCTGCCGGGACCTTCTTTGCTGAGCAGCAGATCACTTGTGCCAGCGGAAGTCTCGTTGAGCACGTAATTCATCGGGATGAGAGTTTCGTAAAGATCAGTCGTGCGCCCGCGGAATTCATTGCTGCCTGCGTATGTATTGCCAAGCCAAATGCGTGCAACGAAATCAGGCGTTTGCCATTCATAGGTGTTGAAATAGCGGTCGAGCGTGAGCAGCACAAAAACATTTTCCTGCGTGTTGCCCCAGCGGCCTTTGGTTTTGTGCGCGAGTAATCCAGTCACCACTTTCGGAATCAAATCACTTTGCGGATTATCTTCGATCAGCGCGTCCAAAAGGATCGCGTCGGTACGGCGATCGGAGCTGAGCAGCAGATACGTTTGGTCGGTGTATGCGGTGGTGAAGTTTGCCGCGCCCGCTGTTTCAACGACGTGATTATTCACGTAGAGTCGAATCGCATCGAGTTGATTCGGATCATCGATCACAGACCACAACCAGCCGATGGTTTCCATCGAAAGGTTGTCAATACCCGCATTACGCAAAATCTTTTCGGCTTTCGGCGCGTCACGATCACCGCTCAAATCGCGGACATAGAGCGCATACGCGCTGAGAGTCCATTTTGTGTCCTGGCCGTAATAAGACGGGTAATGACTTTCGATGTCGCGCAGATACGCCAGCGCGTTTTGAGTCATATCGGATGGGACTGTGAATCCCTTTTTCTGTGCGCGAAACAAAGCGTGCGTGACGTGAATCGTGTTGAATGGATTCGACTCAAATCCGCGCCGCCAATAGGGGAAGCCGCCATCGGAGTTTTGCATCCCTTGAAGTTTGGCAATGTCACGAGTGACCGCGGATTCCATTTCAGCGGTGGATGGCATTCCATCCGCTTTGAACGCGGTCAGCACATCGCGCAGAGATGCGACGGCGAGAATCCGCGAGGCGAGTTGTTCTGAAGATTCAAAAGGATAGGCAACAAGATACAGCACCGCATCGGTCAGCGATTGCAATGCGGTGGAGGATGTGTTGATTTCCAATCCGCCATATTGCGGGAACACATTGGTGGGACGAAGCACAGGCTGAGCAATCGTGCCTTCATCAATGACGCCATAAGTTGCAAAGGCTTCACTTGTCGCGGGCGTGTAAACAGGCAGATCAACGGTTGCGGCGTCGGAGTAACTTCCTGAAGTCGCCGCGATTTGTATGCGGACATCGCCCGCCATGATCGTGGATGCGGGGAAGCGCACTTCGACGCGATCATTCGCGGGAATCGTTATGCGTTTGCCGCTAATACCCAATTCAAGATTCGCCGCGCGCGCAGCGACATCCACTGTCATCGGCGAGTCAGTTTGATTTTGTATGATTACGGGCAATTCAAACTTATCGCCGAAGTTAAGAAAACGCGGCGCGGATGGGCGCACCATCAACGGCAACCGCGCGGTGAGATTCGACTCGCCGGTGCCGAATTGACTTCCGCGATCATCCACCGCAACGACCATGATGCGATAGCGCGTGAGATTATCGGGCAGTTTGATCTGTATGCGCGCCGCGCCGTCAAATCCCGTTCTGACAGTGGGAGAAAAAGTCGCCAGCGGATTGAAGTCCGAGCGGATCGTGATGGGCGTTTGCGCGTTTGCAGATTTATCCTGCAACGACTCTTCAGCCACCATCGGGGCTTCCGCGGCGGCTGGCGACATTGTGGCTGCCGGGGCTCCTCCGCCCATGCCTTCATTCAACGACGTCTGACCGGCTTCTCTCGCCAATGCTTGCGGATCGGCGAGGACAATACTGGCGCGTCCATAAACACTTGCGAGATACGAAGGACGCCCGGCATAAAAAACATCCAGCGGATTTTGCATCTGATAATTGGTCAACGCGAGAATGGATTCGTCCACCACGACAACCGCGAGTTCCGCATCGGATATTGGCAGACCACGCGAATCTTTCACCATGACATTCAACATTGTCGCGCCGCCGGGTTCCAATTTAATTTGATCGGGCGTCACCTGCAATGACAACGTTCTTTGCAGCGGCGGGATTTTCAGAGTCAACTGTCCGCTCGCAAATGCGGGGCGCGGCGGGACATTGGCAAGTTTTTCGCCTTGATCATTTGTGCGCGGCGCGGAGCCGACAAGATCAACTTGAATATTTAAGTTGGGGATATGTTTTTCTTCAATCGGAATATTCAGCGTAACACTTCCATCATCAATTCTAAAACGCGTGGTGTAAAGAATTCCGCTGCGCGTGACGGTTAAGATTCCTTCAGCGGGACTGAACGGTGATTGCACAAGAATCTTCGCCGTATCACCGGGTTGATACGTTTCCTTATCGGGAATCAGCGTGACCTTTTCCTGCTCCACTTTGCGCGATGGCGGCTGCTGACCGCCGCTGACCCAGCGTGTGAACTGACTTTGATTCTTGCGTCCCAATTCATCGGTCACAATCGCGGTGATCTGATAACTGCCGCCAAGCGGAGTCTCGAAGGTGCAAGTATCCGGTTCGCTTTTGGAAGTTGCCGCGCAAGTCTGGACGTCCACGACTTCTTCCGCCCAATTCCCGTTTTTATTCTTCCACTCCAATCTTCCGGCGGTGATGATGACCTCGCGGTTTTCAATCGGATTGCCGTCAATATCGGCGACGATGAAATCCACCTTGAGCGGCGTGCCACGCTCGACAAAATACGAGTCGCTGCGCAAACCGATGTACACATCCGCGGGATGAATCAGCAGCGTGGTGGTACTGCTCCACGCCTGGCGGTTGACATCCATCACAGTTGCATTCGCGACCACGCTGTATGGCTGCGGATCTTTATTTGGATCGCCCTGCGCTTTGAAATTGAGGTTTAAATAATGCGTGCCGGATGCATCCGTCTTGCCGGTAAACATTTCTGTTTTGGTATCGCCGCCGGGTACTGGGTAACCATAATCGTAGAAAATCCACCACGGCTGCCAATTGCCAAAGGTGAACTCATTCCAATTGGGCGGCGAATAGCTGCCCGGCGAAGTATCCACCTGCCAGGTCACATCCGCGTTGGGAAGGCCGCCGCCCGCATAATATTTTGCCTCGACCGCAAGCGTGGCATGGTCGCCCGCAAAATAGGGACCCGTTGTTTCGTTGCGCGCATTCACTTCAAATTCGGGGCGGCGGAATTCTTGAATCTGGAATGGATGGTTGTAATACTGGTTTCCATCTGACGTTCCTAAATTTCCCTGAGCCGTCAAAGAAATTTGCGCCTGTCCCAAATTGGTGACTTGCGGAATAGTGAATACAAAATCAAACCCGCCGAGAAAATTTGCCTGCGCATCTCCGCTGCCGATGTTGTTGCCCTGCGGATCAGTGATTTGATACGTGACAGAAGTTAAACCGTTCGCAAACTCAACATCACCATTTTGTCTGCCACCGATTTTTCGCAGCCAGCCTTTGATGTGAACTTCCTCGCCGGGCTTGTACATCTTGCGGTCATCGAAAACATACCAACGTAAAGCATCACCTGGCGGGCTGGCAGCCCAGGCATCATCACCCCAGTAATAATTTGAGCGCGGCAGAATCGCCTGATCCGCGCCGAGGCGCGCGGTGAGAAAAGTCGCGCCGGAGGGAATATCGAAACGGGCAACACCATCCGCGCCGGTTAAGTTTGTCGAACCGCCGCTATTCGGCTGAATACTCACAGCGGATAATGGCGCGCCGTTTTTTAGGTCTGTGGCCCACGCGATCATCTCGCTGTGATCGGTGAACGCATCCAAGCCGATCTGCGTGACTTGAATCCAGGTGATGATGGTTTGCGAGAAGCGCTGCCACTTATCATTGTCGCTTTCAAAAAATCCCGCAGGCGGTTCAACGATCATTACAACGTGACCGAAGTTTCCGGTCATATACTGGTTGAGATTAATATCCACCTGCGTCAACGTATCGCTCGGGAGATCGAGCGCCAGCGATTTATTCTCAACAAGGATGCCCGGCATTTTTGACGGAACATCGGTCTGCTGCCAATTGCGCAGATATTGTTTGAATGCATTCCAATCCGCGGGTTGAACGGTATAAATTTTTAAATTAACTTTGCTGTAATTGATCGCATAAAAAGAGAAAACGGGTTTGGATGCAGACGGGTCGAGCGTAATAAAGTTTTGTCCCGTGTTCACCAAAACCGGCTCGGCTTTACCGACCTTGAATTTCAGTTGCGCATCTTCGCCCAACTGCTGACCGAAAACATCCTGAATTTTTCCGGAGATCGTAACCGTGTAAGTGGTTTGTCCCTTGGTCTCGCCGCTGATGCTGATCGTATCGCCATATACATTCGCAGACACGCCCGGAATTTCCGGCTCGACGCGCAGCATATCCTCGCTGAAAATTTCCATATCCAGCGGGTTGTTGAAGCGGATATAAAACGGAGTCAGCGGCGGGCATTGGTTATCACCCCACGAGCAGCGATACTCCGCGATCTTCAATGGCGAATAAGTTGGGAAACCAAAAGTTTGTATTTCTGTTGTCGTCAGCGGACCTTCGGCAGAAGGCGTGTTGGGACCAATCGTCACTGAAATATTCGACTCCGCCGGCAGAGGCTGTGCGGCGCGGAAGGCAAGCCAGCGTCCTTCGAGCGCGTCCTTCACCAATTGACTAACGCGTTCATCTTTATCAATTTCAGTTTGATTTGCCAAAACAATATCGATCACGCGGCTGTCTATTGTCACTTGAATGGTTTTCAACACAGCCGTCGGATCAATGCGCTGATCGAACAAAATAAAAAAGATCGGCTCCAATGGCTGCGGAGAATTATCGGGATACGTTGAAACAACTTTTGGCGGCGGCGTTGTGAACGTCCACGTGACGGCTTGCGCAAGAATTCCGCCCGTTGCAGATTTTATCCCCGCCGGAATTGTGGCGCGATATTCGGTCGCCTTTGGCAGGCGGTCAATTAATTTTGAATCATATTCGAAGGTTAATGTTTTCGTTCCCAGCCAGCGCCATGTGCCGGGCAGCGACGGCTCGATTTTTATCGGCACATCCAATTCACTCAAATCGGATAACGTTCCCAGCGGAACCATCGGCTGATTGAATGTGACGCTGACAAACGGCGCGATCGGAATTTCCCCTTCAGGAGCAAATCTCACTACTTGAAGTGGACCCGCGTTTTCTGTCGCCCCCGAATTTGATTCTATTTCCGCTGGTGGGAACGAACTCTCGATTTTATTCCCCGGGCGCGGCGGAGGCAATATCTCCGGCGGGAATTTAAACTCGGTTTGCTGACCAGAATTGATGGGCAGCGCAGGCAGGCGCGCTAAGATCAGCGCAATCTCTGCGGGTGAAAGCGAATCACCCGTCGCGGGCGGAATCGCGTCCGAAGATTCCGGCTGCGATTGCCCGTCACTTAATTCAACGCCAATTTTGTACTTGTCATCCTGCATGTTGGTGTCTCCTGAAGATGGCTGCGTTACATCAATAGGCACAGAAGTCCCGTTGCCGGGAGCAAAAATACCGGACTGAAACCACCTTGAAAATAAGACGAGTCCACCCGCACACACAATTACGAGCGTTCCAAGAATCACCACGGAACGGTTCCTGCTGAACACTTGCTTAAGTTTCTCTATCATGGGAGAAGCCCTCCTTCGGTATCATGACGTTTCAGTGAAGAGATAGGTTCCCTGTTGTTATAGTAACACTTTGAAATGCTTACTTCAATATGCTGCTTTTATTTTTCGCGATGTTTATAGTGAACATCCGAGAGGCTGCGTAAGCGCTCAACAGCCACTTCGGGGGTGATGTCGCGCTGCGGCATGGCGAGCATTTCATAGCCGACCATAAATTTGCGGACGGTGGCAGAGCGCAGCAGCGGCGGATAAAAATGCGCGTGCAAAACCCATTCGGGATGCGGCTGCCCATCGGCGGGGGCTTGGTGAAATCCCATTGAATAGGGAAATGAAATTTCAAATAAATTATCGTAACGCGTGGTGACTTGTTTAAAGACTTCAGCCAGCGCGGAAGTTTCACTTGCAGATAATTCTTTTAAAGAAGCAGACGGGCGATGCGCGGTAACTAAAACTTCAAAAGGCCAAACCGCCCAATAGGGAACAAGCGCCGTAAAGTGATCGTTGGAGAATAGGATGCGCTCTTTGCGTTTGTGTTCTTCTTTAACATAATCCACCAACAGCGGACGGTTATTTATTTTGAAATATTCTGTCTGCGTGGCAAGTTCTTTGATGATCTCATTAGGCAGTTGCGACTGCGCCCACAATTGGCTGTGCGGGTGCGGATTGGAGCAGCCCATCATCGCGCCTTTGTTTTCGAAGACTTGCACATAATGAATATAATCTTCGTTTCCCATGTCTGCGGAATTTTGCGCCCAGGTGCTGAGCACGTTCTCAATGGCGGGCAGATCCAATTCCGGCAAGGTTAGATCGTGGCGCGGAGAAAAACAAACTACGAGACAATGACCCGTTTCGGGAACAGAAACAAATAGTGGGTGGGATGAAGCGGGCACTTCATCCACTGAATCAGGCAGCAGCGCGGCGAAGTCATTTTCAAATGCGAATGTGTTTACATAATCGGGATTAAAAATTCCGCCAGCCCGTTCGTTGCGCGGACAAAGGTAGCAGGTCGGGTCATACGCTGGCAAAGTTTCTGGCGAGAGTTTTTCAACCTGCCCGAGCCAGGGACGTTTGGCGCGGTGCGGCGAAACGAGCACCCATTCGCCGGTGAGGGCATTGTATCTACGGTGGGGAGTATCTAGCATGTGGAAATCCTTTGTAATTTAATTGAACAGAGGCAAAATGAATAAAGTACTTGACAAACGACGTGAGAGTCTGTAAACTAATGTTACCGGTCACGTGAACGGTAACATTATATCAAAACCGATAAAATATGACTAATTCTCGCCCTACAATTCGTGATGTCGCCCGACAGGCTGGTGTTTCGCACCAGACCGTTTCGCGCGTGATCAATGGAAACGAGGGTGTTTTGCCAACTACGCGCGCTTTGGTGGAGGCAGCCATTGAGCAAATGGGATACCGCCCCAATGCCATCGCCCGTTCAATGGCACGCGGTCAGACGCGCACACTGGCGTGCATCTCGCAAAATATGACAGATTACACTTTTGCCAGCGTGATCGAAGGCGCTGAAGTGGAAGCACGCCAGCACGATTATTTTATGCTTTCGTCTTCCGCATCTGACCCTGATTCATTTCGCGCGCTGGTGGATGAATTGGTGGGCCATCGCCGCGTGGACGGTTTGATCGTGATCAACCCGTATTCTGATGAACGCTTCGAGTATATCCCTAAAAATTTCCCGCTTGTTTTTGTCGGCGCGAGCGCGCATGAAAAAAACATCTGCTCGGTTTCTCTGGATGATGAGAAAGTGGCTTATGAAGCGACACATCATTTAATATCACTGGGACATACAAGCATTGCGTTGGTGACGGGTCCCATGGAAGAAGATTGTTCGCAGGATCGCACCGAAGGCTATCGCCGTGCGTTGAATGAAGCCAAGATTGAATTTGATGAAACCATGGTGATCGAAGGCGATTGGTCTGCGACATCCGGTCAAAGCGCGCTGCTTTCTTTTATCGAACAAGGGCGTGTTCCCACAGCGGTCTTTGCGCAAAATGACCGCATGGCGATGGGCGTGCTGCGCGCCGCGCGGGATGCGAATATAAAAGTCCCATCTCAACTGGCGGTCATTGGCGTGGACGATATGCCTTTGTCCTCCTATTTCGATCCGCCGCTGACCACCATGCGCCAGGATATTCCGCGCATTGGGCAGGAAGCCACCCGCATGCTGCTTGATATTATCAAAAAGAAAACCACTGATGTGCGCGATTTGAAATTATCCGCGCAGTTGGTTATAAGACAATCCACTTCCGAAAAAGGGGGTGATTAAGTCAATCCGATCTCAAATTATGCAACACATTATTTTGTCAACCATCTAAATATTTTTAAGGAGAAGTATAAAAATGAAAAAGAATTTGCTTTTTAAGGCGATTAGCCTGCTTGTAATTGCGTCTTTTGCTTTGGCTGCCTGCGGCGCTCCCGCCCCCGCTGCCACTGAGGCTCCTGCTGCCACCGATGCACCTGCTGCCACTGAAGCCCCTGCAATGACCGAAGCCCCCGCCGCTGCCACTGAAGCCCCTGCAGCCGGTGATGTTACCCTCCGCTGGCGCACCCGCCCTGACAATCAGGAAGAAATTGATGTTTATAGCAAGATCAGCACCGAACTGGATACCGAACTCGATGGCGTCACATTGACCTACGAGCCCGGTGGTACCGAAGGCGCCAACTATCAAGATCAGTTGCGCTCCGAAGTTGCTGCTGGAACCGCTCCCGATGTATTCTGGATTCCCGGAACCGATGTCGCTGATTTTGCAACCCGCGGTTTGATCTTGAACGCTGCTGATCTCGCTGCCAAAACAGATGGTTTCAACGTCGATGATTTCTACGCTGGTCCCATGGCTCACCTGACCTATAATCCTGAAGGCGCAAAATCTGGCGCGGATTCAGGCGCGCTCTGGGGTCTTCCCCGCGACGTGTCCACTTTCGCTTTGTATCTGAACATGGACTTGATCAACGAAGCCGGCGCTCCCGATCCTCGTGAACTCGCCAAAGAAGGCAAATGGGATTGGGCTGCTTTCCTCGATGTTGCCAAGAAGACCCGCGCACTCGGCACTGACATCTACGGCTACGGCGCCAGCGCCTGGTGGGGACCCAACGGCGTGTGGATTAATTCCGCCGGTGGTAACTTCTTTAACGCTGATCGCACCGCTTGTGCTTTGAACACCCCCGAGGCTTTGGAAGGTCTTACTTTCCAGAAATCCCTCTATGCTGATAACGATGTCGCTGTTCCTTACGGCGAAGATCCCGAACCCGTTTTCCGCGCTGGAAATGTCGCCATGTTCCAGAATGGCCGTTGGGCAACCCCCGGCGTCCGCACTGTGGAATTCGAATGGGATGTCGTTGAACTTCCCAATGGACCCAGCGGAACCGCTGGCAACTGGCTGTTCTGGGGCGCTTATGTAATCAACGCCAAGACCGAACATCCTGCCGAAGCATGGGCGCTCGTCCAGGCTTTGACCACCGCCAAGACTCAGGGCGAGATCGCCGCCCTCGGCGCGAATATCCCCAGCCGCGTAAGCCAGGAAGCACTCGATGCCTTCGTCACCTTCTCGCCGCCTGCCAACAATCAGGCTTTCTTGAACGGCATTGCAGCAGACTCCAACCCGACCGCTGAAGGTCCGTTGTGGGCTGGCTCGTGGCCCGAATTCGACAAAGTCACAGGCCCCGCTGTTCAGGGCGTGTTGACCGGCGCGACCACGGTCGAAGCTTTCGGCGCGACCATCTGCGACGAAGCCGACAAAGTCTTCACCAAGTAATTACTCTACACTAAAACGGGATAGGCAATATGCCTATCCCGTTCCTTATTTTTCGTAGTGCGGACTTCAGTCCGCTGCTTGCCGAAAACGCGGACTAAAGTCCGCGCTCCGGTTTCCAATACGGTATCCCCAAGATACAAATTCCGATTTGTGTCTTCGTGATCTTGTAGTGTAATTACCCGCCGATTCAAATCAAGAGGTGAACATGACCACATATTTGCAAACGGATTCAAGGACAGAACTGCTTCTGCGCATTAGCATAGTTTGGCGCGGAATATTCGCCCTCCTCGCGGCAGGAGGCGCAATTTCCCTGTGGACAGGTACTCTATTGCCAGCGGCTCCGCTTTGGCAAAAAGTACTTGTCACTGCCGCATTAGTGATCGCTTCCATATTCAGCGCGATCGGCGCGGTGTTGATCTCACGCCGCAATCACGGCGGAAGAATGATCTCGCTCACTCTGGATTATCTTTCTTTTGTGATCTGCGCTGTACTCGCCCTAAACACCGGCGAAGTTTTTGTCGGCATCGACGCGCTGGCAGAAACCTTCACAAGCGGAATTCCCTATTTGGGAATTGTGTTGCTCGGTTATTTCCTCGGCGTGATGGATGAATACTTCCCGCAAAAAAAACAGGACGCTGAAACCAGCCTCAAGGCTGCAAGCCGCTGGGTCATGCTGGGCGGCTTTGTTCTTTTCCTCTTTCAAGTCGGCGCGCTAAAAGGGATTTTATATTTCCTGGGCAAACTCACGCAGCCGATCGGCATCGCAAGCGTGATCGGCATGATCATTTTCGCGTTTTCACTATGGTTAATTGGACAAGCAAAAACCGCCGAAGCGCTGCACGTCAAAACCAATCACGAACAAATTTTAAGCGGATGGCTTTTCCTCTCGCCAAACCTGCTCGGCTTCCTTATCTTCTTTGCGGGCCCGCTCGTGCTTTCATTTTATTTTTCATTCACCGACTCAGACGCCATCAACACACCCAACTGGATCGGCTTCGCCAATTACGCAAAAATTCTCAACATCCAATTTGCTTTTCTTTCATCTCCAACGCAACTGGCAAAAGAAGTCGTGGATATAAAAATCTATGACGAAGTCGGACGCTTCGTTATCGGCAACAGCGGGATATTATTCGCCGCCGCCGATAAATTCTTCTGGATCGCGCTGCGCAACACCCTGACCTTCGTGCTGTTCGCTGTTCCTTTGAGTGTGATCCCCGCTCTGGTATTGTCGAACGTCCTCAACAGCAAATTGCCCGGTATGAAATTTTTCCGCTCGTTGTACTTCATGCCAAGTATCGCCGCGGTCGTTGGGATTTCACTTGTGTGGCAATGGCTTTACAACGCCACCATCGGCTACATCAATTACTTCATCACACTCGGCATTGAATTTTGGAACAACTTATTTAATCTCGCGATCATTGACCCAAAGATTCAATGGGTATCAGATGAAAAGACCGCGCTGTTTGCAGTCGTCTTCATCGCCGCGTGGCAAACGATGGGATTCAACACGGTGCTCTTCCTCGCGGGTCTACAAAACATCCCCGGTGAACTCTACGAAGCCGCCACCGTGGACGGCGCAGGCGCATGGGATAAGTTCTGGGCGATCACACTCCCCATGCTCGCGCCGACAACTTTTTATGTAGTTTCCACCACAACCATTCAAGCCATGCAGGTTTTTGAACAGGTCTTCATCTTGATGAATCCGCCCGAAGGACCGAACAACTCCACGATCACATTGGTGCTTTACCTATATCGTAGCGGATTCCAAAACTTCGAGCAGGGATATGCCTCCGCGATCGCGTGGGTTTTGTTCATCGTCATCTTTGGTCTTACGCTGGTTCAATTCCAGCGCCAGCGCAAATCCAGTATCTACGAGAGCTAAACAGGAGCCGACATGAAAATTCAATCCTATCGCTTTCTACAATTTCTGAACAAATTTGTCATTTACTTTGTGCTCAGTTTTTTTGCACTGGTGATGATCTTCCCGTTTTTATATATGCTTTCAACGTCCTTCAAGCTGCCCGCGGATACGTTCCGCTATCCGCCGCGCATGTTACCGCGCGACCCGGCATCCATCACCGTGGCGGGATATGAAGAACCGCTTCCGCTCTACTATGTTGATGTGAATGGCGCACAAAAAGAATACGCGCTCGCGAAAAGCAACATCAAAGTTGGAGTCTACGCGCCAGCGGATAATCTCACCGCAACCGTTGACCGCTTTGTGGATGAAGTTACCGCAACAGATAAAACAATCAGCGTGAGCGGAAAAGATGAAAAACTTTTTGACGTAACGGTGAATGGCAAAGTTGTTTCCATGATCCAGATCAGCCAGACAACCGTCGGTGAATTTATTGACCCGCAGAATCCTGAGATCAAGGCGTATCAAAATGTACGCAAAAGCGAACCGGTCGAAAGCGTCGGCGCGCATCCCGAGAACTACACCAGAGTCATTGAGCTGAACAATATGAACCGCGCGCTCACCAACACTGCGCTGGTCACGATTCTGGTTGTCGTTGGGCAGCTGGCAACCTCCGTGCTTGGCGGATATGCTTTTGCGCGTTTGAAATTCCCCGGGCGTGATACGGTTTTCGTTTTCTATCTAGGCACGATCATGATCCCATTCGTGATGCTTATCGTCCCTTTGTATCAGCTGATGGTGCTCATCGGCTGGACAGATCATCTCGCCGCGCTGATCATCCCGTGGATATTCTCCGCGTACGGAACTTTCCTCATGCGCCAGCATTTCATCACCTTCCCCAAAGAAATTGAAGAAGCCGCGCTGCTCGACGGCGCATCCCGTATGCAGATCTTGACCAATATTCTCATCCCCGCCAGTGTGCCCGCACTGGCAACACAAGCCACGTTCACATTCCTATATGCGTGGAACTCATTCATCTGGCCGCTGGTGATCATCAACGTGGGCAATGAAAAAAATCACGTGCTCACGCTCGCGCTGAACGTTCTGCGCGGACGCGCATCCGATACGCCTAATTTAATTCTCGCGGGCGCGGCAATTGCCATCATCCCGCCGTTGATCGTCTTCATTCTCGGTCAGCGCTTCTTTGTCGAAAGCGTAGCAAGCAGCGGAGTCAAGGGATAATGTAGACCATCGTTCGCCCTCACCCTAGCCCTCTACCCTACGGGCACGATGTCCCAAAGGGAGAGGGGATTAACTCCCTTCCCCCCTCGGGGGAAGGGTTGGGGATGAGGGAGAATTTCAGTAATTATTTTATTTCAAGGAGAAATTGCTCATGTTACAAAAAAAGGATGGCCGCTACGAAGTGTACGGCAACCCCATCACAGAAAGACAAACCCGCGCTGCAGACCAGTGGAAAGATATGCTGGCGAAGAAATTCAATTACGACCCCAATGAAAAATTTAATCTAAGCGTCGAAGATCATCCCTACGGCTCGGAAATTTTCGGGCTGAAGAATATTGTCCGCGATGGAAAAGGCGCACCACTGGATAAAACCAACGGCGTCATCGTCAGCACTATCCGCATGGGATTTGGACATTACCGCATCGCCATGGCTGGAGTCTCCGCCGCAAAAGCAATGGGCTTCACCCCTTACTGGCTTGACCTGCTTGGCATCCCCGGCATTAGCACGGATGTGATCAACTGGTGCAACACCAACTACAGCAAATATTCGCGCATCTCACAGCGTTATCCGTGGTTCGACAAATATGTGTGGGAATCACTCACCACGGGCGAACCCTCCCTGCCCGGGTTGGACGCGCTCTTCAATTACATGACCAGCACCTGGCCGTGGCGCTTCCTCAAGACCGAAGTCAAAGATTACAAGATGAGCGAGTTGTTCAATAATCTTTACGGCGCGCTTCCGTCCGATATGCCCACGCTCACTTCCCACATGTGGACAGCGATGGGCGCGGTCTCGGGCGGCATGACCAATGTCGTGGATATGATGTTCGATAACTGGCCGATGGCTTTCCAACTCACCGAAGGCGCGAAGCACGCCGTTCAATCTCCGTCGGGCTATTACGGTTTCCGTGCCATGCGCGGATTTGATGACAAGGGCAAAATTCTCAAGCCCACGCCGCCTGACGCGCTGTTCTTCACCGGTCATCACGTTGACCATGAACTCGTCGAAAATATCGAAGTCGATTGCGAAGACCGCCTGACCCGCATGAAAGCCAAAGAACCACGCCGCTTCCTCGTCACCATGGGCGGAGCAGGCGCACAGCGTGAACTCTTCAAAGCCATCATCGAACATGCCATCCCGATGATCGAGAAAGATCAGATCGCGCTCTTCATCAATCTCGGCGATCACAAAGATAATTGGACGTGGCTGCAAGAAGAACTCGCCCAACACAAAGATCTGATCAACACGCATTTCACATGGGACGACACACGCGAATTCACCGACAGCATCCGCAAAAATTCCGCGCATGGTCTGCACGTCTTCCTGCACGACAACACTTTCCACGCGGTCTACGCCACCAACTATCTCATGCGCGTCATGGATGTGATGGTCACCAAGCCCAGCGAACTCGCCTTCTATCCCGTGCCCAAAATTTTCAACGCCCGCGTCGGCGGCCATGAAATGTGGGGCGCGATCCGCGGCGCAGAGATCGGCGACAGCACCGTCGAAACCCGCACCATCCCGCAAACCTTGCAAGCCATCGACCTGCTCACCGAAGCCGATGACCTGCTCGCCATGTTCTGCGATTGCATCGTCAAAAACAAAAGCATCGGCATTTACGACGGCGCATACAAGAGCGTCGAACTTGCGACGGGCAAAAAGTTCCAACGCTAGAACTTTAACCACAAAGGTCACAAAGGAACACAAAGGTTGGCGCAGCCCCCTGCGGGTAATGTTTTCCTTTGTGACCTTTGTGTACTTCGTGGTTAAATCTTTTTAACCCCATGAACATCCAACTCGAAACCACCCAATCCCCGTTCTCCATCTCCTTCAAAAAAAACAATATCTTGATGATGACCGTCCGGTGTTCCGCCACACCCGTAGTGGATCTCCGCACCGGAATAGATTCTGTCACCGCGATATTTTCACGCTTCACGCTTAACCTAAGTTTGGTTGCTGACCAATGGATATTAACCACATCTCCAGTAGAGTCCGCTGTTGAACTCACCATCGAATTGCCCGGTCACTGGTATGGACACGGCAAACTCATCAACCAGCATT
>VFKN01000184.1 GCA_009885525.1 Anaerolineaceae bacterium | reverse complement strand
GGGCATGACAGGCTCGGGCAAGACAGGTTTGTGTGTGGCGCTGCTCGAAGAAGCCGCGCTGATGGGCGTCCCTGCGATTATTATTGACCCCAAAGGCGACCTGACCAATTTACTGTTACATTTCCCCAACCTGCTGCCCGCCGACTTCCAACCGTGGATTGACCCCGAAGTCGCGCGCCGCGCCGATAGGTCTATGGAAGAAGTCGCAACCGAAGCGGCGACCTCGTGGCGCAACGGATTAAAAGAATGGGGCATTGGTCCCGATAGAATTCAAGACTTGCAGAACCTCGTCAAGTTCGCGGTCTATACCCCAGGCTCCGACTCGGGCATTCCCGTCAGCGTACTCTCTTCGCTCGCCGCACCAAAACTCGAATGGGAGTCAAACCGCGAAGTCCTGCGCGAGAAAATCTCCAGCACCGTCACCGCGCTGCTCGGTCTCGTCGGCATGAACGACCTCGACCCCATCCGCTCGCGCGAACACATCCTGCTCTCGAACATTTTCGAAACGCATTGGAGCAACGGTCAAGACCTCGACCTGACCGAACTCATCCTGCAAACGCAAACGCCGCCCTTCGATAAACTCGGCGCGTTCCCCGTGGATACTTTCTTCGCGCCCAAAGACCGCATGGAACTCGCGATGATTCTCAACAACATCCTCGCCGCGCCCGCGTTTGAGACCTGGCGCGAAGGCGAAGCGCTCGACATCCAAGCCATGCTCTACACGCCCGAAGGTCAGCCGCGTCATAGCATTTTCTATCTCGCGCACCTCTCCGACGGCGAGCGCATGTTCTTCGTCACGCTGCTGCTCTCCGCCGTCGAAACGTGGATGAGAACGCAAACAGGCGCCAACCATTTACGCGCCATTCTTTTTATGGATGATTTTTTCGGCTACATGCCGCCCACCGCCAACCCGCCCTCCAAAGGACCGTTGCTGCGCATGTTCAAACAAGCGCGCGCCTTTGGCTTGGGACTTTTACTCGCGACTCAAAATCCAGTGGATATAGATTACAAAGCGCTCTCGAACGCTGGCACGTGGTTCATCGGCAAACTGCAAACCGAGCGCGACAAGAACCGCCTGCTCGACGGACTCGAAAGCCTCGCGGGTGGATTCTCCCGCGCCGAGATGGACAAACTCATCTCATCGCTCGGCAAACGCGTCTTCGTCATGAACAACGTCCACAACAAAAATCCCGTCCTCTTCCAAACCCGCTGGGCGATGAACTTCCTCGCAGGACCCATCATGCGGACAAGGATTCCCGAACTCAACAAACTCGTCGGCGCGAATCAGTCATCAGTTATCAGTGATCAGTTATCAGTGGACAGTAAGCCGAAGCCTTCGGTGGAAGCCATGCAGCCTGTCAGTGTTCAGTCATCAGTAATCAGTGCGCCAGTGACTCCGCCAATCACCAATTACCAATCACCAATTACCAATCGTCAATCGCAAATCGCAAATCCAAAATCAGATGGAAGTTTAACTAAACCTAGCCTCCCCTCTGGCATCCGCGAATACTTCTTGCCGCAAAATTATTCCCTGCCCGAAGCATTTCAGTATGCCAAACGCTCCATGCCCGCGCAAGCGTTGATACAAGCCATCCTCTATCGCCCCACTTTGCTCGCCGCCGCCCAAGTTCGAATCCTTGACCGCAAATACGGCGTGGACAGCGAAATCACCAAAGCCGCGCTGGTGGAGACTCTCGACCGCCGCGGCGTCGTCCGCTGGGATGATTTCCCCTACGCGGGACCCTCGCTCGACAAAGTAGAAACCATGCCCGCCCCAGGCGCGCGCTTCTCTGGCATGGAAGCCCCGCTCAACGACTCCAAGTTGATGACCGCCCTGCAAAAAGATTTCAACGACTGGCTGTTCCGCAACACCGAAGTCACCGCCCGCGCAAATCTCGCCCTCAAAATCTTCGCAGGACCCGACGTCACCCAAGCCGAGTTCATGAAAGAATGCGCCAACGCCGCCAGTGACGCCCGCGACGCCGAAGTCGCCAAGAAAACCGCCGCGATTGACAAGAAAATTAAATCCATCGAAGACAAACTCTTCCGCGAAGAGCGCGAATTGCAACAGGATGAAGAAGAACTGCGCAACCGCAACATCGAAACCGGATTGAGCGGCGCGGAAGCAGTCGCAGGCTTTTTGGGAATTGGCCGCAAGAAAAGCCTTTCCACTTCGGTCTCGAAATATCGCATGGCGCAAAACGCCAGAGAAGATGTAAAGGAATCCGTAGATATTATCGCGCAATTCAAAAAAGACCTCGCGGATTTGGAACGCCAGCGCGAAGAAATTGCCAAAGAGGTCAATGACCGCTGGGGCAGCGTGGTCAATCAAATCAACGAAGTCTCGGTCAAGCCGAAGAAGACGGATATTTACGTCAACATCTTCGGTGTGGCGTGGAAGCCGTATTATGTAGTTCAGACTGGAAGCGAGACGGTTGAAATCTCCGCGTTTGGGGTTGAATAACACGTCATTGCGAGGGCGCACTTTGCCCGAAGCAATCCTCCCCGCCTCGGAAATTTTTCTCCCCACCGTTCCCGCCCCGACGTAAACGTCGGGGCTATTTTTACGAAGCCCGCTAAAGCGGACTAGCCGACTTAAGTCGGCTTTGTAGGAATAGCGCGGGGATTTATTCCCGCGCGGTCTCGACCTAAGAAAATTTCCGCGCGCCGCCTCAATCTCCCCGCGCGGTATTCGGCGTCAAGATAACTCCCGCGTAATACAGAGCAACCTTCGAGACGTCACTGTTTTATAAGGAACAAAACATGAACATCATCTATATTCTTCTCGCCATGACTCTTTGGGGATTTGTTCACTCCTTCACCGCATCCATCACACTCAAAGAAAAGTCCGCGCAAATCTTCGGCGCGGACTTCGTGCGCCTGTATCGTTTACTATATAACGGATTTGCATTGATCACATTCCTCCCCATAATGGGACTTGTTGCAACTTTACCAAGTGAAACTTTATATGCAGTTTCCAAACCGTGGAGTTACATCATGACCGCCGGACAAGGTGGAGCGGCATTCATGCTGATCGTCGCCGTCCTGCAAACAGACGCGCTGCATTTTGCGGGAATCAAGCAACTGTTTGTGGAAGACACAAAAGGAAGTTTAGTCACCAAAGGACTCTATAAAATCGTCCGTCACCCGATTTATACATTTAGTTTGATTGCTCTCTGGCTCACCCCCACAATGAGCGACAACACGCTCGTGTTTTACATCGGCATCACACTCTACTTCATTATCGGTGCGATGTTCGAGGAAAGAAAGTTGTTGCGTGAATTCGGGGAAGATTACGCGATGTATAAAAAATCCACGGCGATGTTGATCCCGTGGTTATTCTGATCCCATCACATAACACCCCGCGCGCGTGGGATGATCTTCAACGAGAGTATTTGATTTCACGTTTCGCAGAATCCATAAAACAAGAAAATCCCCGCCAGCGGCGGTTGTGTATAACCAACCGTAAATGAAAAGCAGAATATCCCCTGTAAACAAACTAACGATCCACGGCAAAATGCCAAGCAAGAGACCCGGCGCAAAAGAACCGATCCGATAAGGGAGAATATCCATCGGCTCTTTGCAATGTGCATACGGCGCAAGCGACTTCCACTGAAAGCCGATGTGGAAAACTTTCAATGATTTCTTTCCGAATATCATCCAGCCCAAAACATGAATTGCTTCGTGGATGAATATCCCAAAGAACAACATAAATCCATACAAAGACAGATTTTCATTTGTGGGCATTGCGGGAAATCCATGCAGTCCAAAAAATACGGCAAATTGAATTACCGTCAGCGGCAGCATGATCCATAAAGATTTTGTCCCCGCTTCATGCATGGATATGGATAGGTCGCGTTTGTTTTCCATTTCAGCCTTCGGACTCAAAAGTCTTATCATCCCCGTAGGGGACCTGACTTTTGACCTCAAACGACGGGAGTCGTTTGACTCCGTGTTTTCGAAAGCACATACGCCTGCATGGTTCGCTCTTTTACAATAGCGTGTTCCACAATGGGCCTTTCAGGATAACCAGCAACCTTGATATTCTTCTCCCACGGCGCGTGGATATCCTTTGCGCTTAATTCACTTAACTCAGGAATCCACTTGCGGATGTAATCTCCGTGCGGGTCGAATTTTGTGCTTTGCAAAACGGGATTGAAAATGCGGAAGTATGGCGCGGCGTCGGTACCTGTGCCCGCTGTCCATTGCCAGCCGCCATTGTTCGCGGCGAGATCGCCATCAAGCAGATTTTCCATGAACCAGGATTCGCCCCAGCGCCAATCAATTAATAAATCCTTGACCAAAAACGAAGCGACAATCATACGCGCGCGGTTGTGCATCCAGCCGGTTTTTTTTAATTGATGCATCGCCGCATCCACGATGGGCATGCCGGTGCGGCCTTCTTTCCACGCCGTGAAATCGGATTCATCATTGCGCCATTCGATATTTGCAAATGCTGGATTAAACGCGCCGCGACTCACCCGCGGGAAATGATATAAAATTTGGATATAAAACTCGCGCCAGATGAGTTCGTTGAGCCAAGTTTCTGCGCCCATTGAGTTTGAAGGTTGGAAAGTTTGAAGGTTGGAAAGTTTGGCGGCGTGAACGGCTTGACGTAAACCGATCATGCCGAATCTTAAATAGGGTGACAAGGATGAGGTGCCATCCAAGTCCATGCGGTCGCGAGATTCGTTGTAGTCGAAAATTTTATTTGCGGTGAAATCCGTTAAACGTTTTTGTGCCTCCGCTTCGCCAGCGGGGAAAAGCGGATTTGTTTTATATTCAGGAATCGGTTCGGAGGGAATATCCGCGGGGGTGTTGATGGCTTTTGGCGCGGAGAGTAGATTGATTTCGGCAGGCAGTGACTTCCATGTTTTTGAATAGGGCGTGTAGATCGTGTAAGGCTTGCCATCTTTTTTGGTGACGAATTCAGGATGATGAACGGTTTGTCCTGCAAATAATTCCAGTAGCAATTCATTTGAGATTTCCGAGTCACGTTTGCGGGCGTAGGGCGTGTAATCTTCTTCCGCAAAGATTCTCAATGCGTCGGTTTCTTGAAGCAATTTTCGTAAGATATCAATCGGTTTGCCTTTGCGAACGACGAGATACGAATTGCGCGCGCGCAGATCTGCATCCAGCGCGTGAAGTCCTGCGTAGAGAAAATCCTTGCGGCGCGCGGAATGTTTTTCAAATATCGGGTCGAGGATAAAAACGGGAATCACCCAACCAGATTGGAGGGCAGCCTGAAGCGCGGGGTTATCGGTCAGTCGTAGATCACGTCGAATCCACCAGATTGAAATCATGAGTCAATTGTAATCTTAATATTCTTTTTGCGATCCAAAGTTAATTTACCGGTATTGCCCGCGTTGTCATTGAAGTTGAGAAATCCATACGCGCGGATTTTGGTGTTGCCAAATAATGAAAGCCCAAGTTCACTGGTGAGGATACCGGTAAGATCGGCGGAATATTCGCCGGATTTGAAATTGAATTTTGAAGGCGCGGGCATGCCCAATCCGCGCAAGCCGATGGTTGTGCCGGTGATATTTTCACTGCCGAGAAACACACTTCCGTTGGGCATGGCAACCGTGTAGGTGATGTGATAATTTGGCGAGCTGCTGACCAATGTAGCACGGATGCGCGCCCCCGTAGTTGGATCTTTCTCCTCGATAGATTCCCCCACTTGATTAAATTTCGGCTGATAATAGGCGCGCCCAAAAGATGTGGAGGATGTCACTGCATACAAGGCAATGTTTTCGAGCGCAAGTTTGGTCTGACCATTCTTAAGCAGCGCGGGAATTTTTGTTAGAATCTCAGTCTTGTGCATCCGGCGGACAATATAGCCAAGCAGGGAAATTCCCTCGGGTGGAAGTTCGTAGCGCATGACATCAGTTGACATGGTTGCTCCTATATTTAATCAACCGCGGTGAAAGATCGAATCTTTTTTGCGGTAAATAAAATATCCAATTGCAAAAATAAGCACGCCGAAGAATACCGTCACTCTCGCATAATATTCCTGAAAGATCTGCACGCGTACCCACCAAATGGGAAAGACGAAAATATCAAGAATGCTGAATACTTCTGCAAAACCTGTGTCGATGACATACTTGCCTGCTTTGCCTTCGGGATGCCAGACAATTATATAGTATGTGCCATCGGCAGGTAAAGTTGTATCAATGTTTTGGCGTCCCCAATAATTGGCTTGCGTGAACGGCTCGAAAAAATCTTCGGTCACTTCGGTGGCTGCAATGATCGCGCCGAGGTCTTCGGGATGTTCAGGCGGCAGTTGACTCTCTTCGGGCTTGGGAAATTCCGGGCCGAAGAGGGCAAGCGTCACACCGTAGTCTTTCAGCGCGGAGATATCCGGGATTTGAATCCCGGCGTGGAGTTTATCGCCCCGCTTGCCTTCAAAATAGAAGACGTCGATCTCATCCGCTTTGAGGGTTTGATAAAACGCATACGAAGTGGAGATGCTTTCTAATTCGATCGGTCCCAATGATTCGCCCCACATGGGGCGATGCGCAGATGCGCTCGCAAATGGGATGATAAGCAGAAGTAGAAAAACGAACAACGCTTTGCGTTTCATCGCAACCTTCTTATTCGCCAACAGGAATTGGCACGGATTTACTATTGTTCAAGGTGTGGACGATGGGATGATTGTAAATGGTGATGAAAACAAAAATGCTGACGCCAACCATGATGATCGCGCCAAACACACCCGGCGCCCACGCGCCGATCTGCTGCAACGAGTAGCCGCCCAAAATGGGAGCGATGATGCGCGTGGAACTTTCGACTGCGGCGGAAAGACCGAGGATGCCGCCGATCTCTTGCGGCGGAACGGCTTTGGTGAGCGTGCTGGAGAGCAGCGTGTTGAGCAGCCCGCCGGAAAGCGCGGTGGGAGTCATCACAACGTAAACCCAAAACACGGAAGGCGCGAGCGCCCAGCCGAGCAGTGAAAATCCCATCAGCACAACCGAAGCCATAATGAGAACGTCTTCGCGATATTGTTTGGTCAAACGCCCAACGAGGAAACCTTGCACGATCACGGAGAGTACGCCGACATAGGTTAATACAAAACCCGTGTCGCGGGCGGTGAAATTAAATTTTGTGATGGCGTACAGCGAAAAGATGGTTTGAAAAATAACGAACGCCAAACCGAAGAAAAAACGCACCGTCAAAATTGAGCCGGTGAACGGACGCTGAAATGCGACCAGCAAAGATTGAAAGTTAACCGCTGGTTTCTTTTCGATCATGTGACTGCGTTTATCTTCGGTCAATGATTCTGGCAGCCACGCATAAATGAGAATAAGATTGATAAATGAAATCGCAGCCGCAACAAACGCGGGGACAGCGTAGCCCCATTGGCTGAGCAATCCGCCCGCGACGGGGCCGATGATGAAGCCGAGTCCGAATGCCGCGCCGATCATGCCCAAGCCTTTGGAGCGGCTCTTTTCATCGGTCACATCGGAGATGTAGGCTTGCGCCACACTTAAGTTGCCGCCGGTAAGACCATCCAAAATGCGGCTGGCGAATAACATCCATAACGCGTTGGCGAAGCCGAGCAATAAGAAGCCGAGGAATGTTCCGAAGACGCTGACGAGCAGCACCGGGCGGCGTCCGAAGCGATCGGAGAGGCGGCCCAAAATCGGCGCGCCGATCAACTGCATGAAGGCGTAGGATGCGATCAAAATTCCGGTTATGGTTTGGCTGGCGCCAAATGTTTTTGCATAATACGGCAGCAACGGCAAAATCAAACTAAAGCCGAGCAGGTCAATGAAGACGACGAGAATAATTGAGAAGAGACGTTTGTTATCCATTTGTTCCTTTTATATAACTATTCAGGTTAACATAAATTGCCTTACAACGTGTCACCCTGAGCGTAGCGAAGGGTCTCGGTTTTCGGTCACAGAGATGCTTCGCTTCACTCAGCATGACATAATCCAATGTAAGCCAAATAAGGTTACCCCGAATAATATGACTTACGCAAGATGCTCCCTCATCCCCAACTCTTCCCCCGAAGGGGAAGGGAGTCCCCTCTCCCTTCGGGAGAGGGCTAGGGTGAGGGTGAGTCGCGCAAGCCGTCTTGCGTAAGTCCTAACTAAAATACTACCGCAAACCAAAATCAAAATTTAGGAATCAAGACGGGCGTTCTTTTTTTATAGGACTCATAATCTGCCTGCCCGCCCCATTTGGAGTCGGATTTCTTTTCGAGCAAGGGAATGCCGCTGACGCGCGTCAGCAAAAAGGTGACGAAAATCGGGGAAATCATCGCAACCCATTGCCAGCCTTGCAGAACGGGCAACGCGATGATTGCCACGCCAAGCCATAGGATGATTTCTCCAAAATAATTAGGGTGACGCGAGCGCGACCATAGCCCTGTTTGGATAAACTTGCCTTTGTTTTCCGGGTTGGCGTTGAAGCGGCTTTTTTGGGAGTCGGCGACAACTTCAATTGCAAAGCCGATCACCCATACCAGAAAACCGACAATGGCAAAACCATCCATTTCTTTTCTGACGGAGGTGGTGATGGCAACCAGCGCGGTGGCAGCGGTAAACGTTACCCACAAACCTTGAATTGTCCACACGTTGAGGAAGCGGAAGAAGAGCGGCTTGATCTCGTCGAAGCGGTCATCCTTGCCTGCTTTTTGAATGCGCATGAACAGGAAACTTCCGAGACGCAGCGCCCAGATGATAACCAGCGCGGCAAGTAATATCGAGCGCGTGTCCATGTTGGGACTGAGTATCACCGCAGCCAACGTCAAGGTCACGTAGGTAATACCGCCCGTGATGTCGAAAAATTTTTCGGTTTGGAAGATGTAGGCGGGAATAAAGACCAGCCACTGAATGACAAATGCCAGCCCGACCAGCAAAGCAAACACGGGTAAACCTGCAACCAAGCCGCCGTTTTGACTGCCCGCCAAAGCGACCAAAGCCCCGATCAAAACCAGGATGGGGAAAATAATCAATGATTTGCGTTCCGACTCTTTCATAAAATTTCTCCTTTTTTATCTCGCGGATGTGTGCGACATGAATCCCTAACGGGACAAGCGTGTCGCGCTACGATTAAAACCCGCGCTGCTGACTCTTCCACGGGGCGGGGTCGCCGTTGCGGAATTCATCCACACTCGGGCCGCCCAGATTTCCAAGCCGCCATGTCCCATATAAATAGGTGAGGATCAACAACAAGGTGGTTGCAGGCCAGCCTGTGATCAAAGTGGACATGGCGAGCATATCCGTGTTGGCATCTTGAAAGAGTGAAAGTTGCAGCAGAAATTTTGCGGCGAAAAATAATCCCCATGCAAAAGTGACTTCACTATACGCCGGTCGTATCTGCGGATGCCAGTACCAATCCAGCGGCCAGCGGCGGGCGAGATAACTCGTCCACGCCATCATCGGGCGGCGGATAATCAAACTGAGCGAAGTAAGCAACACCGTAAAACCTCCGCTGACGAGTCCGGGAATAAAGAAACTTTCGGATTTTCCAAAGTACCAAACGACCGCCATCGCCAGCAGCACGTTGCCAACGCCGCCCAGCGCATATAACAACGATTGTTTCTTATACAAGCGGATCAGTGCGAAGATCACAAACAAAACCAGCGAACCCCACATCGCCACTTGAAAACTGATAAAACTATTCAAGAGCAGGAAAACGAGCGGGGGAAGGATCGCATCCAGAAATGAGTTGCGTCCCGCCAGAAGCGCGCGGAACTCGTCCAGCAGTTCGCGCGATTTATGTTGTTTCATAAATACTTACCTTTACGCATGACTTCCAAGAAAGAATTTACGCCAATCGCCGTTGCTGGATTGCAGGTTAATAAAAGTATACAAACTGCCCGCGAAGAATCCAAGAGTCAGCATGGCGATTGTCCACAAGATAGCAACGGGCAGGGATTTTTCGCGGTAGATGATCCACATTGAAAAAAGCGTGAAGCCGGTGTACAAGTCAACGAGCGAGACGATGCCCCACGGCATGGCAATCAATTTACTACCCTCACCCGCGAAGTCGCCGATTGTGAAACCATAAATCAAAACGGAGGTCATGGCAAGTATGCCGAGAAGAGAAATGATTTTTGCAGTACGCATATTTTTTAATCCTTTTTGGCCGAAATACAAGCAAAGCCAAGCGCGCCAATGCCAAGATGAGCGCCGAGAACGGGCGTGATTTGTACGGTCATAATATCGCCGCTTTCAGGGAAGAAAGACCGGGCTTGCTGCACTAATCCGCGCGTTTCCTGTTCATTGCCCGCGTGCAGGACGGCGATCTTTTCATAGGGAGCATTCTCGCTCAGCCATGCAAACAAATGCGCCGTGGAACGGTTTTGCGTGCGCGTGCGGTGCGCCGTGGCAGTACCCATGTTCATGTGCAGCAACGGTTTGATCTGCAGGATCTCGCCGAACTTTGCAATCGCATAATTCATGCGTCCGCTGCGGCGCAGATATTCGAGGGTCTTCAACGCCGCGAAGACGTAGGTGCGCGGCATGATATCTTTCAGCTCGGAGACAATTTCATCCACAGATTTTTCGTCCTGCGCGAGCTGCGCGGCTTTCTCGACGAGGAATCCCATGCCGAGGCTGAGTTGCGTTGAATCGAGCATGGTGACGGGAATCCGCGTATATCCCTCGGCGGCGATGCGCGCGGAAGACACTGTCGCGCTTAAAGTCTCAGAGATGTGAATTGAAATAATGGCATCCGCGCCTTCATCAACAAGGCGGTCGTAAGTCTGTTTAAAAACTTCGGGACTCGGCGCAGCGGTTTTAGGGAACGGATCATAAGTAGGCAATTGAGCGTAGAACTCATCGCGTGAAAGATCAACGCCATCGAGAAAAGTTTTTTCGCCCACATTGATATGCAAGGGAATTACAGTGATTCCATATTGGCTGACGATCTCTGCGGGCAGATCACAAGTGCTGTCGGTGACAATGCGTATGTTCATATGTTCCTCTTTTTTACCTATAAAGTGGGTTGCGCGTTAAACCATTCTTTGATTGGTGAACCAATACCATTAAGGTGTTTATCCACAGCCGAGGAATAACTTTGCATAAAGGCTGCCAATTCCTGCGGCGGTCTTTTATGTGATTGCATCAAAACTTTGACCCATTCCATTTCCTGGGTGACATATTCCATATTGCCGAGTTGCAAAGCGGCGATAATATTATCTCCAAGAAAGTGAATGCCTGTATTGAATCCATCGGAATTCTCAAGAAAAGGCGGAAGCGATTCCTTGAGCGTGCTTTCAATATGCGTGCGCTTGGAATTGAAAGTCTGGAGCGCATTTATATATTTCTGCGATGAGGGCTTGGGCATATTGGGTTTGACTTTGCTTTTCAAAAGTTTCTCAACTTCTTCAATGGCAGAGGCGAGCGTGCTGCCGAGATAAAAGCCGGAAATATATTCGGGCAAATCCGGCTGTGTGCCGAATATTCGTCCGCCAAATGCAACGGGAGTTCGTAATCCTGCCAGTGTGAGGGCGACTCCCTGCAATGACGCGGCTGTGATAAGTGACTGCGCAACCAGGATCACAAGATTGGCATGGGTTGATTTGACCGTCTCTTCAAATTGATCCGCGGGAATATTCGCACCGAGGTAGATCACATTTAATCCGCGGCGGCGCAACAACAGCGCGAGCAATAATGCGGTGAAGGTGTGCCATTCATTAGCGGGGCAGCCGATCATCACAGTTTGATTGCGCGAAGGCGCAGGGGACGCGCTCAGCAGAGAATCCAAGCGGCGCATGGCGAGTCCCGATGCAAAATGTTCCTGCTGTACCGAGGCTTTGTTCCCAACCCAAAGTTGACCGATCTCCGCCAGACCTTTTTGCAAGACTTCCATGCAAACCTGTTCAACCGGAAACATGGTGAATGCCTTATTCAAAACCTGTTCTGCATCTGATTCCTTGAATCCCAGACAAGCCGCAAGCCAATGCGCGCGGATCGAATCAAGCGTTGTCCCGGCTGGCACATATACAGCGGGGAGCGTTTGTGTGGTGGATAATGAACCAACCAGCAAGTCCACGCCGGATGAGGTATGCTCGTTCCACAAATCCACAGCGTGCGAAATGGAAAGTCCCTCAGCCTGACGCGCCATCAGCCACTTGATGGTTTCAACATCATATTGCGAATATAAGCGCTGCCCGCCCTCTGTACGTTGAGGGGCAGGCAAACCGTAACGCCGCTCCCATGCGCGCAGCGTATCGGCGGGGAGTCCGGTTTCTTTTAGGACGACTTTGAGGTTGTAGGTGGGCGTAGTACTGAGCATTATTTTTCCTGATTTCCGATAAAATTCTTGTCCATGTTTTGCACAGGTATTCTACCACGTTTTGGGCGGCGCACGATGCGCGAATATTTCCCCCGATTTTGTTTGCTGTTAAGAAAGGCTATAATCGGCACAAGATTTTCATTCAAACACAGGAGTCAATCTCATGCCAAAAATAATCGCCATCAACCACGTAGCCGTCGTTGTGGATAATATGGAAACCTCACTCGCCTTCTGGCGCGACGCGCTGGGGATTGAACTGCATGAGCTGCGTGACGTGCCCGCGGAAAAATCGCAAGTTGCCTTTTTACCCGTCGCTGGCGCGGAGATTGAACTCGTCATGCCCACCACCGACGATTCGGGCATCGCCAAATATCTCGCCAAGCGCGGACAGGGCATGCATCACCTCTGCCTCGAAGTGGATGATATTGACGGGATGATGGCGCAGTTGAAAGAAAAAAATATTCGTCTCATCAACGAAGAACCGCGCACCGCAGCCGATGGAAAAAAATATGCTTTCGTCCACCCCGAATCCACGGGCGGCGTGCTGGTGGAGTTGTATCAAATTTAATCGTATGATGTCATTCTGAGCGGAGCGAAGAATCCCTATGCCGTCATAGAGACCCTTCGCTCCGCTCAGGGTGACACACTTAAAATGCCAAATATCGAATCCATTCTCACAAACAAATGTCTGCTCCAAAAAGAGCGCCCGCTGATTGTGGGCGTTTCTGGCGGCGCGGATAGTTTTTGTTTAATGGATATTTTGCGCGAGGCGGGTTATCAAATTATTGTCGCGCATTTTGATCATCAGTTACGCAGCGAATCAAATATGGACGCGCAAATGGTTCAAGAAACTTGCGCGCGTTTATCACTTGAATGTATTGTCGGCACGGAAAACGTCCGCGCTTACGCGGATGAACAAAAACTTTCGATTGAAGAAGCCGCGCGTGAATTGCGTTATCGTTTTATGTTTAATCTCGCACGTGAACGCAACGCGCAAGCCGTCGCCGTCGGTCACACTGCCGACGATCAAGTTGAAACCGTGCTCATGCATATTTTGCGCGGCAGTGCGCTCAATGGATTGAAAGGCATGTCACATCGCGCCATTATCAAAAACTTTGACGAACAAATTCCTATTGTGCGTCCGCTGCTTGATATGAAACGTGAAGAAACAGTTGCCTATTGCAACATGCACGATCTTCATCCGCATTACGACATCAGCAACGACTCGCTGGAATATCAACGCAACAAAATTCGCCATCAATTAATTCCCACGCTCGAAACGTACAACCCGAAATTCCGCGCGGCGCTTTTGCGCATGTCGCAAACCCTCAAAGACGATGCCGATCTTTTAGATGCTCTTGTGGATTCCGCGTGGCGGGAATGTGCGACTCCGCAAGGTGGATTCGTCTGCCTCGATATTTCACTGCTCGCCAAATACGCGACAGCGCTTCAACGCCATGTGATCAAACGCGCCATGCTGACTCTCATCCCCGATATTGACGTGGACTTCGCCGCGCTGAATCGCACCGTTGCTGTCATTGCGAGCCGCCAGCGTTCTTCTGGCGGCGAAGCAATCTCCAAGTCTGCGGGGGGATTGCTTCGGGAAGAACACCCTCGCAATGACAGGGTAAACAAACGTGTAGATTTGAAATCGGGGATGTATATGTTCCGCGAAGGGAATCAAATTTATGTTTGCACAAAAGATGCGGAATTGCCGTTGAATCTTTTTCCGCAAATCAATGTCATTGCGAGCCGCCAGCGTTCTTCTGGCGGTGAAGCAATCTCCTTGCCAGTGGGGGGATTGCTTCGTCGCTCCGCTCCTCGCAATGACACGATTTCCGTTTCAATTCCATCCACAATTGAATTGGCAAACGGCTGGACGTTCACCATCACACGCGCAGAGAATATTCGGGCGGAGGAAATCACCGTCAACGAGAATCCGCTTGAAGCGTGGTTTGATGCGGATTTGTTGGCAGAGTCGCTTTGCTTAAGAAAATTTCGGCGCGGCGATAAATTCATCCCGCTTGGCATGGATGGTCATTCACAAAAATTATCCGATCTATTTGTTAATGAAAAAATCCCGCAGCGGGCGCGGGAAAATTGGGTGTTGTTGTGTGCGGGGGATGAAATTATTTGGGTCGCAGGGATTCGCTCCGCGCATTTTTGCCGCGTGACGGATAAGACGAAAAAAATTGTTCATGTCGTAGCACAGGCTTAAGCCTGTATTACGTGTTTACCAGATCGTGAATCCATTTGCGCGACCTGAAGCGCCACGCACTGACAAAGGCTTTCGCAACTTCCTCCGAGATCACCATTAAGTAAACATAATAGACGGGCAGGTGCAAAACGAATGCTCCAATGTACGCGGCTGGGACACCGATCAGCCAGATGGAAGAAACCTCCATGATGAGCGCGAAACGTGTATCGCCGCCCGCGCGCAACGCGCCGATGAATGTTGAGAAGTTGAACATGCGAATCCATAATGTGCAGGCCATCATCAGCATCAACATGCGGACGTTGTTCTCGCCGCTGGGGGAAAGATCGTATAAACGGACGACGACACCGCGCAAGGAAATAACGGCCAGCCCGACCAACCACGCGGCAGAAACTCCGATGATGATCACGCGGCGCACGATCTCATAGGCTTCATCCTTCCTGCCCGCGCCGATGCGGTTGCCGACCATGACCGAGCAGGCGTTACCGAGTCCCATAAAAATAACGAAACCCAATTCCTCAATGGTCGCGTTGACATTAACCGCCGCGATCGCATCCGTGCCGATGTGGGCGTAGACCGCGTTATACGTTGTGATGCCCAAAGACCAAAACATTTCATTCGCGAGCGCGGGCATGGCGGTTCTTAATACGCGCGTCAAAAAGGATAGATCGAATGTGAAAAAAGTTAAGGGATTGGCAGCAAGGGGAGTTTTTTGAGTGTAGACAAGAGTGATGAGCAGAATCAATTCCAGCACCCAGGCGGAGGCTGTACCGATCGCAGCACCCTCCACGCCAAGTGCGGGAAATCCACCGATGCCGAAGATCAACAAATAGCCTACGGTTGTCTTGAAGATCAAAGCGGATATTGTCGCCACCACAGTGAGTTTGATGAGTTGAATGCTGCGCAATGTGGCAATGTACGAAGTGGCAAGCGCAACAGGGATATAGGACAACCCGACAATGCGAAGATAGCGCGCGCCAATCTCGATCACTTCGGGATCGTTCGTATAAAAACCGAGAATCGCATGCGGCATCAGCGTTGCAGCGAGGGTGAAAACAAGCGCGATGAGTGAAGACACAAGAATGCTCATGCCCAACACTTTACGGATGGGACCCACTTCCTGTTTGCCCCAAAATTGCGCGGTGAAGATCGCCATGCCGCTGGTGAGACCAAAAAGCAAAATGATGAAGACAAAGAAAACCTGATTTGCCAGCCCAAGCGCGGCAATGGAGGTTTCGCCCAATTGACCCACCATCAACACATCGAGCATGTTGAGCGAGGCATTCACAAGCTGCTGGAACGAAATGGGAATCGCGATGGTGAGCATTTCGCGCAGAAAGGCGCGGTCTTTGAGGAAGGACATAAGGGGAAAGGATGAATTATGAATTATGAAGGATGAAAGAGGAAAGAGGAAAGAGGAAAGAAAAGTCGTTGACGTTAAACGACCAATCACTAATTACCAATCACCAATCACTACTTACTGCTCTTCCGGCGCGTCGCGGACAATATACAACGGTCTGCCTTTGGCTTCATCGTAAAGGCGGCCAATATATTCTCCGAGAATGCCGAGTGAGATCAACTGCACGCCGCCGAGAAACAGCACGGCGATTAACGTGGTTGCCTGGCCAAAGAAAGCGCCTGAGCCTGTCATGCGCATGTAAATCACGAGGGGAATTGCAAAGATGGAAACGCCCGCGGAAAAGAATCCGAAGTACGTTGCGACCTGTAAGGGAAAGTATGAAAACCCGGTGATGGCGTTCAACGCGAGTTTGAGCATTTTGCTGAACGGATATTTCGTCACACCGGCGACACGCGCCGCGCGCTTGTAAGTGACGCCAATTTGTCTGAAGCCGACCCACGCCGACATACCGCGCGGGAAGCGGTGACGTTCATTCATTTGCTTAAGCACATTCACCACTTTACGATCCATCAAACGGAAGTCGCCGGTATCGACGGGAATCTTTACATCGGTGATGCTGTAGATCAGGCGATAGAACATGGCGGCGGTGAATTTCTTGAACCATGATTCGCCCTCGCGTTCAGCGCGGACAGCGTATACGACCTCGTAGCCTTCCTTCCATTTCTTTGCGAGTTCAAGCATGGTTTCGGGCGGGTCTTGCAGATCGGCATCGATGATGATGATCGCGTCGCCGCGTGAATAATCCCAACCGGCGGTAATGGCGACCTGGTGACCAAAATTGCGGGCGAAAATAACCGGGCGCACGGTTTTATCCACTTGCGCCAGTTCGCGGATTTTCTCGGTGGATCCATCGGTAGAGCCGTCATCTACGAGGACAAGTTCCCACGTCTCGCCGGAGGAATCCATCACTTCTTTTACACGGCGATATAACTCGGGAAGATTTTCAATTTCATTGTAGATGGGCGCAACAACTGAGTAAATAACTTTCATAGTTCCTTTTTTTGTTTTTCTTTTTTACGAAGGGTGATGCGGCGCGGCGGTCTGATTTCTTCAGGCGAGGCGACAAATTGTTGGCTGCCATCATCGCCAAAAGGCGGCAAGCCCAGAACGCGGCGGCGCAAATATTCAAAGATCACAATAATAGAAGCCAGCACTGGCACCACCAATAACGCGCCCATAATACCTTCCAAAATTGTCGCGATCATGATCGCAATAAATATTAAACCTTCATTCATGTGGACGCTGCGCCCCATAATATAAGGGCGTAAAAGGAAATTCTTTAAATTGATCAGCACCAGATATGTAGCAAAAGTGATGAATGCCACCCATCCGTTGGAAAGAGGAATCCAACTTGAACCTTCCAATAGTGCCACACCTATAGCAAGGACTGCCGCCAAAAAGGGGCCGACATCCGGCACAAGCGTGAACAGTCCTGCGATCATACCCAGGACCAGCGCGCCGCGAATACCAATGATAAGCCACGCGATCG
>VFKN01000200.1 GCA_009885525.1 Anaerolineaceae bacterium | reverse complement strand
TGTTTATGATTTGTTTTGGGAGTCATGGCTTTTCCTTTTTCGGTTTTGTCACCTGCAAGGATACCAAGACTCCCCTCTTTTTACACACTTTTCGTTATACCACCGTTTTACTGTAACAAATAAAATTCAAGTGTCTTCTAATGGTACTACTCGTAATATAACAGCCACCAAGCATCGCACTAATCAAGTAGTCGGCGGGTATGTATGCAAATATGGAAGCGTCACTGGATATACCTGTGGTTACATTAGCTCAAAAACTTTTTGTGGTGCTGTTTCCAGCTGCGCTGCAACCTTTATTAGAGTTGACAATACTGCTGGTTACGATGATCTCTCTTCTAGCGGGGATAGCGGTAGTCCATGGTTTACTAGTAATACTGCTTATGGAATACATCATGGAGCACCTGGGAGTGACTCAAATGATGCGATTTATATGGCCGTCAATTATGTGGGCGGACTTGGGGTTAGTGTGCTAACTTCCCCATAACTAGAAAATATATATTTATTTCATCTAACGCTATATGGTATATCTCTTGCGGTCATAAAGCTAAGACATATATCGTCAATTTAGTGAGCAGAAAGCAGGAAAAACAAAAATGATAAAACACCTATTAATCTCAATTATTGCATTGGTATTGCTGGCATCCTGTAGTGAAAAGACAGTGACACCCTCCAGCATTTCTTCCTTTCCGCAATTTAAAGCCCCCCCCAACGCTTTTATGGAAGCAATAATCAAAGGCAAACTAAAAGTTATTAACGGCTGCATCCGCGTGGATGATGGCAAAGGGAGTGACTACTTGTTGATCTGGCATCCGCGTTTTTCGCTAAATGAAAATCAAATCATTGATGAAAATGGAAAAGTGGCAGCAAGCATAGGAGATTTTGTGGAGGTCAGCGGCGGCGAAGGATACACACCCCTGAATTCACAATTAGTTGAACCATTACCGCAGAATTGTTCTAGTCCATATTGGTTTGTTGGAGAGTCAGTTAGAAAAATTGATAAGCCTTAAATCAGGAAAGTAAAAAATATCCCATCTTTTATGATGGAATATTTTTGTTTATTACTCCTCCCCTTCTTCATCCTTGCGCTTCCTCGGTCTTGGCGGCGGAGTTGTCACCTTCTCCGAAAGCGCAATCTCCAAGACATCATCCATGTGCTTGATCGGGATAATTGCGCTACTCTTCTGCATAAGGTAAAAAGCGACTCTTTGGGCTGCCGAAAATTTGTCTGACGACCTAGACAAAATACTAGGTTAAAGACTAGGGTTTTGTCTAGGTACAAAATGATGGAGTTGGTTTAGAATTTTTCTTGTAAGAAAATCAAATCACAAGGAGAATAAACCATGAAACGAATCACAAAAACCATCACTTTCTTTCTGACCCTTTTGCTTTTCACTCAATCGGCGGCGCTTACAGTGCAAGCGAAAGGTGAAAACAAAAAGCCAGACCCGCATTTCAAAGACAAAGCAACCTATGTGGAGAGATCCCGCGTCCCATATTATGGCAATAACGCTGTTGTTGACACCTACATTGCAGATGGGATGTTTTATTCGGTGGATATTGTCACTCAGGATGTTGTAGATATTCACCCTGAAGAAATGAGTTACCAAGTTGATGCCACTTATAACGAAGATCAACTTCGAGGAATGGCAGAGACAATGGTTACTGACTTTCTTGGCGACAAAGTTAAACTAGATAAACTTTTATTCTTGGTTGTAACAAAACTTGAGAAGACATACTTCTTTAAATGGGAAGATGTTAGCAAGAAGATTGATACTGGAATCTATCCTTTTGTTCAAGTGGGGTTCTCGCGAAATGGTGACTTCTTAAATTTCACCAATACGCTACCCTTTGGTAAAGAACTGGTATTCTCGTCTTCGAGTGTGCGACGAGCGCGTACTATTCCTCATACCCACAACTTTATTGGTCCATTTACTCAAATCTACGCAAATGGCGGCGCTTACTGGGCACCTGCTTGGGCGTGGAGCTATGCAACTGGAGGCTATTTTGGTACTCCACCAATCCCAGCAGGCTGCAGTGGTACATTCTGCTCGAAGTATTACTACACAACAGCCAGTGTAAACCCATCTGTTTATGGGAAATGGACGCCAAACAGTAATACCAAAACGCGAGCCTCAGCCTATATTCCAGCTCAAAACGCAACTGCCACAGTTCAGTATGAAATAGGAATCCCCGGATCAAATCCAATATATACCCTTGTTGATCAACTATCATGGACTGGTTGGAAACTTATAACACCTTCAACCATAACCAATGGTATCTCATATGTCAAATTGTGGAATATAGGTTTTAATGGCACAGGCTCAAGCGGCGCTAAAGTAGGTTGGGATGAACTTTGGGTATATAATCCATAAACAAGTAAATTAGCGAGAAAATGATATTAAGGTAATATCCTGTTTCACTCATGCAGGATATTACCTTTTCATTCTTAATTTCAAAAAATAAGAGGTAAATGCAAAATGCAAATAAAAAGACTTATATTAGGCTTGATATTACTAATCATTTTATCAATATCCGCTTGCCAAAACCCTATTCCAACACAACCAACCAGCACACAAACCCCAACAACGCTGCCGACATTCACCGCCTTGCCAGCAAAAGGTAAAAAGGAAGCGATTATTAAGCAAATTGCGCAACTCGTGGAACTCTATAACTCGATAATCGAAACCGAAAAGAAAACCGGAAGTTACGAAGTCACCACCCTGCCAGATGGAACTGAAGGGTTTTTATTTACCGGCAAATCGTTAATCCGCGTGTATCAGGAAGAGGAACCTGTTCAAATTGAAATTGCCGCTCTCAATGAACAATACTATTTGCTTGCGATGCAGGAAAACCCCGCTACCCCAACTCCCAACCCGCTGGCGCAAAGCGGTGATGAGAAAAAACTTGACGAGGAGCACGCCGCCTGGTATACGCAGGAGTTGCAACATGGGTCGTTTGTCTCAGTTTATTTTACTGCAAATGGGCTATACCAAAATATCTTGATCGGAGACTCTTACATTGCTGCATTGCAAAAGGAACATGAGTCGGCTATTGCGCGCGCAAAGTTAAATAATCTATCAGATAAATTAATTGAATTGGATATTCAACAGATTCGAAAACTTGAAAACTCAGACGGAGATGTTAAGTTTATAGATATCGGCTCAATTCCCTATTACAGCCTGAACTTAAAACTATCCAATTATGAAACCCAATCCAACACTTATGTTCTCTATTCTCAAACACACCAAATCGTTGAGATTGCGCCCAAACAATCGCCACTTGGCAGTGAAGGTTCAGCGCAGGATTTGGAACAAAAAGCGCGCGAGATGATCGTCCGTATTTCACCTGATGTCAACTTTGACGTGCTTATCCTGACGCAGTCTCAAAAAACAGGGGCTTATTTCTTCCATTGGGAAGATCACTCCAGGTTTTTGGATGATGGACACAGTTATCCATCTGTGCAAATAGGATTGAACGGCAAAGGCGAATTGTTAAGTTATTACAATACCTTGCCACTGGCAAAATAAAAAAGGGGAGTCTTTATCAAAAAGACTCCCCTTTTTATATATTCCTACTCCTCTTCTTCATCCTTGCGCTTTCTCGGTCTTGGCGGCGCGATTGTCACCTTCTCTGAAATCGCAATTTCCAAGACATCATCCATGTGCTTGATCGGGATAAAAAGCGGCTCTTTGGGCTAGGGATAATTTGCCTGACAACCTACATAAAAACATAGGTTAAAGACTATCGTTTTAGATAGGGACAAAATGAAGGGATTGGCATAGAATTCTTCTTGTGAGTAAATCAAAAATACAAGGAAAATATTATGAGAAAAAAGATTTTTGGTAGTTTTGTTTTTTTGTTGGCATTTATATTAATGACAACAACCGCTCAAGCCGCTCCCGTAAGCCCGCCCGGACCGTTATATCCCGCCCCAGACTTAATCGTTTGGCCCGCATCACAGTATATTGGAACTGGACCCGGTGGAGTCGCGACGTGGAACTTTATGATACAAGGTGGTTCAGGAACATATAAAGTAACCCTCACCTTTGGAGATTCGTGCGGCTCCATAACATATTCGAACATAAAACCAGGCGTCACCAAACAGATTGGACACACTTTTGATTGCGGTTACAGCGCAAAATATACCCAAACCTGGAAAGCGGCTGGCTTGGGGGGACCAATTTATGAATATAGCGTAGTAACGCGTTAATTCAATATCCCTGTCATTATCGTCCATATCCAGAGTTATTAAAGGACACCGAATCATGACAGGGATCAATTATTCACCTATTGCATATCCTACATGCGCCTTTCTTTGACAGGAGAATTTATGCGCCCCGTTCACCTCATTCTATTTTTAGCGGTTGCTTGCAGCGCCTGCGCGCCCTTACCTTCCACCGTAATGTTTTCATCAACGCCAGCCAGTTCCCCTTTTCCATCAAAAACCTCGCCTGTATTAACCCCAATCATTTCGACAGGGAATGCAGTCAGGGTTGTGACTATTAATGATATTGCCGTTGTAGAACCTGAAGTTTCCCTGCAAAACGGAAACATCATAGCGACAATTTGTTATACATGGAATGGCGAAGGAATATGGGAACTTGGCTCATCTGCCATAAAATATGTGAATGGATATTCGACATTCTATACAAGCGAAGAAATATCCTTGGAAAACCTGATGGGGCCCGAACCGGGTTTCATACGGTGTGTTAAACAAACCTATTCACAGATACAAAAAACAGCAGATCTCTCTCAATTATCTTTGGAAATACAGTCAATTCATTTGCTGCCTTTGCCAACTTTCGGCGAAGAGTGCAAAACATATCAGGAACGCCTGTCAAATTCTTTGGACGTCAAGAACTTGGAAATTGAAGCCGGGTGCGCTCAAGAAGGAACAGAAGTGAAATTTTCTATTTTGAAAAAGCCAAATAATATGAATACAAAGCAAATCCTTCTCCTGCTTGATAAAGTCGCAGGACGAGCGGAAGGGCCATGGCTATTTCAAGTGAAATTGAGGTGATTTGCTCCCCTCCTTCTTCATCCTTGCGCTTCCTCGGTCTTGGCGGCGGAGTTGTCACCTTCTCTGAGAGCGCAATCTCCAATGCATCATCCATGTGTTTGATCGGGATAATCGCACTACTCTTCCGCACAAGGTAAAAGCGGCTCTTTGGGCTGCGGAAAATTTGTTTGACGACCCAGATAAAATCCCAGGGTAAAGACTGGTATTTTATCTGGGTACAAAATGAAAGGATTGGCATAGAATTTTTCTTGCAGGCAAATCAAAATACAAGATAATGTTATTAATAAGTTGGAATGAAATTCTTAAAATCATTGACTCATTTCACTTTTCGAGTAGAATACCGCCCATCATGAATTTAATCTTCGCGCACAAGCACCATGTTCATCATCACATCCCCCCGAAAGACCGGGAGATTCTTTGCGCGTACCTGAATTAGATTAACAGGATAGTGTGCTTTGTTTCATCACCCCCGGTCATTGGCCGGGGGTTTTTGTTTTTTCATCTCATTACTGCAAGGATGTTTTATGCTCACACAACAAAATGTTCGCCTCTCGCTTCCATCCAAGGGCCGCCTCGAAACTGGCGCGCTGGATTTTCTTTCTGCCGCCGGGCTGCAAGTCTTCAAGCCTAATCCGCGCCAATATTTGGGGGATTTGCCCGCGCTGCCTGATTTGCGCATCATCTTTCAACGCCCCGGCGATATTGTCGTCAGCGTACGTCAAGGCAGCATTGACTTTGGTATTACCGGCCTCGATATGATTGAAGAGAAACGCGGCGACAATGGCGATATTCTCATCCTGCATGACGCGCTTGGGTTTGGAAGTTGCGCGCTGACATTGGCAGTCCCGGAAACATGGACAACAGTGACAGACATTGCATCACTTAAAGAATTTGCCGCTTCGTTAAAAACTCCGCTGCGCGTGGCAACAAAATTTCCAGTCCTGACCGAGCGTTTTTTGAATCAACATAATATTGCGCATTCATTAATCGCCGCCGAAGGCACACTCGAAAGTGCGCCCACCATTGGCTACGCCGATATGATCTCCGACCTCGTTTCTTCTGGTCAAACATTAATTGATAATCGCCTGCGCCCATTGACGGACGGCGTCATCCAAAGATCGCAAGCCGTGTTGATCGCGAATCGTAAAGCCTTACAATCCCGTCCCGAAGTTTTAGAAATGGCGCGTCGTTTATTGGAATACATTGAAGCCCACATGCGCGCCAAGGATAATTTAATGGTCATCGCGAACATGCGCGGTGAAAGCGCCGAAGCGATCACGAAAAAAATATTTACACAAACAAATGTCGGCGGCTTGCAAGGGCCGACCATCAGCCCGATCGGCGTGCGCGATGGCGAACCCAATTGGTATTCAATCACAGTCGTCGTGCGCCGCGATCATTTGCCGCAAGCCATTTCCGAGCTGCGCCTCATCGGCGGCAGCGGCATCATCGTTTCGCCGATCATTTATATTTTTGAAGAAGAGCCGCCGCGTTACAAAGCGATGCTCAACGCGCTCGCATAAGGAGTCATCATGCTCAAACAATACGATCCACAAACTGCAAAACAAACCATCCTCAAACGTACGCCGCCGGATGAATTTCCCGTCAGTCAACGCGTGCTGGATGGCATCGCAAAACTTTTCGGCGAGGCATTAACTCCTGAACAGGCGGTCACAAAAATTTTAAAAGATGTGCGGATGAACGGAGACTCAGCCCTTCAAAAGTGGACTCAAACGCTTGATTCAATCTCCCTTCGGCCTGATCCTGTTTCCCCAATATTGATCCAATCCGCATTGGATTCGCTCGCGCCCGCGCAGCGTGATGCGCTCGAAAAAGCCGCCGCCCGCATTGAAGCATTTCATCGCAAGCAGCCGTTGACATCATGGTTCACCAATGAACTCGGCGGCACACTTGGGCAGATTATCCGCCCCATTCAACGCGTGGGATTATATGTTCCGGGCGGAACCGCTCCGCTACCATCCACGGTTTTGATGAGTGCCATCCCCGCGCGTGTGGCGGGTGTGAAAGAGATTATTGTCGTCACGCCGCCCAATCGTTCTCTCGCGGATATTAATCCACCCGTTGATCCGATAATCCTCGCCGCCTGCGCCATCGCTGGCGTGGACAAAGTTTATCTGCTCGGCGGCGCACAGGCAATTGCGGCGCTGGCATATGGCACTGAAACCATTCAGCCCGTGGATAAAATTTTCGGTCCCGGAAATTTATTTGTCACACTCGCCAAGCGCCAAGTCTATGGCGTGGTCGGCATTGACGGGTTGGCCGGTCCCACCGAAACCGTCGTCATCGCAGATGAATCCGCGAACGCCGCATGGGTCGCTGCTGATTTGCTTGCGCAGGCCGAACATGATCTATTGGCATCCGCTATTTTGTTGACGCCATCACAATCCTTGATCGAGAAGGTACGCATCGAAGTGGGTCAACAACTTGAGCAGCGCGGACGCGCAGATATTATTGCTGCTTCACTGGAAAATCGCGGCGGCGCTGTGTTGACTCGTGATCTTGATGAAGCCGTGCAATTGGCAAATGATTACGCGCCTGAACATCTCGCTTTATCTGTAAATGATCCGTGGCGCTGGGTGGAAAAAGTTAATAATGCGGGCGGAGTATTCGTGGGCGAACATTCCTTTGAGGTGCTGGGTGATTATCTCGCAGGCCCAAGTCACGTGATGCCCACGGGCGGCTCTGCGCGTTTTGCATCTCCGCTTAATGTTTGGGATTTTATAAAGATCGTTAGCCTCATTGCGCTGGATGAAAAAACGGTGGAGGATATCGCTCCGATAGCGGCAACCATCGCGGCGTCCGAAGGTTTGGATGCGCATCAAAATGCGGCGTTATTAAGGAGTCAGACCTGACAGGTTTTCATAGAAGTCTGATTGACCAGTGTCACAATAAAACCTGTCAGGTCTTTACTTTGGAGTTAACATGAAAATTAGAAAACATCTTGAATCCTTGCCGCCTTATGTGCCCATTGAACCTTTTGAAGTTTTATCAGCACGTTTGGGGCGAAGCGCGGAACAAATTATTAAACTAGATGCCAACGAAAATCCATACGGTCCCTTGACTGTGGTGCGCGAAGCATTGGCAAACATGGAATTTCCGCATATTTATCCCGACCCTGAAAGCCGTGCCTTGCGTAAATCTCTCGCGGAATTTACGGGTGTTCCCGCTGAATATTTAATGGCGGGCGCGGGCGCGGACGAATTGCTCGACCTGCTCATGCGCGTCTTTCTTGAACCCGATGATTGCATTCTCTCCTGTCCACCAACTTTTGGCATGTATTCATTTGATGCGGAACTCAACGCCGCACGCTGTATCGAAGTTTCGCGCCGCGCGGATTTTTCACTGGATTTGGAGTCTATTCGTGAAGCGGTGAAAACTCATCAGCCAAAATTACTCTTCATTACATCGCCAAATAATCCAGATGGCTCAGTGCTTGATGCAAAGACTATCGAAGCATTGTTGGAATTGCCCACATTGATTGTTTTAGATGAAGCCTACATTGAATTTGCAGGCGAAAATCTTGGCGCAAATTTGAGCCGCATTCGCGAAGTGCCTGCGCGTGAAAATCTGGTGGTGTTGCGAACCTTTAGCAAATGGGCTGGGCTGGCGGGGCTGCGTGTTGGCTATGGCGCATTTCCGCTTTGGCTTATGCCGATCTTATGGAAATCCAAACAGCCATATAACATTAATGTTGCGGCAAGTGTTGCGGCGCAAGTCTCATTGGAGCATACAGATGAACTGACGAAAGTTGTTGAACTTTTGAAAAGTGAACGTGCAAAATTATTTGCTGAGTTGCAGAAAATTCCATACTTGAAACCATATCCCACTCAATCCAATTTTATTTTGTGTCAGGTCATTGGCAGGGATGCGGCTGAACTCAAAGCACAATTGGCACAGCAGCATGGGGTTTTTATCCGCTATTTTAATAAACCCGGCTTGCGCGATCACATCCGCATCAGCGTGGGCAGACCGCAAGACACGGATACACTGTTAAAAGCATTGGAAAGTTATAAGGTTTAAAAGTTGACGGGTTTTAACTTTCCAACCTACAAACCTGCCAACTTATTACCCCGAGGAGAAAACATGCGCACTGCTGAAATATCACGTCAAACAAATGAAACACAAATAACGATCAAATTAAATTTGGATGGAAGCGGCAAACACGATATTTCCACCGATATTGGATTTCTCGATCACATGTTGACGCATCTCGCTGTGCATGGGTTGTTCGACCTCACCGTGCAAGCAAAAGGTGATTTGCACATTGACGTTCACCACACGGTCGAAGATGTTGCGCTGGCGTTAGGTCAAGCCTTTGATAAAGCGCTCGCTGACCGCAAGGGAATTGTCCGCATGGCGGATTGCTTCGCGCCGATGGATGAAACGCTGGCGCACGTCGCGCTGGATCTTTCGGGGCGTCCTTACGCCGTGATCCAAGCGGATTGGCATACGCCTTATGTCGGTAATATCCCAACCACATTGTTCCCGCATTTCTTTGAGTCATTTGCTGTGACAGCGCGCTGTAATTTACATGCGCGGATTTTATACGGGCGCGACGATCATCATCAAGCCGAGGCGCTTTTCAAAGCGTGGGCGCGCACGTTGGATCTGTCCACGCAAATTGATCCGCGCCGTGCGGGTATGATCCCATCCACGAAAGGGACGTTAACCGAATGAATGACGTCATATTAATTGATGCGGGCACAGGCAATCTGCGTTCGGTGCAAAAAGCATTGGAAAGCATCGGCGCAAATGTTTTGCGTACGAATGACCCGGATAAAGTTTTATCGGGCAATCGAGTTGTCTTACCAGGTGTTGGCGCATTTGGTGATTTTATGTCCGGCTTGCGCGCGGGTGAGTTGGAATCGGTTATCAAAGAAATCGCCGTGCGCGGCATCCCATTGCTTGGAATTTGTGTGGGCATGCAAGCCTTATTTGAGGTTGGCGAAGAGATGGGCGAACATGCGGGTCTTGGATTGCTGAAAGGACGCGTTATGCGTTTCGATGAATCGCTTGGGGTGAAGATTCCGCATACGGGTTGGAATCAAATTGAGATTGAGAATGATGCGCTGCTCTTTAATCAGATTGATAATGGCGCGTATGTTTATTTCAATCACTCGTATTATTGTCAGCCGCAAAATATAGCGGATGTGATCGCGACAACCGATTACGGTTTGCAATATGCGTGTGCTGTGCGGCGCGGAAATATTTTTGGCGTGCAATTTCATCCAGAAAAAAGCCAGGCGATTGGATTGCGAATTTTGAAAAATTTTCTGGAGGCAAAATGAATTTTACAATTTACCCCGCAATTGATCTGCGCGGCGGAAAAGTTGTCCGCTTGAAAGAAGGCGACCCTGCGCGGATGACCTCGTACAGCGATGACCCCGCCGAGACAGCGCAGCGTTGGTTGATTCTGGGCGCGAAGTGGCTGCACGTTGTTAATCTGGATGGCGCGTTTGGTGAAGGCGATACCGCAAATCAGAACGCGCTTGTTTCCATATTAAACGCAGCAAAAGAATTTGGCGCGGATGTTCAATTCGGCGGCGGGATGCGCTCACTCGATTCTGTATCACAGGTTTTGAGTTTGGGCGTGAGTCGCGTTGTGCTTGGAACAATTGCAGTCGAGCAGCCGGAGATCGTTGCAGATGCGCTGAAAAAATTCGGCGCGGAAAAAATCGCTGTTGGCATTGATGCGCGTGATGGAATTGTGCGCGTGCGCGGATGGCAATCAGATGGCGGAATTTCAGCGCACGCTCTCGCGCTTCAAATGAAAACGCTTGGCTTGCGCACGACCATCTTCACTGATGTCAGCCGTGATGGAATGGGGCAGGGCTTGAACATCGCCGCGACTCGCGCGCTGGCAGATGTCAGCGGGTTGGATGTGATTGCTTCGGGTGGCGTGCATACATTGGATGATGTCATCGCGGCGCGTGCTGCCAATCTTTCCGGTGCGATCATCGGGCGTGCGTTGTATGAAGGGACGATTGAATTGGAAAGAGCGTTACAAGTTGCAGGTTGAAAGTTTAAAGTTTAACCTGCAACCTTCAACCTGTAACTTTCAAACTGGAGAAATTATGTTAGCAAAACGAATCATCCCATGCCTTGATATCAAAGATGGGCGTGTGGTTAAGGGTGTGAACTTTATCAACTTGCGCGATGCGGGCGATCCCGTTGAACAGGCGCGTCTTTATGATGAGCAGGGCGCGGATGAATTGGTGTTCCTCGATATTTCCGCCACGTATGAGGGACGCCAAACTACGCGCGAACTTGTCGGGCGCGTAGCGGATACGGTCTTCATGCCGCTTACTGTCGGCGGCGGCATTCGCACAGTGGATGATATGCGTAATTTATTACTGGCTGGTGCAGATAAAATCAGCGTCAACTCGGCGGCGATCAGCGACCCAAAACTTTTATCTGAAGGCGCGGCACGCTTTGGCGCGCAGTGCATCGTGCTGGCAATTGATGCTCGCCGCCGCCGCGATTCGAGTTGGGAAGTTTTCATTAATGGCGGCAGAGTCGCAACTGGTTTGGATGCAATCGAGTGGGCGATTCGCGGCGTCGAATTAGGCGCAGGCGAGATCCTCATCACCAGCATGGATGCGGATGGCACACTCGCTGGCTATGACATTGAACTAACACGCACGATTGCTGAGAATGTATCCGTACCCGTCATCGCTTCCGGCGGCGCGGGGAATCCATCCCATTTTGCTGATGTGTTGAAAGCAGGCAAAGCCGATGCCGCGTTGGCTGCGTCACTTTTTCATGATGGTAAATTATTGATTCCAGATTTGAAACGGGAATTGCAAATTTTAAATGTGGCTGTAAGAAAAGGATGAAGGATGAATTATGAAGGATGAAATCAAGTACGATGTGAACGGACTTGTCCCCGCGATTGTGCAGGATGTAAACACAAATGAAGTGTTGATGCTGGCTTATATGAACGCCGAGTCATTGGCACTTACATTGTCCACTGGTGAAACGCATTTCTGGTCGCGCAGTCGTCAAGAGTTATGGCACAAGGGCGCGACTTCGGGCAATATCCAAAGCGTGGTTGATATCCGCGTGGATTGCGATGCTGACACATTGCTGGTGCTGGTTAATCCCGCAGGTGCGGCATGTCATACTGGAGAACGAAGTTGTTTTTATCGGAAGGTTACAGGTTGAAGGTTGAAAGTTCAAAACCTGTGACTTGTAACTTGCAACCTGAAACCGGAGAAAAAAATGAGCATTCAATGGTTGTTTGACGTGATCGAAGATCGAAAAAATAATCCAAGCGAAAAATCTTATACAACGAGTCTGTTCAATGAAGGCTTGCCGAAGATCGCGCAGAAAGTTGGCGAAGAAGGCACAGAGGTTGTGGTCGCCGCGCTCACGCAGGAAGATCAGCGTCTCATCGAAGAAGTCGCTGACCTGACGTATCACACACTCGTCTTACTGGCCGCGCGCGGATTAACGCCCGCCGATGTGCTGGCTGAATTAGAGAAACGCCACAAATGAAAAAAATTATTCTGCTCGATATTGACGGCGTGCTCGTGCATCACGGCGGATACCGCGCCGCGTTACACGCTACGTTAAATCATTTTGCGAGTCTGATGGGATTGGATCATTTTGATTTTCCCGAAGAAAAATTAGCGGAGTTGGAAAAGCGCGGAATTTTCAGCGAGTGGGATATGGTTCCGCTTTTGCTGAGTTCTCTGTGGAACGATATTCTCGCGCATCGCCCCAATCTGAATCTGCCCGCCGATCTGTTCCCTGCCGCAGCAGAGATTGGTCGCCATATAAATGGATATCTGCCGCGTGAACTGATCATTCCTGAATTTGAATTTATTGCCGGTCAATATCCTGCGGAAGCCGCCTTGCAGTACGGATGCTTTCCATTTATCCCCATGGATTTGCGTGTTAATATTTTGAGTCAATCGCGCAGCGTTAATTTCTCGCAGACCATGCGGTTGTTTCAGCATTATTCGCTGGGCAGCCATGCATTTAGCAAAACCTATGAATTGCCCGCAGAAGTTGAAACGGAATCTTTTCTGCTCACGCATGACCGTTCCAACATCAATGATGAGATCCGCGCGAAACTGCGGCAGCCAGATATTCATTTGGCTGGCTTAACTGCGCGCCCATCTGCGCCGCCGCGTGAAGTGGATGCTTCTCATTTCGGGTATGCGCCCGAAGCAGAAATCGCGCTGAATCTTGTCGGGCTTGCAGATATACCCCTGATTGCTTTTGGAAAACTGGAATACCTCGCAGCCCAACGCGGACTTGATGCAAGCGCATTACTCAAACCATCGCCTGTCCATGCGCTCGCGGCTGCTGTCGCGGCGTTCACCGGTGACGAATGGGCTGGCTTGCAATCTGCGGGTGATTGGTATCAAACAGGTGAGGTCAAAATTTTTTTGGAGCATTTGCCGCATGCGTTTGAATTATTCGTTGTGGAAGATACCATGGGCGGAATTCGTTCCACGCTTGCGGCTGGAGAGATATTAAAACATTCAGGGTTGGACGTGACAACACGCGCCATCGGGTTAACGAGCGGCAGCCCCGCCAAAGCGGAAGCATTTACACAGGCCGGCATAGACTATTTTGAAAATTGGAAGGAACTCATTAACTCACCTTACGCAGTATAGTGCTCTCACAGGGGCTTTGCCCCTGTGAAGCAGATTGAAAAACATGGTGGGCACAGCCTGCCTTTGAGCAGGGTGCGTAAGGTGAGTCATTAATGAATTGGAATGAAATTTCCCAAAACCATTGACTCATTTCACTTTTCGAGTAGAATACCGCCCATCATGTTTACAGTCTTTGCTCTGCCGCGTACACGTCGTCCGAAGCCCACTTCCCTAAGAAGGTCGGGATATTTTTGTTTTGACGGCGAACGTAACGCAGCAATGCACTAACGCATACACTCAAGTCAAACCAAACAGCCCTCCTTCTTGGAGGGCTGTTTTTTATTTTATTCATAGCACAGACTTAAGTCTGTACTACCCAGGAGAATCATGAATCCAAAACCAAAACCGCAAGTCAAGAAAGTCGTCCTCGCTTATTCAGGTGGGACGTTTTATACGCTTGTTCAGAAACCAAACAATATGAGCAACCAAGAAGCAGATCGCATCATTATGGATTCGATCCAGAAAAATATTTATGGGCCATGGGTCTTTAATATAACAAGATAATTGCGCGATTCAGAATAACACCACAAGATCAAAGTAAAACGACTCGCCTAAATTTCAAAACAGGCGAGTCGTTTTTTATAGCCAATTTTAGAACCTACCCTTCTTCATCCTTGCGCTTCCTCGGTCTTGGCGGCGCGGTTGTCACCTTCTCAGAAAGCGCAATTTCCAGGACAGCATCCATGTGTTTGTGAAACTGCAAGTGGAATTACGCCTGCAAGCGGCACTTTGGGCTAGGGACAATTTGCCTGACAACCTATATAAAAACATAGGTTAAAGACTATGGTTTTGTGTAGGGACAAAATGAAGGGATTGGCATAGAATTCTTCTTGTATCAAAATCAAAATACAAGGAGTATGAACTATGAAACGAATCATAAAAACCATCACTTTCTTTCTGACCTTATTGCTTTTCACCCAATTGGCGTTTACAGCGCAAGCAAAAGGCGAAAACAAAAAGCCAGACCAACTTACACAAGAACAGATGAAACATGCTATTGTTGTTCCTGATGGAGCGACGGAACATCGCTCAAAAGGAAAGGGGCAGGTATATCGTTTCGCAAGCTGTGACGATACAGGTGCTGATGCTCCTTGCTATAGTTTAGTAACAGACAGCAATAGCGATACTTCTACTTAGGGTCTGTATCTTAAAGAATTTTTAACCACAGATTAACGCAGATAAACACAGATTTCTGATAAAACCTGCCTTGAAAATGCTCGTAAATCCTTTTTATCCGTGTTTACACTTGCACCGTACGCAAGTACAGGTGTCTGCGGTGAATTGGACTTAAGAAACACTCTCTAACGGGGTGAATATATCTTTTGCAAAAAAAAATTTTTTGGGGTGGGGGAAATCTTATCAGTACATGTCAACGCGACCATGTAAGAATATTACAAGAACGGGCTAAGCGTTTAGCGCCTGATCCAGATCCCAAAGAATGTCTTCAATATCTTCCAACCCAATACTCAAGCGGATGAAATCCGGGCTGACGCCCGCCGCGGTTTGTTCTTCATCTGAAAGTTGCGAGTGTGTCGTGCTGGCAGGATGAATGGCAAGCGACTTCGCGTCACCGATATTTGCAACATGACTGAACAATTGCAGGTTGTCAATAAAACGCGCGCCCGCCTCCTGACCGCCTATAACGCCAAAACCCAACACAGCACTTGCTCCCTTTGGCAGGTATTTTTTTGCTCTTTCATAATCAGGATGGCTTTGCAGCCCTGCATATGTTACCCATTTAACTTTGGGATGGTTTTCAAGATATCCCGCAACACGTTGTGCATTTTTGACATGTTGATCCATGCGCAAGGATAAGGTGTCCAGTCCCTGCAAAAATTGCCATGAAATAATGGGTTGTTGACACATACCGAAATCGCGCAGAATGCCCGCGCGCGCTTTGGAAATAAAAGCGAGCGGACCAAAATCTTCCGCGTATACAACGTGATGATAAGCGGGGTCTGGCTCTGTAAAATTTTTAAATCTCCCGCTTTTGCTCCAATTGAATTTTCCGCTGTCCACGATCACGCCGCCGATGGATGTGCCATGCCCGCCGATGAATTTTGTCGTCGAGTGCGTGACGATATCCGCGCCCCATTCAAAGGGTCTGCATAAATATGGCGTGGCAAAAGTGTTGTCGATCATCAAGGGGATGCCAAACTCTTTTGCGATCGTGGAGACTTCTTCGAACGGAAAAACATTCACAAGCGGGTTACTGATGGTCTCGCCATAAATAATCTTGGTGTTTGGCTGAATGGCGCGCCGAAAATTTTCGGGGTCGGTCGGGTCTACCAGCGTGACGGTAATTCCCAGCCGCGGAAATGTATATTTGAATTGAGTAACTGTCCCGCCATATAAAGTGGATGTTGAAACAATGTGATCGCCCGCTTCGCAAATAGTGAGGATGGCTGCGGCCTGCGCCGCGTGCCCAGAGCTGACTTCAAGCGCGCCCAATCCGCCTTCAAGGCTTGCCATGCGATTCTCAAGCACATTGGTGGTAGGGTTGGAAATACGAGTGTAAATATTTCCCGATTCCTGCAAGGCAAACATGCGCGCCGCCCTTTCTGTGCTTTTCAGATCATAGGCAGAGGTTTGATAAATTGGAACTGCGCGGCTGCCTGTGGCTGGGTCAACCGTATAACCTGCATGGAGTTGCCTGGTGTTAAAGCCAAATTTTCGATCAGTGGTCATGAAACCTCTGCTGCTGAGTCTGTAGATGCGGATTTAATTGTTTTTTTTCGGGATATCGTTCGGATCGTATGGCGTAACTTGATACACGTAATAATTCAACCAGTTTGAATACAACAGGTTCGCATGTCCGCGCCAGCGGACGTTTGGCATTTGAGTTGGGTCGTCGTGCGGATAATAATTTTGCGGCACGTTGATCGGCAAGCCTTTGTTCACGTCGCGGTCATATTCGGCTTTGAGCGTGAACGGGTCATATTCGGAATGTCCCGTGATAAAAAGATGACGCCCATCCTTTGTGCCAACGATATATACGCCCGCTTCGTCTGACTCCGCGAGGATTTGCAACTCGTCAACTTTTTCAATATCTGCGCGGCGAATTTCGGTGTGGCGCGAATGCGGGGCGAGGAAAATATCGTCGAAGCCGCGCATCAGACTGGTGGTTGAAGAAAGAACGCGGTGCTCGAAGACGCCGAACATCTTCTTGGGCAGATCATATTTGGGGATGCCGTAGCGGTGGTAAAGTCCGGCTTGCGCGCCCCAGCAAATATAAAATGTAGATTCGACATTCGTCTCGGCCCAATCCATGATCTGGGTGAGTTCCTTCCAATAATCGACTTCTTCAAATTGCATTTGCTCAATCGGCGCGCCCGTGATGATGAGACCGTCAAATTTTTCGTTTTTGATCTCATCAAAGGTGACGTAATGTTCGAGCAAATGATCCGCATCGGTGTTCTTTGCTTCGTGCGTGGCAGTGTTGACGAGTGTAATTTCCACTTGCAGCGCGGAGTTGCTCAACAGCCGCAGTAACTGCGTCTCTGTCGAAATTTTTGTGGGCATGAGATTCAAGATCGCGACGCGCAGCGGGCGGATGTCTTGATGCTGCGCGCGATCTTCATCCATGATGAAAATATTTTCGCGTTCGAGAATTTCGCGGGCGGGAAGGGTAGTGGGAATTTTTACAGGCATGGGAGGAAAAGGATGAATTATGAAAGATGAATGATGAAGGAAGGACGAAGGAAAAAATTCATCCTTCATCCTTCCGCCTTCATCCTTAAGAATTTAGCGCTTGATCCAGATCCCACTTGATGTCTTCGATGTCTTCGAGACCGATGCTCAAGCGGATGAAATCAGGGCTGACGCCAGCGCTGATCTGCTGCTCTTCGGTGAGCTGGCTGTGCGTGGTGGTGGCGGGGTGAATGGCGAGACTGCGCGCATCGCCAACATTTGCAAGGTGGCTGAAGAGTTGCAGGCTCTCGATAAATTTCTTGCCGGCTTCTACTCCGCCTTTGATTCCAAAACCGAGGATCGCGCCTGCGCCTTTGGGCAGGTATTTTTTCGCGCGATCATAATCGGGATGACTCTTCAAGCCAGGGAATTTAACCCAGCTGACTTTGGGATGCTTCTCGAGATATTCCGCGACGGCTTGCGCGTTCTCCACATGGCGATCCATGCGCAGGCTAAGCGTTTCAATTCCGAGTAATGTCTGCCATGAGTTGAAAGGCGACTGGCACGCGCCGATGTCGCGCAGCACATGCACGCGCGCCTTAATCGCAAACGGGGGAAGTCCCGCGGCGGCAATCGAGGAGTAAACCAATCCGTGATAGGAAGGGTCGGGCGTGTTGAAATTCTCGAACTTGCCGTTGCTCCAGTCATAGTTGCCGCCATCCACGATGATGCCGCCGATGGATGTGCCGTTGCCGGTGATGAATTTGGTGGTCGAGTGGGTGATGACATGCGCGCCCCATTCAAACGGACGGAAGAGATACGGCGTGGCAAAGGTGTTATCGATCATCAAAATGATCTGATGTTTATTTGCAATCGCGGAGACTTCTTCAAATGGGAAGATGGCGAGATCAGGGTTGCCGAGTGTTTCACCATAAATAATTTTGGTATTCGGCCTGATGGCGGCTTCAAAATTCTTTGGGTCGGTCGGATCAACGAATGTAACTTCTATGCCAAGTCTGGGCAGTGTGTAAGCGAATTGATTGTAAGTGCCGCCATACAACCGTGATGATGAAACAATATGATCGCCTGCGCTGCAAAGCGTGAAGATGGCTTGCGCCTGCGCGGCATGACCAGAACTCGCGGCGAGCGCGGCAACTCCGCCTTCGAGTGAGGCGATGCGCTGCTCGAGTACATCGGTGGTGGGGTTCATCAAGCGCGTATAAATATTTCCCAGCTCTTTAAGCGCGAATAAATTAGCGGCATGTTCCGTGCTTTTGAATTGATAACTCGTTGTCTGATACAACGGTACGGCGCGGCTGCCTGTGGTGGGGTCGGGGCTGTAACCCGCGTGCAACTGACGGGTTGCGAAACCTAATTGACGATCTTTGATTGTGGACATGGACGTTCTCCTCTATAAATTGAATGGGGATTTACCCGCCCCCGGAAGAGTTACATTATCCCGTTAAGGAAAAAAAATAACCTCTTCCGGAAGTAAAAGAAGAGGTATACGTCTACACCATCATCTTATCTTCCAGATACGAATAGCCATTAGCTATTCTTACTTGCGGAATTGGCACCATAATTTTAGTTTGGTTGCCGAGGTTTCAAAGGGCCGGTCCCTCCACCTCTCTGGATAAGAGCGAGTTATTCAATTGTTATTAGCGGCAGGTTATATCATAAAGAGTTAAGGTGTGTCAAGGGAATAATATAAAGTTTATCAGGATTTGCGGATTTGTTTTCAATTTTTGGGAAGCCGCGAAAAAAAACTTTGGCAACGATGACCTGTTAGCAGGCGTTTCTTAAAGTGTGATTGTCAGTTTATGTTTACTGGGATATTATTTTGGGATGACAGATATTGATGGAACAAGTGAATCTCAAGCAGCCATTTTATGTAAGTCATGCGGGCTGTGCTGCACCGGACATTTATTTATCTGGGCAAAACTAAAATCTGCTGAACTGGATTCGGCTCAGGCGCTGGGCTTGAATGTATTCCGTTCCGATCCACGGCAGCGGGGGTTTAACCTGCCCTGCCCATTATGGCAGGGTCAGTGCACGATTTATACTTCACCCCACTATCCGCGCGCATGCCGCAGTTATAAGTGCAAGTTGCTCAAAGAAGTTTTGAATGAAGCAACCCCGCTCTCTCAGGCGTTGACGATTGTTCAACAGGCAAAAGGAATGATCAACGAATTGGATGCGATTTTGCCTGCTTCGACGAATGTTAATTTCCGTGAACGTTTGGTTGCCCACATTGAATACCTGCAAAAATCCGTAGAGATGGGGAATACTGATCTGGAATTTCAGTTGAAGGCTGATGCATTGTTATCCTTTTACGAAAACCAATTTGGTGTAAAAGACCTGGTTGATCCCCCCGGAGAAAAGTAATTTGTAGATATGTCTTCGTTTGAGTCTCAGTAGATGAAAAATTGGGCTCGTAGTTGCGACTTTAGTCGCATTTTCAAGCGGACGACTGAAGTCGTTACTACGAAATTTTCATCTACTGAGTATATGCATCAAGAGTATAATAACCGTTGCAATGGAAAACATTGAAATTCTCAGTGAAATCACGGACATAGAAACCATAGCGATTGGCAATTCCATCCGCGACCTTGACAGGTTGGAAAATAAATATGACTACAAAAGAATTTCCTCAATTTGTTGTATGCCTAAAAAACAGCGGATACGAAGCCTCGCTTGAACCGCGCAAGATTTACCAAGTCATAGCGGACAAGGAAGCGGAAAGCCACAAAATGATCTGTGTCATTGACGAATCTGGCGAGGACTATCTTTTTCCCGTTGCCTTGTTCTCGCCTATTTCCCTGCCGCAAACGCTGGTGAAGGAATTGGCATTATCTGCGTAGGCTGACATGATGTAAACGAAACTCCGAGACCTTGCGTAAAGCGTCTCGGAGTTTTTTGTTGAATGGTGATTCGGTGGGAGATGAATCTCCGCCTCAGTTCATCAAAGTCGGTTGGAAACCGACTCGGGATGCCGAATCCGTAGGATTTCCATGTACTGAGCAGGCGATTTATCGCCGCGATTCTCATTAGGTCATACCTCTTCCAAATAAAGGATCATCGCAATATATTCTCTTCCAGATTCACGTTCTTTTTTTAAAATCAAATCCTTATTTGTGGAATGATCTTTGAATCTGTATACTCCAACATACTCCCAATTGTTAATGCTACGCTTTAAAAATACAGGAATAGATTCAGTTTGCCCAATTAGAATTTCAGCCTTCTCTACCACTTTAGGCGCATTGCCAACAAGAATTTCTTCTGGTGCTTTGGGGTTTGATTCTCGGCTGAAACAACCACATACAATTTTTTTATTAACTTGCGGCAAGTAAGTCTCTTTTTCGCCTCCAAGTGCATTATGTATTTCGTCTCGGGTATATGATTTACCAAGTTTGAATTCCATAGACAACACTCCTTTGTCTTTTGATTATTTAATCTTTGCTATTACACCTTGTTGCTATTTTATTTAAGTATTTTGGGCTCTTCTATACCTTTACTTTTAAGTAATCTACAAAAATCCGGGTATTTTTCAGGATCCAAGAAATGTTTTACTTCGTTAAACTGCTCAAAAGCTGGATGTTTATTGCCATTATTATCAGTGAATTCATTATCCCAAATTCTTTTTATTTCTTCTGCGCTAACTGGGTTGAAGGTTCTAATAGAGTGTGGCTCAAAATAATAAGCCCCTTTATAGTCAAGGTCATTATCTAAATCGATGGAAATATCGAAATATCCTGAATCATTACGTTTTTTGACCTCATCCAAATCAGCCAATCCGATTACCTTATTATCAAATTGAAATAATATTACAGAGTTCGGCTCGCTTTTCATTCCAGCGGTCCTGTAATGATACTTACCTTTTCGTTCTATTGCCAGTTCTATAAGTAGAAAATCTTTTATATCCCAACCATTCAATTCCTTTTTGCTCATGGGAAGGATGCGTACCATTGCGTAAGTTTTCTGGTTTATATTTGATGACATAAAAACCTCCTATTACTTTTGATTTTTTATTTTCAACCTTTTCACGATTTAGGTAAATAATATTTTGCGTTAGCGAATATTGGATCGGGGCTTGGTTTCTCACTAAAACGGGACACAGTCAAATGCATCTCTACTATACGCCTCCCCTCATATTTTGACAACATTCCCCAAAAAATCTAATACACCTCTTACGCCCCACAAACAGCCCGCAAATCCGACATTTGTTATAAACCCTCCCACGTAAGCAGACTTAAACTTTCGGCGTAAAAAACTTATCAAACCCTTTCTTTATCAACCCATTTTGCAGTTTTTTATCTCCCGTCCATAAAACGGCTTTCAACTCCAGCGCAAGCGCAACATGAGGCGTATCGGCTTCGTCAACGTCTTTGCATAATTCGTATGCAGCTTTGCGGTTTTCGGGGGCAATCAAATCCTCTTTGTACAGTTGCAAGTGTTTGAGCAGTAAGTGATACCAGCGTGTCATATCGTCCTCTGAAATACGCGCAAACTTGATGATCTTTTCCTTGTGCTTGAAAATCTCCACGATGGTAGATTCGCAAACAAAGAATTGATTATCCGAACGCAGCAGTGTCTCAGCGAAAGCAGACTCCGCGCCACTGATCAGCGCGGAGAAAATAATGTTCGTGTCCACCACAACGCGGGTCAAGATTTCACGCCTTCAAAAAAGAGGTTTTGAGACTTGCCCAAACAGCCTTGTCAATTTCACTTGCCAAGTCCGTAGCCTGTTTTTCGGTCAACTGGCTTTGTCTGCGGATCGATTCAAGTTCAAGATAATCCAAAAATCGGGCAAGCGCCGCCTCGTCAATGGCGTCGCGGCGGAAACGAAGAACAATGTCCTGTCTTTCGATATTGATTTGGTACGAAGTGCTATACATGGCGTCTCCTTTCATAAGTGCATTATACCGCTTTGCTACATTCCTAAAAAATCTAACACACCTCTTACGCCCCGCAAACAACGCGTAAATCTGGCATTTGTTATAATTTGGCCATTGACGATAGATCATTGTTGATCGTCCTACACGGAGAACAACTACCATGATGAGATTTGACCGCTTTACCGAGCGCGCGCAAGAAGCCGCGCAGCGTGCCGCTGAGATTATTCAGCGCTACGGACACAACCAAATAGATACCGAGCACATCCTCCTGGCGCTGATCGAACAGCCGGGCGGAGTGATTCCCCAAATCCTTGAAAAACTAAATGTCAGCGCCGAAGCGTTGACCGAGCGTCTCGATGCCACACTCCGCGCCAGTCCGAAAGCCAACATCTTCGGCGGCGGCGCAGGGCAGATCTTTATCACGCCGCGCGTCAAGCGGATTATCGACCTCGCCAACGAAGAAGCGAATCGGCTCAAGGATGAATATATTTCCACCGAGCATATTTTCCTCGCCATTTTGACGGAGCGCAACACGCCTGCCGCGAGAATTCTCGAAAGCGCCGGACTGACTCGTGACCGCGTCTATGACGCCATTCAGGATTTGCGCGGCGGACAGCGCGTCACCGATCCGCAAGCGGAGACAAAATACCGCGCGCTGGAAAAATATTCGCGCGACCTGACTCAACTTGCGCGTGAGGGCAAACTCGACCCGGTGATTGGTCGCGATAAAGAAATTCTGCGCGTCATCCAGATTTTGTCGCGCCGCACCAAAAATAATCCCGTGCTCATCGGCGAAGCGGGCGTGGGCAAAACTGCGATTGCGGAAGGACTCGCGCAGAAAATCGCCAGCAATGATGTGCCGGAAATTCTGACAGGCAAAAAAGTTGTCGCGCTCGATCTCGGCGCAATGATCGCCGGTTCGCGTTTCCGCGGTGAATTTGAAGAAAGACTCAAAGCCGTAATGGATGAAGTTCAGCGCTCAAAGGGCGATGTGATTTTGATGATTGATGAATTGCATACGGTCGTTGGTGCGGGCGCGGCACAAGGCGCAATGGATGCGAGCAACATGCTCAAGCCCGCCCTCGCACGCGGAGAGTTGCAATGTATCGGCGCGACCACGCTCGATGAATTCCATAAACATATTGAAAAAGATGCTGCGCTTGAAAGACGCTTCGCGCCCATTTATGTGGACGAACCCAGCGTCGAAGACACGATCAAAATGCTGCACGGCTTGCGCGACAAATACGAAGCGCATCACAAAATTCATTTTTCGGATGAAGCCCTAACCGCCGCCGCGCGTCTCGCGGATCGTTACGTCACCGATCGCCACCTGCCTGATAAAGCCATCGACTTGATGGATGAAGCCGCCGCTAAAGTTCGCGTGGCTTTGTATTCCATGCCTCCCGATCTTAAGGCGATGAAAACCGATCTGGATAAACTCCGCGCGGAAGAAGAGCAGGCTGGCTTGGAGCGCGACTACGAACGCGCTGCGCAAAAGAAGGCCGAGCGTTTGCGCCACGAGCAGGAATACACCGTCAGCCGCGATAAATGGGAAGCCGATCATCAGCTGGATGAAGTTGTAGACGTGGATGATATCGCCTCGGTTGTGAATCAATGGACGGGTATTCCACTTAATCAAATGCTCGAAACTGAATCCGAAAAACTGCTGCAAATGGAAGCACGTTTGCATGAGCGCATCATCGGACAGGAAGAAGCCATTCATGCCGTTTCAGATGCCATTCGCCGCGCGCGCTCCGGGCTGAAAGATCCCAGCCGACCGATTGGTTCGTTTATTTTTATTGGGCCCTCCGGCGTTGGCAAAACCGAGCTCGCCAAAGCCCTCGCATGGTTTATGTTCGACGATGAAGAAGCGCTCGTTCGCATTGACATGTCCGAATATCGCGAGCAGCACTCGGTCAGCCGTTTGTTTGGCGCGCCTCCCGGATACGTCGGCTATGAAGAAGGCGGGCAGCTCACCGAAGCAGTTCGCCGCCGCCCGTATCGCGTTGTGCTATTTGATGAAATCGAAAAGGCGCATCCCGAAGTATGGAACGCGCTTCTCCAAATCCTGGATGATGGACGACTCACCGACGGTCAAGGCAAAGTTGTGGATTTCCGCAATACGGTGCTGATCATGACCTCCAATCTCGGCACTGAATACGTGACAAAAGGCGGCACACTCGGATTCCTCACCCAAAAATCGGATGACGATGAACGCGCCATGCACGCTAAAGTTGAGAAGGCGCTCAAAGGCGCGTTCCGCCCCGAGTTCCTCAACCGCGTAGATGAGACCATCATGTTCTCGCCGCTGACCATTGAGCAAATGGAATCTATTGTTGTCCTGCAGATGAAAGAAGTGCAGGATCGCCTCAATGAGCATGACATCACCGTGCAATTGAGCGACGCCGCGCGCCTGTGGCTTGCCAAGGAAGGCTACGACCCCGCCTTTGGCGCGCGTCCGCTGCGCAGGGCGATCCAAAAATATGTCGAGAGTCCGCTCTCCGTGGAGTTGCTCGGCGGCAAGTTCAAAGATGGCGCCGTCGTGACGGTGGATGTGAAGGATAGTAAGATCACCTTCCAAACTGAGGCGTCTTTGAAAAAGTTGAAGAAAAAGGTGGAAGTTTAGAAGAAAAAAGGGATGTCCTAAGGTCTCGAACTGACGAAAAAATATTTTCACCGTTTTTCGTCAGTTTTTTTGTATCATCTCAAAAATTAGGGGAGAGTCACTCAGCCCCACGAGCAACTGAGGTTGAGTTCACGAGCGCGCTTTGTCACCAAAAGGGACATGGGTGGGATCTGTT